>JBIOJK010000013.1:0-48630 GCA_044450765.1 Myxococcota bacterium | reverse complement strand
CGTCTAGTGCGATCGGCGGGTGAAGCTCGAATTAGTACCTCGCGGCGACGGCGGCTCGAGTGGTGAGGCTCGCGCTCGAGGCGGGGTAGTCAGTGCGCTGGGTCGCGCATCAGCTCGGCCACGGCAACCCGGAGATCACGCTCCGCACGTACACTCACTCGCTGCCGACGCAGGAGCAGGACCTCACATTCTCCGACTTCCCGGAGCTCCGAAGGCCACCATGGGGCACAGTTGCGCGCGATGACGCCGAGAGCGCGCTCGAAAGCGAACGGGCGCGGGCTTCTAACGCCGCGCGGCGGCGAACGATGTCGCTGGAGCGGGAAACGGGACTCGAACCCGCGACCCTCAGCTTGGGAAGCTGATGCTCTACCAACTGAGCTATTCCCGCGTGCGCGCGATGTTAGCGGGCCGAGCCGACGCGCGCGACCCGCCGCCTCCTACTTGTCCCCGATCCGAATCTCGTCGAAGAGCGCGTCGAGGTCGTCGTCGTCCGTGTCCTTCGCGGGCGGCTGAAGCGCGCCCGAGCCGGTGTCTTCCTCGGCGACGAGGCTGCCCAGGTCGAAGCTGCCGTCGTCGCTGGTCGCGATTGCCGGGCCGGGCTTCGCAGGCGTCGCCTTCGCGGGAGTTGCCTTTGCCGGGGTCGCCCTTGCGGGAGTCACCGGCTTCGAGACGGACGCGGACTTCGCGATCGGCGGCGTGCGGCGCACGGGTGCGAGATCGGGCTCGGGCTCTGGTTCCGGATCGGGGCTGAGCTCGGCGAGCGCCGCCTCCTCCTCGCTGTCGCCGTCGCCGTCATTCACGAGCGAGGCCAGGCTGAAGTCGGCGTCGTCGGAGTCGTCGTCCTCCATGCCGAGCTCGAGCTCCTCGGCGACTTCGGGCTCCGGCTCCGGCTCGGGGTCCGGCGCGACTGACTTCGCGGCGGGGCGCGCGCGGGCGGGGGTCGGCGGCACGGTGTCTTCGGCGATGACTTCCTCGAGCTCGAAGTCCATCTCGTCGGCCGCCGGCGGCTCGATCGCCGGCCCGGCAGTGACACGGATCAGTGTCGCGTCGGCGGCGGGCACGTCCTCGGGCATGGGCGAGAGCGGCTCGAGCCAGTCGGGCGTCGAGTTGTCGGAGACCAGCGCCGCGAGCTCCGGTTCCTCGGACTCAGGCTCGGGCTCCGGAGCCGGCGCAGGCGCAGCCTGTGGCTTTGGCTCGGGGCCGCGCAGCGCGGGGCTCGGGCGCGCGACGGGCATCGTCTCGCTCGTGCGGGCGGGCCGCGCCGCGAGCTTCACCTCGGTCGCGCCCAGCAGGTCGGGCGCGGGTGGGGCGAGCGGCGGAATGTTGGGCACCGAGTCCGACGCCGCGCGCAGCAGGCCGAGCGCCTCGGCCGCGGTCTGCACCACCGGGCTGTCGACCGGCTTCGTCTCGGTCAGGAACGCTTCGAAGAGCGCGTTGTCCGCCAGCGTGTTGAGCACGCGCGGGACGCCGTTGGACCAGCGAAACAGCGCTTCCAGCGCGTCGGGGCTGAACACGGCCTGGCTGGCGCCCGCGAGGCGCAGGCGATGTGAGACGTAGGCCTGTGACTCGAGCCAGTCCATCGCGGTCATCTCGACGCGCACCTCGACGCGCTGCGCGAGCGGCGGGTCGAGCTTCAGGATGTCGGCGAGCTCGTGCAAGCCGAACAGCACCATCGACAGCAGCCGCTTCCCCTCGTGGGTCAGGTTCAGCAGCCCGCGGAACTCCTCCATCGCGTCGCGGTTGCGGAACAGCTGCGCCTCGTCGATCAGCAACACCGGCGTGCGCCGCGAGGTCGCGATCGCCACGAGCTGCGCGTGGATCTGGTCGATCAGCTGAGACACTTGCGCCGACGGCAGCGGCACGCCGAACCCGCGCGCGACGTTGGGCAAGAGCCAGCCGGTCGAGCAGGCTTCGTGCGGGATCGACAGGTAGTGCGCCGCGTAGTCCTTGCCCTCGAGTGTCTTCAGAACCACCTGCGCGAGCGTGGTCTTTCCGAGGCCGGGCCCGCCGACCAGGACCGACAGCGTCTTCTTCTGGTGAATGCCGCGCAGCAGCCGCAGCCGCGCGCGCTTCTGCGGCGCGCTCTCGTAGTAGAAGCGCGTGTCCGCGTCGTTCTGGAACGGATCCGCCGGTAGTTCGAAGAACTCGAGATGCTCCATCGGTGCCCCCGCGCGCGGCCCGCCGCGCGACTAACTGAACCTTGCGATGCGCTCGGCGACGTCGCGGAAACCGGGATCCGCCGCCGAGACCTTCTGGAATGCTTCGAGCGCCTCCGCCTCGCGGCCGGCCGCGAGCAGCGCTTCGGCCAGGTCGTAGCGCAGCGACACGGAGGACTCGTCGGAGTCACCCGCGCGCTCGAGCGCGTCCTCGAGGTGCAGCGCCGCGGCTTCGGCATCGCCGAGCGCGAGCTTGCAGGTCGCCATCAGCGAGAGCGCCTCGATCGAGCGGGCGCCCGTGCGCAGCACGACTTCCAGCTCTCGCACCGCGTCCTCGTTCAGGCCCATCTCCTTGTAGGCGATCGCGAGGTCGTAGTGAGTGTCGGCGTCGCCCTCGGCGACCTGCTCCTGGATTCCCTTCTTGAACGCGGAGAACACGTCCGAGAAGCCCTTGCCGAGCGACCCGACACCGACCAGTGTTCCGATCGTGCCGCCGGACGTGTCGTCGTCCTCGTCGAGCTCGGCGGCGAGATCGATCTCGTCTTCGTCGGCCGCGGCCTCCGCCTCGTCTTCGTGGAACTCCGCCGTGAGCTCCGAGGGGTGGAATTCGGGCGCCGTATCGGCGGGCTCGACCGCGAGCAGGTCCTCGGGCGGCTCGAGCTCGACCGGGGGGAGTGTGTCTTCCGCGACGACGGTCCGCTCGACCCTCTTTGCCGCCGGCTTCGGAGCCGACTTCGCGACAGCGGGCGTGGGCCTGGCGACGGCCGGCCTCTTCGCAGGCGCGACCAGCTCCTCGGGGAGATCGGGGATCGAGAGCGCCTCGTCGCCGTCCGGCTCGCGCACCATCGTGTCGCCGAGCGGATCGGCGATCTTCGCGGGCTCCGCCGCGCGCCTGGGCTTCGCCGCCTTGCCCGGCTGGGCGGCCTTCGCGCGGCGCGCCTCGATCTCGCCCATGCGCAGCTGCGCCTTCGGATGCGCGGGCACCTTCTCGAGCACCGCTTGGTACAGGCGCTCCGCCTCGTCGATCAGGCCCTGCTCGAGATAGAAGTCCGCCTCGGACAGACTCTCCTCGATGCGCGCGCTGCTCTGCGCGAAGCTCCCGAGCTCTTTGCGATCCGAAGCCAGCGGCTCGCTGAACTCGAGTGAGTCGTCGTTGCCCACGTCGAGATCGAGGTCCAGGTCCGCCGCGGAATCGTCCTTGGCTTCGGGCTCCGGCTCGGGCTCGGAGTCACCCTCGATCTCGACCTCGATGTCGAAGTCCTCTTCCGGCGGGGGCGCGGGGGGACTCACCACGCGCTGCGGGACGGACTTGGCGATCACCTTCGCTGCGGGCTTCGCGGGCGCGAGATCCGGCGGCGGGTCGTCGTGCAGCTGCACCGGCGGCTCGACCGACGCGAACTTCCCGTCCTTGTCCTCCTCGTCCTCGAGCTCGATCTCGATGTCCGGGAGACTGTCGAACTCTTCGTTGGGGGCGAGCGCCGCGATCTGCGGCTTGCCGGACTTCGCCGCTGCCCTGGCCGCCGGCGCCGCCTCGGCGTGAGACGTGCGCTCGATCTGCGGCGCGTCGTCGTCGGGAACTTCGACCTCGATCTCGTCGCCGTCGACCTCGGTCGTGGCCCCGCGCTCGACGTCCGCCAGAATCTTGCGGGCATCGAGTGAGTCGGGGTCCGCCTCGAGCACGAGCTTCGCGAGGCGGGTGGCCTCCGCGGGATCGCCGAACTCGAGCGAGACGCGCGCTTCGGCGATCATCTCCGCGGCCGAAGTCGTGGGCGCGGCAGGCGGCGTGCGCGGCGGCGGCTTGGCGACCGCCGGCGTGGTGCGGTGCTGCACGCCGGGCGCCGACTTCTCGACGATCGACGACCGCTTCGCGGGCGCGGGCTTGGCGGGCGCGGGCTCGTCGAGCTCGAGCTCTAGATTGTCGTCGTCGTCGTCATCGCCCGCGCCGGCCGCGGGCGCCGCCGTCGGGTCCGTCAGCAGGAGGCTCGGCGTGGTGGTCTCCTCCGAGCTTCCACCGAACGAAGTGAGTCCACCGTGGCGCTGCATGATTTCGCGCGACTTCTCGACGTCGCCGCGCGTCTTGTAGAGCTCCGCGATCTCGCGCCAGAGCTTGCGCCCCGCGGCCTCGTCGCCGGCGCCCTCGTAGGCCGCCACGAGTGACTCGCGCAGCGCGATGTCGTCGGGATGCTTGGGCAGCGCGGCCTTCAGCAGCTTCACCGCGTCCGCGAACTCGCGCGTCTGGATCTTCGCCCAGGCCAGCGCGTCGAGCGCTTCACGGCTGTCTGGAAACGCGCGCCGCATCTGCTCGGCGACGCGCAGCACCAGGTCGACGCCGGTCTGCTTGCGCACCTCTTCCAGCAGCGACGTGTACTCGCGGCGCGCGTCGTCTTCCATCTTCTCGCGCGCGAACAGGTCGGCGAGGTTCAGGCGGTTCGCGATGTTCGACGGGTCGAGCGAGGCCACCCGCCGCAGGAGCTCGAACGCCTCGCGCTTCAGCTCCTTCTTCTGGCAGATCTTGAAGGCTTCCTGGAACTCGCGCAGCGCGTCCGAGGTCAGCCCCATGCGCTGGAAGCACTCGCCCAGATGGGTGCGCGCCTCGAGTGACTCCTCCTCGGTGCGCAGGATCTGCTTGTAGATCGCGACGGCCTTGGCGTCGAAGCCGCCGCGCGAGAACATCTCGGCGACCTCAGTGTAGGTCTGCAAGGCCTTCGCCTTGTCGCCCTTCTTGAGCAGCAGGTCGCCGATCTTCAGGCGGATGTTCGAGTCACGAGGGTCCGCCTTCAGCAGCTTGTCGTACTCGGCCAGCGCTTTGTCGTACGACCCCTTCTGGGCGTACTTCTGCGCGGACTCGAGCGTCTTGCGCTTCTTGGGCGTGAAGGCCAGGGGGGTGTCCTCGCTCGCTGCGAAGACCTCGAAACTCCCGGGGGGTCCTCGCTACGTCTGCGTATCGGCGAGATCCGACCTTCTTCTGAACGCGAGCGGTGGCGCGAGTAGACCCGAACGGCGTCGAGCGGCACAGCGCTCCTCGACCCAGGCGTGCTCAGCAGCGGACAACTCCGCCAGCTCGAGCCCGCCCGCCAGCTCGGACGAGAAACTCGCGACGAGCGCGGCGCGCAGCGCGTCGAGCCCGATCGGCGGCGGCTTCGGGCCCGGCGGCGCGGCGCCGGTGAGCGCGCGGTAGAGCGCCGCGTCGTCCGAGATGCGGATCGAGCCGTGTTGCAGAAACGCGCGGCGCGTGCGCCTTTGTGCGCTGCCGACGAGTTTCTCGCCGTCGAGCTCCACCTCGTACCCGGTCGCGCCCGCGAAGCAGAGCTCGAGGCGGTCGGCGCCCGCGCGCGCGCGGCTGGCGGACGCGGCGAGCCCGGCGCGCGCGAGCCCGGCGACCAGGCGCGCGCGGATCCACTCGTAGCTGCCGCGCAAGTCACTCGGCAGGTCCGGCGCGTCCGCCGCTGCGACCACCGCGTAGGTCAGGTCTCCGGCGTGGAGCACGGCGCCGCCTCCGGTCACGCGCCGGACCACCTCGACGCCGAGCGCTGCGCAGCGCTCGAGCCAGTCGGGTGCCGCTTGCCGGAAGCCCAGTGACACGCTCGGCTCGCGCCAACCGTACAGCCGCAGCGCCGGCGCGGCGTCCTCGGCGCCGAGCAGGAGGGCTTCGTCGACGCTCATGTTCCAGGCCGCGCCGCCCGCGCCGTCCTGGAACAGCCGCCAGGCGCGCGCGCGCATCTACTTCAGGCGGTCGAGCAGCGCGTCGAGCGCGAGCTCGTAGCCCTTCGCGCCCAGCCCCGAGATCTGACCGAGCGCGACGGCCGACACGTACGAGTGGCGCCGGAACGGCTCGCGCGCGTAGATGTTCGACAGGTGCACCTCGACCACCGGCAGCCCGGTCGCGGCGAGCGCGTCGCGCAGGGCGACACTGGAATGTGTCAGACCGCCCGGGTTGATGACGATCGCCTGGTGCGTGCGGCGCGCGGCTTGGATCCGGTCGATCAGCGCGCCCTCGTGGTTCGACTGGAAGCTGTCGACCGACGCGCCGCGCGCGGCCCCCTGCTCGCGCAGCCGCGCGTCGATCTCGGCCAGGGTCGTGCGGCCGTAGATCTCGGGCTCGCGCTCGCCGAGCAGGTTGAGATTGGGGCCGTGCAGGACCAGGATCTTCATGGGCAGCGACGTTAGAGCGCTTCCCGGATCTCCTGCAATAGGCTGCGCGCGAGCCAGCGCGCCTTGCCGACGAGCCCCGTCTGCTCGAGCGCGAGAATCAGGAAGCTGTCCTCGTCGAGGCGGCGGAACAGGATCTGGTGGCCGCCGAGCACGAGCAAGAGCTCGTCGAGCTCGCCGTCGCGCGCGCCGTAGAGGGACGCGGCGACCTTCTGGGATTGCTCGAAGATCCGGCCGAACTCGACTGCGATCGCACCGAGATCCACCTCGGCGCCTTCGCGCGAGTATTCGTCGATGGCGACGCCGTCCGAAGCCATGAAGGCCGCGGCGAGCGCCCCGGGCGTGCGGTCGACCAAGGTGGTGAGCATCTCGCGGAAGGTCATGCGAAGGCGTCTCCCTGCTTGCGGCGTGCGAGGTTCGCGAGCCAGCGCTCGAGCTCGGCGATGGCGCGCGCGTGAGTCTTTCTGGGTCGCGCCGGCTTCGCGGAGATCTCCTCGCGCAGCGCGAGCGCGCGCGCGTCCGCCGGATTGCGGCGCAGCAGATTGTCGGTGACTGCCAGCGCTTTGTCGTCGTGACCCTGGTCCGCGAGCAGCTTCGCCAGGGTCGGGCTCGCGAGCGGCGTGGGAAGGTCCGCGTTGTCGCGCGCCTCGAGCTTCTCGATCGCGCGCGCGCGCAGGCCGGCGAGGCGCGCCGCGAGGTCGACCGCGTCGCCCGCCTCGAGCTCTTCGAGACACGCGTCGACCAGCGCCAGCAGCGCATCGGGATCGGCCAGCTTCTGCGCAACGCGCTCCAGCGCGCTCACGGCTTCCGCGCGCTCGCCGAGCGCCCAGTGCATGCGCGCGAGCTCGAGCCGCATCTTCGCCGGATCGTTGCCGCTCATGTCGCCCCCGCGAGTATTTCCTGCGGAGTGAGTCGCACGAGCTCCGAGCGCCCGATTTCTCGCAGCGCGACGAAGCCGATGGCGCCATCCGCGCCCTTCTTATCGACCGCAATCGCGCGCAAGTAAGCCGCGCGCTGCGCCTCGAGGTCGCCGATCTCCGTCGCCAGGCCGACTCGGCGCAAGAGACCCTCGATCCGAGCGGCGGTCCCTGCCGGCGCGAGCGCGCGGCGCTCGGAGAGACGCGCCGCGAAGACCATGCCCAGCGCGACCGCTTCGCCGTGGCGCACGTGGCGATAGCCGTTCACCACTTCGACCGCGTGCCCGAGCGTGTGACCGAAGTTCAAGAGCGCCCGCAGGCCCGCGTCGCGCTCGTCGAGCCCGACCACCTCGGCCTTGATCCCGCACGCCCGCGAGACCGCGTGACTCAGCGCCTCGCGCTCGAGCCGCAGCAGGGCCGCGACGTTCTCCTCGAGCCACTTGAAGAAGTCCGCATCCCAGATCGCGGCCACCTTCACCACTTCGGCCAGCCCCGCGCGGCGCTCGCGCGGCGACAAAGTGGCGAGCACGTCCGGATCCACCCAGACCAGGCGCGGCTGGTAGAACGTGCCGATCAGGTTCTTGCCCCGCGGGTGATTGATCGCGGTCTTTCCGCCGACGCTGGCGTCGACCTGCGCGAGCAGGGTCGTCGGCACCTGCACCAGCGGCAGGCCGCGCAGAAACGTCGACGCGACGAAGCCCGCGAGGTCGCAAGTCGCTCCGCCGCCCAGCCCGATCAGCAGCGTCTGGCGAGTGACTCCCAGCTCGACCAGGCGGTCGTACAGGCCCGCGGCGACGCGCAGCGTCTTGGCTCGCTCGCCGTCGGGAACCAGCAGCCGCTCGAGCTCGACGTGCGCGCGGGCCAGGCCCGCCGCCAGCGTGTCGAAGTGTCGCAGCGCGACTCGCTTCGCCGTGACCACCACAGCGCTCGTCGCCTCGAACTCGGCAACCAGGGCTTCTCCCAGGTCGGCGAGCGAGCCGGGGCGAATCCGGATCGGGTAGCTGCGCGCGCCGAGCATGACCTGCACGGTGCTCATGCGGCGCTCCGCTTGGCCAGCGCGTCGTACACCGCAGTCACCGCCTCTGCGAGCTCGAAGCCGTCGGTGACGACGCGTAGCGCCGCCTCGGAATAGGCGCTCAGCCGCTCGGCGCGCAGCTCGCTGAGCCGCGCGACGCGCGCCTGGCGATCGAGCCCCGCGAGCAGCGGGCGCTTCTGCGACTCGCCCATGCGCGCGACCAGAGTCTCGGGCGAGGCGTCCAGCCAGACGAGCGTGCCCTTCTCGCGCAGCGCGCTGCGGTTCTCGGCCGAGACCACCGCGCCGCCGCCCAGCGCCACCACGCAGCGCTCGGTCGGCAGGGCCAGGATCGCCTCGCGCTCGCGCCGCCGGAAGCCCGGCTCGCCCTCGCGCGCGAAAATCTCCGAGATCTTCATCCCGGCCGCCCTCTCCACGGTCTCGTCGGTATCGAGGAAGTCCCAGCCGAGCCTAGACGCGAGCGCGCGACCGACGCGGCTCTTGCCCGAGCCCATCAGCCCGCACAACAGCACGCATCGATCGCGCTCGCTGCTCCCCATCCGCGGGGAGCATACCGCCTCACTCGGCGTCGGGCTGCATGCCCTGAACGACGCGCGGAGTCACGAACACCAGGAGCTCGCGCCGCTCGTCCTTCAGACTCTCGCTCTGGAACGCTGCGCCGATCACCGGGATGTCGGCCAGGAACGGCACCTTGCTGCGCGAGCGGCCGCTGTCCATCACGTAGATGCCGCCCAGCACCATGGTCTCGCCGTCGCGCAGGATCGCTTCCGTCGTGGTCTCGTTCTTGTTGATACCGACGACCGTACCGCCCGACGCGTCGAGCGCCGGGGAGTTCTTCGAGACGCCCAGCTTCATGATGATGGAGCGATTCGCGGTGATGTGCGGCGTGACCTTGAGCTGCAGCACCGCGTCGACGAACGTCGTGGTCAGCTTGTCAGCCGTCGACTCCGTGAACTTGATCGCGACACCTTGCTTGATCAGCGCGGCCTTGTTGTCCAGTGTGATGACGCGCGGCGAGGAGATGACCTTGCCCTGGTCGTTCTCTTCCTGCGCCTGCAGCTGAATGTCGAGCTGCAGCTTGTCGTTGAGGCCGAGAATTCCCATGTTCATCAGGCCCGTCGCGGCCGAGATCGCGTTCGAGGCGATGAAGTTGTTGGACTGGTCACCCGTGCCGGTCAGGCTGCTGCGCGGCGTGCCCGAGGCGTCGGTCGGCGCGCTCCAGCCCACACCCCAGATCGCGCCCAGACCGCGCGAGAACTTCAGCGAAGCCTCGACGATCTTGGCCTCGATCATGACCTGCGGCGTCTGCGTGTCGACCGCCTTGACGAGCGCCGTGGCCTCGTGAATCACCGACGGGATGTCCTTGATGATCAGCGTGTTCGTGCGCTCGTCGACGTTCACCGAGCCGCGCGACGAGAGCAAGCGCTTCACCAGCTTGTCCAGGTCGCCCGCCTTGGCGAAGTTCACGGGCTGCAGCTTCACGACCAGGTCTTCCAGCTTCTCGCGCGAGCGGCGCTCCTGCAGGCGCGCCTCGCGCTCCTGCTTCAGTGAGTCGACCGGCGCGATGCGCAGGATGTTGCCGATGCGCACGAAGCCCAGGCCCTTCGTCAGCAGGATCACGTCGAGCGCCTGATCCCAGGGCACGTCGACCAGCCGGATCGTGACCTTGCCGGTGACTTCCTGACCCGCGATCACGTTCAGGTCCGAGACCTCCGCGATCAGGCGCAGGATGTTGCCGATGTCGGCGTCCTTGAAGTCGAGCGAGATGCGGCGGCCCTGATACTGCTTGTCCTCGTCGAAGCCGCCCTCCTCGAGGATGTCGATCGACGCCGGGTCGGCGGGACCATCGAGGAACGGATCGAACGCCACCTGTCCACCGCCCGCGGTCTTGATTCCCGCGGGAGCGGCCTTGCCCGTGACGTCGGCCGGCACGGCCTTGGCGCGCGGAGCCTTCGGAGCCGAGTCACTCGGCGCGCCGGCGGTCGAGTCCGACGCCGCGGGCGCATCGGCCGGAGCACCTGCAGCCGCCGGGGCTCCTGCCGCGGCGTTCGCATCGGCGGGCTCGGCCAGGTCGGCCGGAACCGCGGGCGCGGCGGGCGGATTGTTCGCCGCGCCGGTCGAGTCACTCGAGCCGGTCGCCGGCGCCCCGCCTGCGCGCGCCATCTCGATGCGCAGCTGGCTGCCTTCCCAAGTCAGCTTCGCCTTCTCGGGCGTATTGCGCTTCAGCACGACGCGGACCTCGGGGGCCTGCACGTCGGGCGTCTCGAACACGGAGAACATCTCGACCGGGCCGCCGAACTCCTTGGTGTCGACGCGGCGCTCGGTGGCGGCGTCGATCTTGGCGCCCTTCAGGAGCACCATCAGCGTGCCCGGATCGGGCTCGAACTGGGTCGCGGTCACCTTGTGGTCGAGCGTGAGCACGACCCGGTCGACGCCGGGAAGTGACTCGAAGTGGACGCTCTGCACGGCGCCTTCGCCGGACGCGCTCGCAGCGCTCGGCGCGGAGCCGCCGCCGGCCGGAGCCGCCGCATCGCCGCCCGGAGCGGGCGCGTCGCCCGGCGCCGGCGCCGCGGGCATGGCGCTCGCCGAGTCATTCGCCTTCGACGCGTTCTTGCCGTCGCTCGCGAGCTCGATGCGCACGCCCTTGTCGGTGGGCACCACGGTCGGCTTGCCCGTCTTCATGCGCAGGTCGAGCACGACCCGCACCTTGTCCGGGTGCTCGCCGATGCGCGCCTGCGACACGATGCCGTCGGCGAAGGTCTGCTTCGCGTGAGTCATTCCGCTCTTGGCGCCGAACAGGTCGACGACCACGCGGTCGGGGTTCGAGAGCAGGAACGAGTCGACGTTGTCGATCGGCCCGTCGGCCTGGATCTCGATGCCGTTCGCGCTCGCGACGAGCGCCTTCACCTTGGCGGACGCGGTCTTCACGGCCGGCGCCTTGGCGGGACCCGCAGTCTTTGCAGGCGCCGCGGGCTTCGCGGCGGCGGCGTTGCCAGCGGGCATGCCTGCAGCGGGCGCCGCCGGCGGAGCCTGCTCGGTCGCCGCCGCTGCGAACGCGGCTTCGTCGTCAGGCGAGACGTCGGGCGGACCCGGCTGCGTCGGGGCGGTGCTCGCCGCCTCGCTGCTCGGCTTCAGCTCGACCGCGATCTCGTCGCCCTGCGGCTTGACCTCGTACTCCGCGGGCTTGGCCAGCGCGATCGACACGCGCGCCATGTTGTGACCCGCCTTGACGTCGCCGAAGGCGCCGAGAGTCACGTCCTCCACGAGGCCGTTCTTGACGCTGATCGGTGTATTCACGCCCTCGAACGCCACGTCGGGCAGCTCGATGATCAAGCGCGGCGGATCCTCGCGCATGAACGCGGTGTAGATCGCGTCCTTGGCGCCCCGAAGCACGATCCGAGTCACACCCGCGTCGTTCTGAACCTCGACGGCGGAGATCGTCTTCACATCGGCCCCGAGAGCCCGCGCTTGCGGCGGGAACGCGGCCATTGCGAGCGCAGCGACGGCGCGCAGCGTCCACGTCGTGAGTGACACCCTCCGAGTCATGCTCCGTTCCTTCCGTTGGCGTAGAGCTCGAGCTCCACCTCTTTGGTCGTCGCTCTGTCGAGGTGGTCGAGATAGGTCTCTTTCACGACCACCTTGTTGTCCTGAATGCGCAGAATCCGTCCCTTGTTCTTCCCGATCGGCGTTCCGGCGCGCACGATGTAACCCTTGCCGGTCGGATCGCGGACCAGCGCCCGCGGCTCGTCGACGCCCCAGATGATTCCCATCACGATCAGCTGCGAGAGGTCGAAGCGCTCGAGCGGCGACTCGTTCGCCTCGTTCTCGAGCGTCACCTGGCGCCGGATGTAGGACCTGAACGGATCGGTCTTGTCCGTGGGGTCGTAGTGATACGGCGCCGTGGAGGCCGCTTCTGGCTCCGCCTTCGCGATCTTCTGCGCGGCCGGCTTCGCCGCGTTCGCGTCGGCCTTGTCGCCGCCGCCGCAGCCCGCGGCAAGCGTGAGCGCGAGCGCGGGGACGCAGGCGAGGCGGACGATTCGGAGCTCCCTCATCTCACGTTCCTTTCGCCGGCGGCGCGCCCGGGGCGGGTGCTGCCTTCGACGAGTCGTTGAAGTAGAAGGTCGCCGCGATCCCCTTCACCTTGAGCGTCGGACTCTCGCCCGTGTCCTTCTCCACCTCGAACTTGAGGTCGGTGAGGTTCACGATGCGCGAGAGACTCGCGACGCGGTCGAAGAAGAGGGCGATGTCGTGATACTGGCCGGTGAACTCGAGCTCGATCTGCTGCTCGGAGTAGAAGCCGCGGTCGATCTTCTTGCCCTGCTTGAAGGTCTGGATCTCGAGACCCGACTTCTTGCCGAGCGTCGAGATGTTCGTGAGCAGCGCGGGCAAGTCACTCGACTCGGGCAGTTTCTCGAGCGCCGCCTGCAGCTGCTGGCCGAGCTCCTCGCGCTTCTTCTTGAAGCTCTCGAGGTTGCTCGCGACCGCGCGCGCGGACTGGATGTCCTGCTCGACCTTCGCGCGCCGGGTCTGCAGGGCGCGCAGCGCCGTCTCGTTGCCGCCGAAGAACAGCACCATGTAGAGGCCGACGACCACCAGCGCGATCGCCGCGAGCACGCCGCTGCGCGCCGGCGCGGGCAGCCGCTCGAACCGCTGCATCAGCTTCTGGGCGTCGATGTTCTCGCCGATCGCCATGACTCGCCTCTCCTAGTCCTACTCGGCCGCCGGCTTCTTGCCGCGCGCTGCGGGTGCCGCTCTTCCGCCGCCGCCCTTGGCCCCCTTCGCATCGGACGCGCCGGGGGTCTTCAGGAACGGGTACTGAGCCGTGAGCTTGAACGCCGAGAGCTTCAAGCCCTCGACCTCTTCCAGGTGAGTCTCTTGCAGATCGACCGCCGACAGCAGCGTCGACTGCTCGAGCACGGCCGCGAAGTCCGCGACCACCTCCGCGTCGATGCTGCGACCCTCAAGCTCCAGCAAGCCGCTCTTCTCGCTCATCTTGGTGAGCCAGACGCGCTGCGGAATCCGGGTGGCGAGCTCGTCCATGATCTTGACCGGGCCCATGCGCGCGGCTTCGATCTGCTGAATGATCGCGAGCTTCTGCTCGATGTCTTCCTGCTCGGACTGGAACTTCTTCACCTCGGCCAGCGTCGCGTCGAGCTTCTTCAGCTCCGCCTCGCGCGCGGTGATCAGCGAGCGCTCGTGAGCCGTGCGCGCCGCCATCCAGGTGGAGAGCAGGAGACAGATCGCGACGCCGGCACCCGCCGAGAACAGGACCAGCATGCCCTGCTTCCGCATGTTCGCGGCGCGCCGGGCTTCGCGGACGGGAAGGAGATTGATTCGAATCACTTGTCGTCCCCCTGCCGCATGCCGAGTCCGATCGCGGTGCAGAGCGCCGGACCGAGCTCGCGGAGGCGATCTTCGTCGCCGGCGCTCGAGGCGATCTCGACGCGCTGGAACGGATCGGCGATGTCCACCGCGATCTCGAGCTTGTCGTGGAAGATCCGGTCGAGACCCGGAACCCGCGCGGCGCCGCCGCAGAGCAGGATCCGCTCGATGCGCGCGCTCGCCGCCGTCGCGCGGTAGAAGTCGAGCGAGCGCTGAATCTCGCCGAGCATCGTCTCGGAGACTTCGCGCATCGCCTCCTCGACTTCCTGCGGGACGACGTCCTTGCTCGTCTCGCCTGGCCGGCCGCCGATCTTGATGCGCTCCGCTTCCTCGAAGGTGATGCCGAGCGTCTTCTGAATCTCCTCGGTGTACTGATTGCCGCCCGAGGTGATGTCGCGGGTGAAGACAGGCACGGACCCGGCCATCACGTTCATGTTGATGACCGACGCGCCGAGATCGAGCAGCGCCACCGTCGTGTCGTCGGCCGGCTCGTAGTTCTGCTGGTACATGTTGCCGACCGCGAACGCGTCGACGTCCATCACCACGAGCGAGAGACCCGACTCGGTGATCACGCTCTGGTAGTCGTCGATCAGGTCTTTCTTCGCGGCGACCAGGAGCACGTCCATCTGACCGTCGATCCCCGTCTCGCGCAGGATCTGGTGGTCGATGTTCACTTCGTTGATGTCGAACGGGATGTACTGCTCGGCTTCCCAGCGGATCGTCTCTTCCAGCTCTTCCTTCGACTGAGCCGGCAGCGAGATGCGCTTGACGATCACCGAGTGACCCGAGACCGAAGTCACGACGTCCTTCGACTTGAAGCTGCCCATCGAGCACGCCTCCGCGATCGCAGCCGAGATCGCGGGCGCGTTCATGAACGACCCCTGCACGATCGCTTCGGGCGGCAGCGGCGCGAAGCCGAACGCGCGCAGGCGGTAGCTCCCGCCGTGCGGCTCGAGCTCGACCGCCTTCACGGTGCTGGAGCCGATGTCGAGACCGATGACCGTCTTGTTTCCGAAGAGTGCCATCCCCGCCTCAGCTCCCGCTCAGCAAGCCGTCGCTGTGCTGCGCGGCGAGCAGATGGTCGACGGGTCGGTCCCCGAAGACCGAGTCCTTGTCGGAGACACGCAGACCCAGCGCGTGGAGGATCTTCCGCTTGGTGTCGAGACGGCAGGTCTTGCCGGCCTCGACGCGGTCGATGGTCAGGGTCGAGAGACCTGCCTTGCGGGCCAGCTCGGCCTTGCTCATCATGAGCGCCTCGCGTATCCGGCGAACATTGTTACTGGCCACAGAGACCCTCCGTTTGCGAACCGGCAAGAGACTTGAGTTCTGTTTGCATCGCGTCCGCTCGTGACCTGGATCACCTATTGGATCCGGCTGATTCGCCTCGGGCCTTGATCGGCGAGCCGAAAAAGCGACTTGAGGCAACGCGACCCCAAGCTTGGCTTCATCGACTCGCAGGCCGGCGAGTCCACTAGTACGGTTCCTCTCCCGCGGGTTCTCCCTGATCCTGTTCCGGCTCGTTGTCACTCTCGTCCGCGGGCTTCGCCGCCAGGCGCTTCGCCTTGGCGGGCGTTTCCTTCACCGCCGGTGCGGCCTTCGCCTTCGGCGCCGCGGCCTTGGCCGGCGCCTCCTCGTCGGAGTCGGGCGCGGCGGCCGCCTTCTTCGTGCCGGTCTTCTCACTCGCAGTCGCCGCCGGGCTCGCCGGCGCCTGATTCCAGTCGACCGAGAGCGCCCAGTGCTGCGTGGCGCGACCGCCGAAGGAGTCACTCACCGCGATCTCGATCGGGTTGTTGCCCTTCGCGTCCTGCGGAACGGTCCAAGTCAGCACGCCGGAGGCCTCGTCGATCGCCATGCCCGGAGGCCCTTCGACCAGCTCGAACTTCAGCGGATCGTCGCCGTCGGGGTCCTTCGCGCCGATCTGATAGCTGTACACGCCGCTCGCGCCCATCTCGTAGCCGGGCTGAGTCGTGATCGTGGGCTTGGCGTTCGCCACCAGGACCTCGGTCGACGCCACCCACGGGCTGGTGTCGCTGCCGTCACTCGCCGACGCCTGGACTCCGAGCTTGTCGCCGCGCCGCACGCTGCCGGCCGGCAGCCGGTTGCTCGTCGCGCCCGCGATCAGGACGCCGTTCTTGAACCAGCGGTAGCTGACTTCGACCGAGTCCCCGTCGGCGTCATCCGCGTTCGGCTGCGCCTCGATCAGATCGGTCGCCGTGGGCTGAAGCGGAGTGACCATCACCGCGTGCAGGCGCGGCGCCGAGTTTCCGATCGACAGCGCCGCGGTCTGACGAGTCACTTCGTGCGTGGGGTCCGAGACATGGACGACCGCGTACACGCGGTCGCCGCGGGTGAAGGTGCCGGCCTCGACGACTGATTCGCGCAGCTCGGGCACGAGCACGCCGTTCTTGAACCACTCGACGCTCGTCGTGAGGCGATCGTGCTCCGCGTCGCGCACGTGGACCTCGACGCCCAGCGCGTCCGCCGCGCCCGCCGGATTCGGCACGATCTCCGCGCTCTGGATCTCGGGCGCCTCGTTCTCCTTGGACGCCGCCGAGGTCTGCGCGTTCTTGCGGGCCGGCGCGGTCGACGGAGCGTCCGACGAACCGCCGCACGCGGCGAACGAGAGCGCGATCGCGGCTGCGATGGCTCGCTTCATGACGGCCCTCCGCCAAGGAGCCAGACTGCCTGCTCCTGGGTGACTCAGCTATCGGAGCCGGCCGGAAGCGGATTGAGCGGGTCGATCGCGTATTCCTTGAGCTTGTACTGGAGCGCGCGCGGTGACAGCTCGAGCAGGCGCGCGGCGCGCGTGCGGTTGCCACGCGTGCGCACGAGCGCCAGCCGAATCAGCCGGTCCTCGAGCGCGCGCCCGCGCCGCTTGATCGAGAGGTCCTCGGCGCTCGCGTCCGTCTGCCCGGACGAGTCACTCGAGACGGTGGCGTCTCCGGCGTCATCCTCGAACGGCTCCGCCGGGGGAGGGACGAACGGCAGGAGATCGCGCGTGATGCGGCGGCCGCGCGCGAGGATCAGCGCGCGCTCGAGCGAATTCTCGAGCTCTCGGACGTTGCCGGGCCAGGAGTGAGCCGCCAGCGCCTCGAGCACGTCCCGGTCGAGCGGCTCGACCGCCTTTCCGATCCTGCGCGCGTGCGCCGCGAGCAGCTGGTCGGCGAGCAGCGGCACGTCCTCGGGTCGCTCGCGCAGCGGGGGAACGTGGATGCGGAACACGTTCAGCCGGTAGTAGAGGTCCGAGCGGAAGCGACCCTCGGCCACCATCTGCTCCAGGTCGCGCGCGGTCGCGGCGATGATGCGCACGTCGACTGGGAAGGTCTTCGCGGCGCCGACGGGGCGGACTTCCTCTTCCTGGAGCACGCGCAGCAGCTTCACCTGGGTCACGGGCGGGAGCTCGCCGATCTCGTCGAGAAACAGAGTGCCGCCGTCCGCTTCGCGGAACATGCCGCGCGCCTCGCTGTCCGCGCCGGTGAACGCGCCGCGCACGTGACCGAACAGCTCGCTCTCGATCAGTGACTCCGGAATCGCGCCGCAGTTCACCGCGACGTACGGCTCCGACGCGCGGTCCGAGAGACCGTGCACGGCGCGCGCGACGACCTCCTTCCCTGCCCCGCTCTCGCCGGTCACCAGGACCGTCGTCTTGTACTCCGCGGCGCGCTCGACCAGCTCGAAGACCTCGCGCATGCCCGCGGACGCCGCGGCGATCGCGACGCCGGCCGCTTCGTGCGAGAGCGCGCGGCGCAGCGTGCGGTTCTCGCGGCGCAGTCTCTCGCGCTCGTCCGCTTTGCGGATCGCGAGCAGCAGCTCCTGCGAGGTGAACGGCTTGGCGAGAAAGTCGTACGCGCCCTTGCGCACCGCCTCGAGCGCCTGCTCGACCTGGCCGAACGCCGAGATCACCAGGACGGTCGCGTCGGGCTGCGCGCGGATCAGGTCCTCGAGGATGTCCATGCCGCCGCGGCGCGGCATGCGCACGTCGCAGAGCACGACGTCGAAGCGGTCGCTCTGCGCGGCGCGCAAGCCACTGTCTCCGTCGGCGGCGCTCGCGACCTCGTAGCCCTCGTCTTCGAGGATCAGCCCGAGGCTCTGGCGGACCCCCGCCTCGTCATCGATGATCAGCGCCCGGCGTTTGGCCATGCCCGCCGTTCGTATCGGCCGCGGGCAACACCAATCTGAAGCAAGTCCGGCCCGACTGACTCGCGACTTCGAGCCTTCCGCCCAGAAGCTCGGCCAGGCGATGCGCATTCCAGAGCCCCAGGCCCGAGCCCTCGCCGGGCTCCTTCGTGGTGAAGAACGGGTCGAACACGTACGGGAGATGCTCGGGATCGATTCCCGGCCCGTTGTCGCTGATGCAGAAGGCGACGGAGTCCGGCGCGCGCTCGGCGCTGCGACTCGCGCTTCCGCGGTCGCTGGCGCGGCGCGCGGGTCGCGCCGGATCGCGCGCGTGCTCCGCGCGGATCTCGATTCTCGGGGCCTCCACGCCGCGCAGCGCGTGCGCCGCGTTCTCGATCAGATTCACGAAGATCTGCTCGATGCGGCGCAGGTCGACGTCGACCGGCGGCAGCTCGGGATCCACCTCGACTGACAGCTCGATCCCGGCCAGCAGTGGCTGCGGGCGAACCCGCTCCGCCACGCGCGCGACCAGCTCGGCCGAGGCGGCGCACTCGAGCGAGAGCGCATCCGGACGCGTCAGGTCGAGCATCTCGCGCACCAGGGTCCGGATTCGCAGCGCCTCCTCGCCGATTCGCTCCGCGAGCTCGCGCGTGCGCTCGCTCGCGCCGCGGTCGCGCTGACACACCTCTGCGTAGCCCAGGATCGCCGCGACGGGATTGCCGACTTCGTGCGCGACACCCGCCGCCAGCTGACCCACGCCCGCGAGCCGGCGGCCGCGCGCGAGCGCCTCGTGCGCGCGCTCGAGCGCCGCGCGGTCCGCGGCCAGCGCCTCGGTCATGCCGTTGAAGGCCTGCGCCAGCTCGGCGAGCTCCGCGGGCCCGTGCGCGGCGATCCGCGCGGCGAGATCTCCCGCCGCGACCCGCCGCGTTCCCTCGGCGAGCTCGGCGAGCGGAAGCACGACGCGGCGGCGCAGCAGCCAGGCGCCGAACGAGACGAACACCGCGGTCGCGATCAGCAGCACCCAGGCCCCGGCGCCCACCAGCGGCGAGAGGCGCGCGCGGAAGTCTTCGCGCGAGGACCGCCCGATCAGAAACCCGATCTCGCCCGCGCGCGAGCGCACGCGGGTCACGAGCGTGAGCTCGCCGCTCAGAAGACTCCCCTCCTGAATCACTTCGTCGCTCGCGCGCGCCGCGGCAACGAGCTGCGCGACCTCCTGGCTGCGAAGCGCGCCGAGTGACTCGCTCATCAGCGGGCGGCCCTCGGCGTCGAGCACGCCGAACTCGCCGCCGGCGAGCCGCGGACTGGTGGCGCGCGCGAGCGCGGCGAGGTCGGGCAGTCGGTCGACGCCGCGCGCGAGCAGCGCTTCGAAATAGCGCGACCCCATTCGCAGGCGCTCCATCGCGTCCTGGCGCGCGAGGCCCGCCGAGAGACTCGCCATCGCCACCGCGACCAGCGCCAGGCCGGCGAACATCATCACGAACAGGTTCGCGACGATCTCGACTTGCACGCCGCCGCTCCGCAGCCTCACGGGCGCACCAGGAATTGCGCGAGCAAGTTCGGCTGGAACAGGAACACGAGGCCCGCGAACGCGAGCGCGGGCCCGAACGGGATCCGAGTGTTTCGCCCGCCCCGGATCCAGATCAGCATTGCGATCCCGTAAGTCAACCCGACCAGCGATCCGACGATCAGCACCCCGAGCGCCGCCTCGAGCCCGAGGAAGCTCGCGAGCATCGCCACGAGCTTCACGTCACCCATGCCGAGCCCGATCTTGCCCGACAGCTTCTCGTAGCCCGCCGAGATTCCCCACAGCGCGCCGCCGACCAGGACCACGCCCAGCAACGCATCGCGCCAGTCGACACCGAGCTGCGGCGCGACCAGCGAGAGCACGAGCCCCAGCGCGACACCGGGCAGTGTGATCGCGTTCGGAATGATCTGGTAGTCCAGGTCGATGAAGGTCACGGCGATCAGCGCCGCCGCGAGCAGCCACTCGACCAGCAGCCGCGGCGTCGGTCCGTGCGACCAGAGCAGCGCGGCGAAGACCGCGCCGGTCAGCGCTTCGATCAGCGGATAGCGCGCCGAAATGCGCGCGCGGCAGCCGCGGCAGCGCCCGCGCAGGACGAGATAGGACACGAGCGGCACGTTCGCCCAGGCGGGGATCGCGGCGCCGCAGCCCGGGCAGTGAGATCCCGGGCGGACGAGTGACTCGCCGCGCGGCAGGCGCCACACGACGACGTTGAGGAAGCTGCCGATGCACGTGCCCAGCACGAACGCGAACGCCGTGAGCGCCGGCGTCGAAAGTCCGAGCTCCCCCATGACTCGAAACGTAGCGCGGTCTAGCGGAAGTCGCGCCGCTGGAAGAGCACGACCGCTCCCGACATGAGCAGGAACGAGTAGAGCGCGGCGTAGAGCGCGGCCATGCCCACGCGCGCGAGCTCGATCGGATTTCCCGCGCTCGCGTCCGCCTTGAAGTCGAGGCGCGCGAGGTTCGGCAGCGTCCAGTACAGCGCTTCGAGCAGCTGCTTGAGGCCCGGGATGTCCGCGTGTTTCCCGAACGCGCGCAGATCGGCGAGCAGATGCCCGACGATCCAGAGCGCCACCGTGAACATCGCCGCGAGATAGGGCGAGGTGAAGCTCGAGAAGAAGATCGCGATCGCGGTCACCAGCGCGAGCTCGAGATAGATCATCGCGATCGCCCACACGAGGCCCGTCGAGAACTCGGAGCCCTTCCAGACCAGGACGCCGAGAAAGCACGCGCTCATCAGCGCGACTTCGACGGCGAGCAGCGAGAGCAGCCCGAGATACTTTCCGAGAATGAACTCCCAGCGCCGCACCGGCTTGGAGAGCATCGTGTACACGGTCTTCGTCGAGATCTCGCGGTACACGAGGTTGATTCCGACGAAGATCGCGATCAGAACGCCGAAGAACGCGATCGCGCCCAGCCCCACGTCGCGGTAGATGCGGTCGTCCTTGCCGATTTGTAGCTGCGCCAGCAGGATCGAGCTCGCGATCATCAGACCGGCGAACAGGAGCAAGTTGTAGAGCAGCTTGTCGCGCACCGCTTCGCGGTAGGTGTTCCGCGCGAGCACTCCGATCCGGTGCAGGGAATTCATCGGGCCTTCTCCTGCGCGAGGCCTTCGAGCAGCAGGTCCTCGAGGCTTCGTCGCTTCGGTACGTAGCTGCGAATCCGGCCACCGCTCTCGCGCACGCGGTCCAAGGCCTTCTCGCCGTCGCCCTCGACTCCGAACTCGAACAGGAAGCGGCCGCCCTGCACCACCGCGCGCCGCGCGTTGCGCTGCAGCTCGTCGAAGAGCACCTGAGAGATCGACTCCACGACCAGCTCGCTGCCGATGACTTCCTGGCCGAGCAACTCGTCGAGGTAGCCCTGCTTCACGATCTTCCCGGACAGGATGATCGCGACCTGGTCGCAGATCACCTCGGCGTCCTCGAGGATGTGCGAGGAGAAGAACACCGTCTTGCCCTCGTCGCGCAGTGACAGAATCAGGTCTCGCACGTCCTTGCGGCCGAGCGGGTCGAGGCCGGACATCGGCTCGTCGAGGATCACGATCTCGGGATCGCCGATCAGCGCCTGCGCGAGGCCCGCCCTCTGGCGCATGCCCTTGGAGTAGCGGCGGATCTGGCGGTCCGCGGCGCCCGAGAGACCGACGCGCTCGAGCAGCCGGGGGATCCGTTCGCGCCGCACGTCCTTCGAGATGCCGAGCAGCGCGCCGTGGAAGTCGAGAAACTCGCGCGCGCTGAGATAGTCGTGGAAGAACGTCCCCTCGGGCAGGAAACCCAATCGGGCGCGGCTTGCCGGGTCACTCACCGGGATCTCGCGCACCCAGGCCTGGCCCGAAGTCGGCAGGACGAGTCCGGTGAGCACCTTGATCGTGGTCGTCTTGCCGGCGCCGTTCGGTCCGATGAACCCGAAGATCTCGCCGGCCTTCACGTCCAGGTCGATGTTCTTCACGGCCTCGACCTGGCGCATCCAGAAGCCGGTGCGGAAGGTCTTGTGCAGGTTCGCGGTGCGGATCGCGCTCATCTCTCTCCTCGCGTCGGGTGAGGAAGCAACACTTCGTACGGCATCGCGGAGTGAGCCGCGCCGTTCGCGATCGAGTACTCGCCGCCGTTCGGATCGCGCGGAAGCTTCGCGAGCAAGCCCTCGGTCACCAGCTCGCTCACGCTGGCGGGGTCGCGGTGGTGCACCGCGCGATGGCCCGCGATGGCCGTATTGATCAGCCCGAGGTCGCGGTTGATCCAGAGGTCGGCGAAGCGCTTCGCGAGCTTGGCGCGCACGTCGGGGTTCTCTTCCTGCTGCAGGCGCGCCGCGATGAAGCGCATGCCCGTCTCGGGATCGCCCGCACTCGTGTACAGCCGAGTCACCAGGAACTGCAGGTACTGCGGACCGCCGAGCGCGACCGCTCGCTGCAGTGACTCGGCTCCCCGGACGTAGTCCTGCTTCTCCATGAAATACTGGAAGCCGAGCAGGAAGTGGATCCGCCAGTAGGAGCTGACGGCGGCCCCCTTCTCGAGCAGCCGGATCGCCGCGTCGGGATCGGTGCGCAGACCGGAGAGGACCGACGCCATCAGCACATAGATGCTGTCGTAGTGCGGATCGATGTCGGTGACCAGGTTCGCCAGTCGCTCGGCCCCGGGCCACTTCGCTTTGGCGGCCTCCTCGCCTCCGACGTACGACACCGTCCGAATCCAGAACAAGTCCGCCGCGAGCCGCGCGAAGCCGAGCGAGGCGATGCGAACAGTGTGGCCGTCCGGGAGCGGGCCGACGTCCCCCGAAGCGGTCTGCTCCACGGCTCGGCTCTCGAGCCAGTGGTTCGCCGAGAACGACGCCCACCCGGCGGCGATCAACCACGGGAGCAGCAGCAGCTCGAAGGGGACTCGCGACGGACGAACGGAGGTCACGAACCGGGAATCGGAGCGGGATTGGGGCGACTTGAGTGCCGGAGCTGCCGGAAAAAAAAGGCCGGCGGGACCGAGTGACTCGATCCCGCCGGCGCTCAGGAAGGAACGGACCGGACTAGAACGTGTTGCGCGCGTTGTCTACGCTGTCGCACGGGCCGACCTGACCGAGGGCCGCCAGGCCGGTGCCCGCGTCGAGCACCGCGGCGCACGGGTACAGCGTCGCGGTGGGCGCCGCCAGCGACGTGCCGCGCGTATCGGGCTGGTCGATGCCCCACGGGTTCGCCAGACCACCGGCGCCGCTGACGAAGTCGCCGTCGATGTCCGACACGCCCTCGGCCCAGAACTGGTTCGACTGGCCACCCGGGAAGTTGACGGTGTTCTCATACGAGTAGAACACGTCGCCTTCCGGCTGCCAGCCAATCCAGCAGTAGCCGATGAGCGCGCTGAACGCCGCCGGGAGAGGCGCCGGGCAAGCCGCCGCGAACAGGACCTTCTGCTGACCGGGGATCGCGGCCGGAGTCGCGTTCCACTCGAGATAGGTGCCGGCCTCCGCGAAGTATGACTCCTCCGCGGTGCGGATCGCCGCCAGATTCACCTTGCCCTCGCCCGCCTTCGAGCGGAGCTGGAACTTGATGAAGTTGGGGATGGCGATGGCCGCCAGAATGCCGATGATCGCCACGACGATCATCAGCTCGATCAGCGTGAAACCTTCACGCTTCTTCAAGTTTCGAAGCATTTCTTGTTCTCCTTGCTGAGTACCGTACTCGTGAATCGCTGCCCGGCGACGCTGTCCCACCAAGTCGCGAACGCCTGGCGGCCCGCGAGAGAGCAAGCCTCGTGCCCGCTGCGAGCTGCCCGCTCGCGAGCGCGCAGCACGGACCGGACTCACGCGCGACCGCGGGAGATCCGGCCAGAGATGCGCCGCCGTCGGCAAACGTGTTCGAGGTCACCGAGTGACGTTTCGCGCGCTCGCGGGTGACGGGGCGCGGCACCGACTCACTCGCCACTAGTCGCTCCCATCGTCGAGTCGCAGCTTTTCCAGCCGGTAGCGCAGCGAGCGGAAGGTCACGCCCAGGAGCTGCGCGGCGCGCTTCTTGACGCCACCGGTGCGCTGCAGCGCCTCCTGGATCAGCGAGGTCTCGTAGCTCGCGAGCAGCGCGTCGAGATCGACACCGTCCGCGGGGATGCGCGCCGCGATCGTCGGCTCGGCGGGCCGGCGCACGCTGCCGGGCAGGCACTCGAGCGTGATCCCGTTAGTGCGCGCCAGAGTGACTGCCCGCTCCACCAGATTTTCGAGCTCGCGCACGTTGCCCGGAAACCCGTAGCTCTCGAGCACGGGCAGCACCGCGGGATCGATCTCGCGCACGTCCTTGCCGAGCTCGCTCGAGTATTTCTCCGCGAAGTGCTGGACGAGCTGCGGCAGGTCTTCGGGCCGATCGCGCAGCGGCGGCAGCTCGATCTCGATCACGTTCAGCCGGTAGAAGAGATCCTCGCGAAAGCGCCCTTCGCGCACCTCGAGGTCGAGCCGGCGGTTGGTCGAGCACAGGATTCGGACGTCCACGTGGATCTCGCTCGTCCCGCCCACGCGCTGGAAGGTGCGGTGCTGGATCGCGCGCAGGACCTTGACTTGCAGACCGAGCGCCATCTCGCCGATCTCGTCGAGAAACAGCGTGCCGCCGTTCGCCACCTCGAAGAGACCCGGCTTGTTCGCGCTGGCACCGGTGAACGACCCCTTCACGTGGCCGAAGAGCTCGCTCTCGAGCAGGTTCTCCGGGATTGCGCCGCAGTTCACCGCGACGAACGGCGCGTCGCGCCTGTCCGAGAGATTGTGGATCGCGCGCGCGATCAGCTCCTTGCCGGTGCCGCTCTCGCCGGTGATCAAGATGTTCGCGCGCGTCGGCGCGACCTGCCGCACCAGCGCGAAGATCTCCTGCATGCGGGCGCTCTTGCCGACGATCGTCGGGAAGGCGCTCTCGACTTTGAGCTGCTGGCGCAGGCGCTGGTTCTCGTGCGATAGGTCGCGCTTCTCGAGCGCCTTCTCGACCACGAGCCGGATCTCGTCGACCGAGCAGGGCTTCGTGAGATAGTCGTAGGCGCCGTGCTTCATGGCTTCGACCGCAGACTCGGTCGTGCCGTGGGCGGTGATCAGAATGACGGTCGTCTCGATGTGCAGCCGGCGCACCTGATCGAGCAGCTCGAGGCCCGACATTCCGGGCATCCGGATGTCACTGATCACCAGATCCCAGTCGTCGCTCTCGAGCGCGACCAGCGCCTCACTCGCCGAGCCGCAGGCGCTGATCTCGTGACCCTCGCGCTGCAGGAGGATCTGGAGAAACTCCTGCATGCTGGTCTCGTCGTCGACCACCAGAATGCGCGCCAAACGTCTCCCCTCTCGCTGGCCGATCGGAACCTCGGTGAAGGCGCTTAAGGCCGCGCGCTCGGCAGACACACGCGCACCGTCGTGCCTCTGCCGGGCTCGCTCGAGATGCCGATCCGCCCGCCGTGCGCCTCCACCACTCGGTGTACGGTGGCCAGGCCCAGGCCGGTGCCCTTGGGCTTCGTCGTGTAGAAGGGCTCGAACAGGCGTTCCATCGACTCGCGCGCCATGCCGCAGCCGCGGTCCTCGATCGAGATCTCCACGCTCTCGCCGCTGCGCGCGCCGGCGACGTGCACGCTGCGGTCGGCCGGCTCGCTCTGAGCCGCGTTCAGGATCAGGTTCCAGAAGACCTGGCGCAGCTGGTCGGCATTGCCGAGCGCCTCGAGGTTCTCGGGCACGTCGACCCGCACCTGGATGCCGAGCGACGCGTCGCGCGCGACGAGCTCGGCGATCTCCTCGAACAGCGCGCGCAGCGGAACTGGCTCGCTCCTGCCCGGGCCGGGCCGCGCGTAAGTCAGGAAGTCACTCACCAGGCGATTCAGGCGCGCGGTCTCGCGCTGCACGATGTGGGACAGTGTCTGTGAGTGGCGGTCCGCGGCGGGACGGTCGGCGGCGAGCAGCTCGACCGCGCCCGAGAGCGACGCGAGCGGATTGCGGATCTCGTGCGCCAAGCCCGCCGCGAGCTGGCCGATCGCGCCGAGCCGCTCGCTCCTGCGGAGCTGCTCCTCCATCTCGACCAGCTGCGTCAGGTCCTGGAAGATCAGGATCGCGCCGTCGGCGTGCCCCGACGTGTTGCGCAGCCAGGAGAGCGACATTCCCAGGTGCAGCAGTCGCCCGCCGCGGTCGCGGTACTGCACCTGGATGCGCCGCTGGCGCTCACCGGCATCGATCGGTCCGAGCGTCGGAAACAGATCGGTGAGCGGCTGGCCGAGCATCTCGGCGGCGCTGAAACCGGTGATTCGCTCGGCCTCCTTGTTGAAGGACGAGATGAGCCCGGCGCGAGTCACTGTGAGCAGGCCGGACGAGACGTGGTCGACGATGCGCCGATGGAGCTCGCCCAGCTCCTGCAGCTCCTCGCGGCCCGCCTGCACCTCGGCCGCGAGCCGCCGGGCCAAGAGCGCCACCGCGAGAAACGCGACCGCGTGCGCGCCGACCCAGGCGCCCGCCTCGTGACTCTGCACGGCGAACTCGGGCGCATAGGGCGGAAACCAGCCGACGACCGGGCCCCACGCGATCGAGAAGTGCGCGACGGTCGCGACCCCGCAGGCGATCACGGCGCCGCGCGAGCCGAGCGTGAGCGCCGCGTAGACGATCCAGATGATGAACAGGAAGCCGAAGATCGAACGCGGCCCGCCCGAGCAATACACGAAGCCCGAGATCAACACCGCATCGCCGGCGAGCTCGAGCAAGTGCAGCCGCTTCACCGAGCTCCACGCCGCCAGAGCCCCGTAGGCGAGTGAGAGCAGGAAGCCCGCCAGCACCAGCAGGTAGAGCGCGGTGAGCACGCGATCGGAGTACACGCCGCCGCCGCGCAGCTGCGCGAGCACGGCGAGCGTGAGAATCGCCGCGAGCGCGACGAGCCGCGTCGCGAAGGCGTTCGCCGGGATCACCCCGCGCTGCGCCCGCGCCGGCATTCCCGCTAGACGACGTTGTCGGCGATCTTGAAGATCGGCAGATACATGGCGACGAGCAGGCAGCCGATCGTGCCGCCCAGACCGACCATCAGCAGCGGCTCGAGCAGCGCAGTGAGTGCGTCGACGGCGGTGTCGACCTCGTCGTCGTAGAAGTCCGCGATCTTCGAGAGCATCGCGTCCATTGCGCCGGTCTGCTCGCCGACGGCGATCATCTGCACGACCATGCCGGGAAAGACCTTGGAGCCCTGCAGCGGCTCGGCGATCGTCTTGCCTTCGGCGATCGACGACTTCGTCATCAGGATTTCTTTCTCGACGACGACGTTGCCGGCAGTGCGCGCCACGATCTCGAGGGCGTCGAGGATCGGAACGCCGGACGAGAGCATCGTCGAGAGCGTGCGCGAGAAGCGCGCGACGGCGACCTTCTGCAGCAGCGACCCAAAGACCGGTGACTTCAGGAAGATCGCGTCCAGGATCGCGCGGCCCCGCTCGGTCCCGTACCAGCGCTTCAGGCCGTAGCCGACGGCGAAGACGCCGATCGCGAGATACAGGATGTAGTGCTGCAGCCAGTGCGAAATGTTGATGACCATCTGCGTGGGCGCGGGCAGCGTGCCGCCGAAATCCTTGAACATCTTCTCGAACACCGGAATGACCTTGGTCAGCATGACGACGACGACGAGGGTCGCGATCACGGTGACCGCAGCCGGGTACGTCATCGCGCCCTTGACCTTGCGCCGCAGCTTGTCGTTCTTCTCGAGATACGCGGCGAGCCGAGACAGGATCGTGTCGAGGATACCGCCCACCTCGCCCGCGGCGACCAGGTTCACATAGAGGCGATCGAAGAGCTTCGGGTGTTTGCCAAGCGCGTCCGAGAACGTGGAGCCGGCTTCGACGTCGCTCTTGATCTGCAGGATGATCTTCTTGAGCGTCGGGTTCTCCGCCTGATTGCCCAGAATGTCGAGACACTGCACGAGCGGAAGGCCGGCGTCGATCATGGTCGCGAACTGCCGCGTGAAGATGACGAGGTCGCGAGTCTTCACTCCCGGCTGCAGGAACGGGAAGATCTCCGAGAGAGCCTTCGCCTTCGCCTTCACCGTCGTCGGAGTGATCGCCTGCGCCCGGAGCGTCGTCATCGCGGCGTCGACGTCGTCCGCGACGATCACGCCCTTCTTCGACAGGCCGTCTCGTGTCTTTCCGACCCAGGTGTATGTAGGCATGGTGGTCTCCCGCTCGCGACCTAGTTGGTCGAGCGCCGGCGTCCTGCGAGCGCGTTGGGATTCGCGATGATGTTCGCCAGCTCGTCCGGATCCGAGCTCCGCGCGGTCGCGTCCTCGAGCGTGACGAGTCTGCGTTGGTAGAGATCGGCCAGTGACTGGTTCAGCGTCTGCATGCCGAACTTGTCCTGCCCGATCTGCATCTGCGAGTAGATCTGGTGGATCTTGTCCTCGCGGATCAGGTTGCGAATTGCGGGATTCGGCACCATGACCTCGAGCGCGATCACGCGGCCGCCGCCGGTCGCCTTCGGCATCAGCGTCTGGCTCACGACGCCCTCGAGAACGAAGGAGAGCTGCGTGCGGATCTGCGACTGCTGGTGCGCTGGAAACACGTCGATGACGCGGTTGATCGTCTGCACGCACGAGTTCGTGTGCAGGGTGGCGAGACACAGGTGGCCGGTCTCCGAGACGGTCAGCGCCGCCTCGATCGTCTCGAGGTCGCGCATCTCGCCGACCAGAACGACGTCGGGATCCTGGCGCAGGATGTAGCGCAGCGCCGCCTTGAAGCTCTGCGTGTCCGCGCCGACCTCGCGCTGGTTCACGACGCAGCTCTTGTGCGGGTGCAGATACTCGATCGGGTCCTCGATCGTGATGATGTGGTGGTGGTTCTCGGTGTTGATCTTGTTGATGATCGACGCGAGCGTGGTCGACTTTCCCGAGCCGGTCGGGCCGGTCACCAGGATCAAGCCGCGCGGCTTCTGCGAGAGCTTCTCGATCACCGACGGCAGGCCGAGCTCCTCGAAGGTGAGGATCTTGTAGGGGATCGTGCGGAACGCGCCGGCCACCGCGCCGCGCTGCACGAAGATGTTGGCGCGGAAGCGCGCGAGGCCCTTCACGCCGAACGAGAGATCGAGCTCGTTGTTCGCCTCGAAGCGGTGCTTCTGGGCGTCCGTCAGGATCGAGTAACACGCCTGCTTCGTGTCTTGCGGCGAGAGCGGATCCATGCGCAGGGGAGTCAGATGACCGTCCACGCGGAGCTGCGGCGGGCTGCCCGTCGTCAGGTGCAGGTCGGACGCGCCCTTCTCGACCATCGCCTTCAGCAGCTGGTGAAGATTCGCCATCGGTCTCTCAATCGTCCTTGGCCGAGACGCGGAAGACTTCCGCCAGCGTCGTCGTGCCCTCGAGCACCTTGTTCAGGACGCTGCGCCGCAGCGTGCTCATGCCGGCGCGGATCGCCTCTCGCTTGATCTCGGTCGAGCTCGCGCCGTTCAGCACGAACTCCTTCAGCGTTTCGGTTGCGATCATGACTTCGTACACCGCGATTCGGCCTTTGAAGCCCGTCTCTGAACAGTTCCCGCAGCCCGCGCCCTTCACCGGACGGCACTTCTTCGCCTCGTCCGCGGTGAGCCCGGCCTGCTCGAGTTCCTCGCGCGTGGTCGACGCGTCGTCCTGCTTGCACTCGGGACAGATTCGCCGCGCGAGGCGCTGAGCGACGATCGCGTTCACCGAGCTCGCGACCAGGAACGGCTCGATGCCCATGTTGAGCAAGCGGTTGATCGTGCTCGGCGCGTCGTTCGTGTGCAGCGTGGAGAGCACCATGTGGCCGGTCAGCGCGGCCTTGATGCCGATTTCCGCCGTCTCGAAATCGCGGATCTCGCCGACCATGATGATGTCGGGGTCCTGCCGCAGGAAGGCTCGCAGACAGGCGGCGAAGTTGAGCCCGATGTCTTCCTTCATCTGCACCTGGTTGATCCCGACCAGGTTGAACTCGACCGGGTCCTCCGCGGTGGAGATGTTCTCGCTCGTCTTGTTCAGCTCCGACAGCGCGGAGTACAGCGTCGTGGTCTTTCCCGAGCCGGTGGGCCCAGTCACGAGCACCATGCCGAAGGGCAAGTGAATCGCCTTCTTGAAGTCGTCGAGCTGCTTCTGCTCGAACCCGAGCTTCGTCATGTCGAGCTGCAGGTTCGACTTGTCGAGGAGGCGGAGGACGATCTTCTCGCCGAAGAGGGTCGGGAGGACGGAGACGCGATAGTCCATCTCCTTGTTCTTCCCCATCTTCAGCTTGATGCGGCCGTCCTGCGGCAGCCGGCGCTCGGCGATGTCGAGATCCGCCATGATCTTCACGCGCGAAGTGAGTGGGTTCTTCAGCTTGCGCGGCGGACGCATGACCTCGTAGAGCACGCCGTCGATGCGGTAGCGGACGCGGAAGTCCTTCTCGTACGGCTCGATGTGAATGTCCGACGCCACCTTCTTGATCGCGTCGGTGAGGATCAGGTTGGCGAGCTTGACGACGGGCGCGTCTTCGACCGCCTTCTCGAGCTCCTCGAGACTCGGGCCGTCCTCGTCGCCGACGACCTCGAACTCCTGGTCGTCGAAGCCGGCCATGACATCGTCGAGGTTTTCGCCCTTGTCGTAGTAGCGCTCGATCGCGCGGCGGACCGCCTCTTCCGCGGCGACGACGACCTCGACGTTGTAGCCAGTGAGGAACTTGTCGTCGTCGATCGCGAAGATGTTGGACGGATCCGACATCGCCACGATCAGGGTCGAGCCGGCGCGATTCACCGGCAGGATCGTGTGCTTCGTCGCGACGTCCTCGGGGATCAGCCCGATGACCTCGGCGTCGACCTCGAAGTCGTCGAGCTCGATCGTCGGAACGCCGTACTGATTCGAGACGGCCTCGGCGACCTTCTCTTCTTCCACGAAGCCGAGCTTCGTGATCTGGTAGCCGATGCGAGTTCCGCTGGTGCGCGCCTCTTCCTTGGCACGCTTCAGCTGTTCCTCCGACAGAAGGTTCTTCTGTACGAGGAGCTCGCCGATCCGATCGTTCACGCAGCCCTCCGTCGCGGCACAACCAGACAATGACGGGTGTCGCGAGACGACCCGAGTTCGTCCGCGTTATCGGTGGTCGCCGGAGGGAGCTTTACCGAGTCCGGGCGCGACGATTTCCGTCAAACGCGCGCCGGTCTGGGCGGCCACGACGCCGCCGATCAGAGTGACCGGCACCCAGTAAGTGATGTGCACGAGCGTTCCGTAGGCGACGGCGACGGAACGAGGCACCCCGAAGACGTGGAGCGCCTCGCGGCAGGCGAAGTGAAACACGCCGAAGAAGCCCGGCGCCGAGGGCGCCGCGACCGCGAGGGCGACGAAGACGCTGGTCGTGAACGTCGCGAGCGCCAGCGTCGGCGGCGGAAACTCGATGTCGAAGGCGAACAGGCCGAGCAGAAACGGCGCCGGCAGCACGACGCCCCAGAGCAACAGCGTCTGGAGCAACACCTGCGCGGTGGCCTGGAAGCCGCGCAGCCCCGCGAGGCCGCGACACACTTCGGTGACGAGGTCCATCACGCGCTCGCGCGCGGCCTCGGGAAACGGGCGCAGCAGATTGGCGATCAGCGCGAGCGAGCCCTCTTCGTCGATGCGCAGCGCCGCGATCGTCGCCACCGGAATCAGCGTGAACACGGCGAAGATCACCGCGCCCGAGCGCACCCAGGAAGGCATCGCCTTCGAGTGCAGATAGAGCACGATCCCGCCCATCACCGACACGGCGGTGAAGTCGATCGCGCGCTCGAGCACCAGCGTGCCGAGCGCGGCCGAGCCGCGCACCTCGGTCTCGCGACCGAGCAGCCACGGGCGCGCGAGCTCGCCGAGCCGGACCGGAAGCACGTTGATCGCCATGAAGCCGAGCGCGGTGGCGCGGAACAGCGGCGTGAGCGGCAGCGGCTTCTCCGACAGCGAGCGCGCGAGCCAGCGCCAGCGCAGCGCGCGCAGCCAGAGGCCGAACACGTGCACGGGCACCATGGCGAGCACGAGCCAGACGTTCGCGTCGCCGATGTGCGACCCGACTTCGCGCAGGTCGACGTCGTGGACCGTGTACGCGATCGCCGCGAGCGGCAGCCCGATGCCGACCCAGATTCGCCAGTCGAACGCGAAGCGCAGGAGGCGCCGGCCGTTCCGCGCGAGAGGGGAAGTCACTCGGTCTCGGTCTCGGCGCCGAGCACCCGGCGCGCTTCGCCTGCGTCGATCGCGATCTGCTGCGCCAGCTCCTGCGGCCCGCCGAAGCGCCGCTCCGCGCGGATGCGCGCGTGGAACGCGAGCTCGATCCGCCTGCCGTACAAGTCACCTTCGAAATCCAGGAGGTGCGTCTCGACGAGGACGCGGCCGGGCGCGAAGGTCGGCCGCGTGCCGACGTTCGTGACGCAGGCGAACGACTCGCCACCGAGCAGTCCCGACTTCGCGTCGAACAGGCGCACGCGCGTCGCGTAGACCCCGTTCGCGGGCACGATCTCGTTCTCCGGTGAGAGATTCGCGGTGGGGAAACCGAGCGTGCGCCCGCGCCGATCTCCCTCGACGATCCGACCCCAGACAGTGTAGGGCCCCCCGAGACACAGCCGCGCGTCCGCGACGTCGCCGCGGCCGAGTGACTCTCGGATTCGCGTGCTCGAGACGTCGGCGTCGCCCGCGCGCACTTGCGGCAGCAGCGCGACGCGGATGCCGAGCGCGGGCCCGCGCGCGGCCAGCATCTCGCCGGAGCCGGCGCGCCCCTTCCCGAAGTGGAAGTCGCGCCCGACGAAGACCTCGCGCGGCGCGAGTCGCTCCGCGATCACGTTGCGCAGAAACTCGTCGGGCGAGAGCGCCGCGAAGGCGGCGGTGAAGCGCTCGCGCACCAGCACGTCGATGCCGAGCCGCGCGACGCCGTCCACGAGCTGGTCCCAGGTCATCAGCAGCGGCTGCGCGCGGTCCGGAAGGAGCACCCGCCGCGGGTGCGGATCGAACGTGTAGAGCGCGGTCGGGCGGCCGAGCTCGCGACCGCGCGCCGCGACCGCCGCCAGCAATGCGCGGTGACCGAGGTGGAGCCCGTCGAAGTTACCGACGGTCAGCACGCACCCGCGGGCGGCTTCGCGCGGCTGCTCGCTCCCCTCGATGACCTGCATCCGGCCTCATACTTACGGGTTGCGAGCCGCCGACGCAACGGCGGCGCGGAGCCGCGCGCGGCCGGACCAAGTCGCGGTTTGGTCGCCCTTGAGAGCCGCCGGACCCAGCTCACCGAGTGGCGCCCGCGAGAGCCGCCTCGAGCGGCGCCCGCAAGCGGCGAAGCCGCGCGCAGTGAGGCGCAGCCGAACGAAGTCGAGAAGACACGCTATTCTGCGCGGCGTGCGCACGATCGCTCGCTACCTGCTGATCGAATTCGCGCTGACGAGCACGGCGGTGTTCTTTGGCCTCGCCACGATGTGGCTGGCCGCCGACGTGCTGCTCCACATCGACGACCTGGCGGGTCACGTCGCCGCCGGGCTGCGCGAGGTGGCGCTGCGCAGCTTCCCCGTACTGCCGATCGTGGTGCCGCTCTCCGGTCTCGCAGGCGCGGTGCTCTGTCTCTCGCGCGCCGCGCGCAACCGGGAGCTGACCGCCATCCGCACGGGCGGCATTCGGCTGCAGGCGGCGCTGGCACCGCTGGTGATCCTGTGTGCGCTGACCGCGCTCGGCTTCGGGGTGCTCGACGACCGAGTGCTGCTGCCCCTGCGCGCGATGCTCGAACACAGTCGAGCCGCAGAGAACGGAGAGGCCGCGCGCAGCCCCGAGCGTCTGCTGGGGCGCTGGTGGTTCGCGTCCGGCACCTCGATCTTCTCGGCGAGCAACTACGATCCGAACGCGCGCACACTGCAGGACGTGACCGTGCTCCTCTTCGACGAGCACCGCGCGATCCGCGAACGGATCGACGCAAAGACCGCGGCGAGTCTGGACGGCGACACCTGGGAGATCCGCGACGCGCAGGTGCTGGAGTTCGCAGAGGATGGGATCGCGCGCCACGGAGCGTCCGCGCTGCGCCTCGATCTCGGAATCACGAGCAAAGAGATGAGTCGGGCCACCGAGCCGGCGGCGTACGCGCCGCTGCGCCAGCTCGCGCGGCAGATCCGCAAGAGCGCGGGCGACGCGCTCGAGGTCGCGAGGCTCGAGCTCGCATTCCACAGCCGGCTGGCTCAGCCGTTCGGGATCTTGATCGTCGTCCTGCTCGCGATCCCGTTCGCGACCGGTGACTCGAACCGCGCGGACTCGCTGCCCCGCGCGCTGCTCCGCTCGCTCGTCGGCGCGCTCGCGTTCTGGCTGTCCTGGACCACGGCGGTGTTCGTGGCGCGCTCGGGCACCGTGTCCCCGCCGCTGCCCGTCTGGGGAGTCACCGTCGGTGCGCTGGCACTGGGGTTCTGGCGCTATCGCGGAATCCCGGAGTGACTACTTCTCGGGCTTCGCTCCGCTCATGTCGAAGAGATACTTGAGAAATCCCGAGCGCGGCGACAGCACCAGCGTGGTCTGCGCGTCGAGCGACTTTCGGTACGCCTCGAGACTGCGGACGAACGCGTAGAACTCCGGGTCGCCCGAGTAGGCGTCGGCGTAGATGCGGGCGGCTTCGGCGTCTCCCTCGCCGCGCAGCTGTAGAGACTCGCGCTCGGCCTGCGCCAGTATCACCTGACTCTCGCTGTCGGCCTTCGAGCGCAGCACGCGCGCCTGCTGCTCGCCCTCGGCCCGGAACTTCAGCGCGAAGCGCTCGCGCTCGGTGCGCATGCGCTCGTACACGCGCGACAGGTTCTCCTCTGGATACAGCGTCGCGCCCAGGCGCACGTCCACGACGCGGACGCCCAGCGGCGCGAGCTTCGCATCGGAGGCGGCCGTGATCTCGCGCTGCACCTCTTCGCGCGCCGACGAAAGAAGATCGGCCAGGCTGTGCTTGTTTACCGTCTCGCGGACTTCGCTGTAAGTCAGCTCGTCGATGCGCTGCACGGCGGTCTCTTCGCGCCGGTTCGACTCGTAGAACTGGCGCGGGTCGGCGATCCGCCAGACGACGTAGTAGTCCGCGTCGACCAGCGTGCGCTCGACGGTGTTGAGCGAGCGCTTGCTCGAGTGAAACAAGATGTTGCGGCGGTCGTAGCGGGTCAGCTCGTGCAGTCCCGGAATCACGACGTACCAGCCCGGCTCGGTCAGGTTCGGGCGGTTCAGCGAGATCCCGAGCACCGTCGGCTCCGCCTTGTTGAGCAGCGTGCGGAACGCCTGGTCGCGCTCGTCGATGACCGTGACGCAGAACAGCGCGAACGCCGCGAGCGCGGCCGCCAGCAGGAGACCCGCGATCCAGCGACTCATCGCGGCACCTCGCGCCGCCCGAGCGGCAGATAGGGGACGAGCTGATCGGTGGTGCCCTTCTCGAGGATCACCTTGTCCATCTTCGGCAGAATCGCCTCGAGTGTCTCGAGATAGAGCCGCTGGCGAGTGACTTCGGGCGACTTCTTGTACTCGCCGAGCACCGCGCGAAAGCCCGCACTCTCGCCCTGCGCCTCGAGGATGCGCTTCTCGTGATAGGCGTGCGCGAGATTCACCTTCTCCTCGGAGCGCCCACGCGCCTCGGGGACCACCTTGTCCGCGTAACCCTGCGCCTCGAGCACGGCGCGTTCGCGGTCCTGTTGCGCGCTGGCGACGTCCGCGAAGGCCTCGCGCACGGGCTCGGGCGCGGCGACGTCCTGCAGCTGGATGTTCTCGACGCGCACGCCCACGCGGTAGCTCTCGAGCGTCGCCTGAAGCTGCTCGCGCGCCGTGTCGTGAATCAGCCCGCGCGCCGTGAGCACCTGGTCGACCGGATTCTGCGCGACCACGGCACGCACCACGGAGCGCGAAGCCTCGCGAATCACTTGCTCGCGCTCCTCCGGCCGGAAGTTCAGCACGTAGTCTCGCACGTCGCTGATCCGGTATTGCACGACGAAGTCGACGTCGACCAGGTTCTCGTCCGACGTCAGCATGCGCTTCTCCTCGGGGTGCTCCTCGACCTCGGCGCCGGTCGCCCCCTTCGAGCGGTAGCCGAACTCCTCGCGCAGCGTGGTCGTGACTCGCTGCTTGAGCAGCATCTCGATACCCGGTGCATACCAGTGCACCCGCCCCGGATCGACCGTGCGGTCGTAGCGGCCGAGCCGCAGCACGATCGCCTGCTCGTCGGGCGCGACGTCGTAGAAGCCGCGCAGAGCCCAGAGCCCGAGCCCGGCCGCGAGAATCAAGAGCGGGAGGAAGCGCGCCGCGCGCATGCCGGCGACCTAAGTCCCCGAGCGGTGTCGCTGGGTGTCGATGAACGGAGTGAGCAAGTCGAGTGGCATCGGGAAGAGGATCGTCGAGTTGTGCTCGACGGCGATCTCGGAGAGTGTCTGCAGATAGCGGAGCTGCAGGGTGTAGGGGGACTGGAGCATCACGTCGGACGCCTCCTTCAGGCGCTGCGACGCCTCGAACTCGCCCTGCGCGTGAATCACCTTCGCGCGCCGCTCGCGCTCCGCCTCGGCCTGCTTCGCCATCGCGCGCTGCATGTCCTGCGGCAGATCGATGTGTTTGATCTCGACCGCGCGCACCTTCACGCCCCAGGGGTCGGTGCCGTGGTCGAGCTCCTCCTGGAGCTGGCGGTTGAGCCGCTCGCGATCCGCCAGCAGGTGGTCGAGCTCCGCCTGACCGCAAACGCTGCGCAAGGTGGTCTGTGCGAGCTGCGACGTGCCGTACAGGAAGTTCTCCACCTTGATGATCGCGTCCTGCGGGTGCAGCACGCGGAAGTAGATGACCGCGTTCACCTTCACCGACACGTTGTCGCGCGTGATCACGTCCTGCGGGGGAACGTCCATGACCACTTCGCGCAGAGACACGCGCACGAGCTGGTCGACGAGCGGAATCACGAGGCGGACGCCCGCTCCCTTTACACTGTGGAAGCGGCCGAGCCGGAACAGCACCCCGCGCTCGTACTCCTGCAGCACGCGCACCGCGGAGAACAGCAGCGCGAGGCCGACGAAGACGGCGATCCCGAGGAATCCGAACATCAATACCCCCCCTCGCGCGTCGACCTGCGACGCACATGAAGCACGAGATCCTTCACCGCGACCACCTCGACCCGCTCGCCGCGTGGCACGGGCGAGTCGGCCACGGCGTTCCAGAGCTCGCCGCGCACGCGCACGCGCCCCTCGGGCGAGAGATCGCTGTCCGCGACACCAGCCTGTGTCACGAGCCCCTCCACTCCCGAGTAGAGCGGCCGCGCCTGCGCGCGGGACACGCTCCAGGCCACGGCGGTCACCGCCACGGCGACCGAGAGCGCGGCGGGAAACACGATGCGCCAGAACGGCAAGCCGAGATCCGAGAGCTCCGGGACGTGAAACGTCAGCCAGGCGCCCCAGCACAGCGCGGCGAGACCGAGCGCGAAGAGCACCCCGAAGCTCGAGACATGGGCCTCTGCGATCAGCAGCGCGACTCCGCCGAGCACGAGCAGGAGCCCGACCCAGTTGAACGGGATGATCTGCAGCGCCGTCGCGGCGAGCACAAGGCACACCGCGCCGATGACTCCGGGCGCGATCGTCCCCGGATTCTGGAACTCGAGATAGAGGCCGAGCAGGCCGAGCATGAACAGGAGGCCCACGATCTGCGGGTCGGCGATCACGGCGAACACGCGGTTCAGGAGTCCCATCTCGATGCGCACCACGGCGGCGCCCTTCGTCCGCAGAGTGACTTGCCGCTTCCCGACCTTGAGCGCGCGCCCGTCGATCTTGACGAGCAGGTCGTCGAGGTCGTCCGCGATCAGGTCGATGACGTTGCGCCGGAGCGCCTCGGGCGCCCCGATCGCCACGGAGTTCCGGACGGCGGACGCCGCCCACTCCACGTTGCGCTTGCGCTCGCGCGCGATCTCTTCGATGAAGGCGGTGGTGAAGTTCTCCATCTTTTCGGCGAGGAAGTCACTCGCCGGCGGCGCCTTGCCCTTCTTGCCGTTCTCGCCCTCGTCGGCCGGCGCCGGCTTCGGGTTGTCGCCGCCGATCGTGACCGGGTGCGCGGCGCCGATCGTCGAGCCGGGCGCCATCGCGGCGACGTGACCCGCGAGCGTGATGAAGGTCCCGGCCGACGCCGCCCACGCGCCGCGCGGCGAGACGTAGACGACGACCGGCACTTCGGCGTTCAGAATCGCAGTCACGATGTCCTTGGTCGACGAGACGAGGCCGCCCGGAGTGTCGAGCTCGATCACCAGCGCCGACGAGCCCGCCCGCTGCGCGTCGCGAATCGAGCTCGCCACGTAGTCCGCGATCGCCGGGTTGATGCCGCCGTCGATGCGGATCGCGCTCACTGACTGCGCGGACGCGGCGCCGCCGAGCGCGAAGAGGAGCGGGAGTGAGAGCGCCGACGCGCGGCCGACCTTCATCTCTTGCGCACCTCGAGCACGCGCTCGAGGATTCGCACCGCGATCTCCGACTTCGGTCCGGCGGGGACTTCGCGCAAGTCGTCGGGCGCGGGCCCGAGGATCGCGACTTCGTTGCGGTCGACGTCGAAGCCGATGTCGCTGCGAGACACGTCGTTGGCGACGATCAGATCGCAGCCCTTCCGCGCCAGCTTGCCCCGCGCGTTCGCCAGCACGTCGTCGGTCTCTGCGGCGAACCCGACGACGGTGCGCGACCCGCGGCGCCGGACGACCTCGGCCAGGATGTCCGGATTGCGCACCAGCTCCAGCGTCAGCACGTCGGCCTTCTCGCGCTTCAGCTTCTTGCCTTCGGCGCGCGCCGGCGCGTAGTCCGCGACGGCCGCCGCGAGCACGACGATCGTCGCGCGCTCGAGCGCGCCGAGCACCGCCTCGCGCATCTCGGCCGCGGTCTCGACGTCGACGCGCTGCACACCGTGCGGTGTAGGAAGCGCGGTGGGTCCGGCGACCAGAGTCACTTCCGCACCCCGCTGCGCGGCGGCCTCGGCGAGCGCGAAGCCCATCTTCCCCGAGGAGCGGTTCGTGATCACGCGCACGGGATCGATCGGCTCGGCGGTCGGTCCCGCGCTGACCAGCACGACTTCGCCGCGCAGGCTCGGCGCCGTGACGCAGGTCTCGGCGACCGCGGCGATCGCGTCGAGCTCGATCAGGCGCCCCTCGCCGACCCAGCCGCAAGCCAGGTCGCCCGAGCCTGGGCCGACGATGCGCGCGCCGCGCTTCGCCAGCACGTCGAGGTTCGACTGCGTGGCGGGGTGCCGGTACATGTTCACGTTCATCGCCGGTGCGACCACGAGCGGCGCGCGCGACGCGAGAGCGATCGTCGTCAGGAGATCGTCCGCGATGCCCTGCGCCAGCTTTGCGAGGACGTTCGCGGTGGCGGGGGCGATCACGAATACGTCCGCCCAGTCCGCGAGCTCGATGTGCGAGATCTCGGACTCGGCGCCGGCGGCGAGTAACTCGGAGCGCACGGGCGCGCCGGAGAGTGTCTGCAGCGCGAGCGGCGAGACGAACGCGAGCGCGTGCTCGGTGGCCACCACGCGCACCTCGTGACCGCGCTGCGCGAACAGGCGCACGAGCTCGCACGCCTTGTACGCCGCGATGCCCCCGGAGATGCCCACGAGGATCTTGCTCACGCGGCCAATTCCCCTTGTGATTCGCGCATTTCGATCGACAGTAGCCCTTGACTCCCGAGACCGTCAACCCGGGCGTTAGAGGACGCGCGAGAAACCCGAAGGAGTAGACAGAGAAGCGGTGACGCGAGGCGGGGTTGGAGACGCAGAGTGCGTTCATGGGTGCGGCGGCTGCAGCCGTGCTGCTCGTGGCGTTTCTCTCGCTTCGCCGCGAGCTCGCGGCGAAGCGCTTCGCGCGGCTCACTCTGGCCTACGGACTCTGGTGTACGGGCTGCGCCGCGCGCGGCCTCGGATTCGAGTGGGGCGGCGTGCTCGCCGACCTGGCGCTGGTCGCGCTCGGCCCGCTGGCGCTCGCCTGCGCGGCGACCCTGGCGGGTCGGCCCGCGATCGCGAAGCGCTGGGCGCCGCTGTTTGCCGCGACCCCGTTCGCGCTCGGCGCGGCGATCCTCGCGCTGCGCCCCGGGCCGCCGCTGCTGCACCTGGCCGCGCACGGCTTCGCGCTCGGCTGTGTCGCCGCGAGCGCGTTCGCGCTCTGGCGCCAAGTTCCGCTCGCCGAGGACGCGCCGGCCGACGAGAGCGGCTCGCTCGACGCGCGGCGCGTGCGCTATCTCGTGGTCGCGCACTCGATCGCCGTCGGGGGCGTGCTGCTCGACGTCGTCATGGGGCAGCTCGCGCTGCCGCGCGTGGCGTCCCTGCTGTTCCCTCTGCTCTACCTGTATGCCGGCTATCTGCACCTGACACAAGTTCGTGTCGCGGACCTGCGCCAGCTGGTCGGCAACACCGTGGCGCTGTCGGTGATGGCGGTCGGTCTCGCCGGGTTCTTCGCGGCGATCCGGATCTGGGTCGGCGAGAGACTCGATCTGTTCGTGTTCAACTCGTTCGTCGCGTCCTTCGCGCTCCTGCTCTTCTTCGCGCCGATGCGGAACCGCATTCAGAGCGCGATGGAGCTGCGCTTCCTGGCCGGCAAGGTCGCGCTCGAGCGCGGTCTGCGGCCGCTGCGCGAGCGCCTCAAGCACATCCTGACGCTCGACGAGCTGCTGCAGGAGCTGCTCGCGGCGGTCGAGAAGGCGGAGCTGTTCCGCGCCTCGGCGATCTATCTGCGCGACGACGCGACGCTCGGCTTCCAGCTCGCGGGCAGCATCGGCCTGCCGACGCGAACCCGTGTCAGCCTGCTCTCCGAACCGGTCTGGGTGTCTGCCGTCGAGGTGGTCGACGTGCTGCAGCGCGAGGAGCTCGCGCGCCGGCTCGACGACCCGAAGAACGCCGCGGAGCGCCCGCGGCTCGAGGCGCTCGGCAAGACCATGCGCGACCTCGAAGCCGAGCTCGTGCTGCCGCTGCGCGCCAAGTCACAGGTCGTCGGCTTCTGGACCCTCGCCGACGCGCGTTCGCGCGAGTCATTCTCCAGCGAGGAGGTGCGCCTGCTGCGCTCGGTGGCGGACCAGATCGCCACGTCGCTCGAGAACTCGAAGACCTTCGAGCGCGTGCGCGCGCGCGACCGCTTCGTGTCCCTGGGCGAGATGGCAGCGGGGCTCGCGCACGAGATCCGCAATCCGCTCGCCGCGATCCGCGGCGCCGTCGCGGTGCTCCAGCAGCCGACCGATGCCAAGGCCGCCGAGCTCTGGGGCGTGATCATCGAGGAGATCGCGCGCCTGAACCGCGTCGTCGAGTCATTTCTCGACTACGCGCGCCCCGCCACGCGCGCGGCGATCATCCGCGACGTCGCGGTGTTCGTGAAGAGCTGCGTCGAGGCCGTGTCTCGCTCCAAGGGCCGCAGCGACGTCGAGCTCGTGCTCGAGCTCGAGCCCGATCTCCCGCAGCTGCACGCCGATGCCGATCAGCTCGAGCGCGTGGTCGTGAACGTGGTGCAGAACGCCTACGAGGCGATCGAAGCGCGCGGGCGCGTGCGTGTCGCGCTGCGCCGCGGCGCGCCCGGCCCGATGGGCGACGGCTGGGTCGAGATACAGGTCGACGACGACGGCCCCGGCATGAGTGATACGACGCTCGAGCGCGCGTTCATCCCCTTCTACACGACCAAGCAGCAGGGCACCGGCCTCGGCCTGGCGCTCTGCGAGCGGCTGATCCGCGCGCAGGGCGGGTCGATCCAGCTGCGCTCGAGGCCCGGCGAGGGCACGAGCGTGCTGATTCGCCTGCCGCTGGAGGCGAAGCGCGCCGAGGAGGCGCCGTGAAGCCGCTGCGCACGGTCTTGATCGTCGAGGACGAGGCGAACATGCGGCGCGTGCTGTGCGCGCTGCTCGAGCGCGACGGATACCGCGCGCTCGAGGCCGCCGACGGCGCTGCGGCGCTCGAGTCACTCACCCGCGAGTCGGTGGACGCGATTCTCACGGACCTGCGCATGCCGAAGGTGAACGGCCTCGAGCTGCTCGAAGCCGTGCGCCGCAGTCACCCAGAGATTCCGGTGATCATGCTGACCGCGCACGGCACCGTCGGAAGCGCCGTCGAAGCGCTGAAGCAAGGCGCATTCGACTATCTCACCAAGCCCTTCGACCCCGACGAGATCCGCCAGGTGATGGAGAAAGCCGTCTCGACCCGCAGACTCGCGGCGCGCGAAGCGACGCTGCCCGCGGACGAGAGCCCGGAGCCACTGCTGCTCGGCGAGAGCGCTCTCCTGCGCGACGTGCGCCACGTGATCGAGCGCGTCGCGCCCACGCCTGCAACGGTCCTGATCAGCGGCGAGAGCGGTACCGGAAAGGAGATCGTCGCCCGCAGCCTGCACCGCGCGAGCGCCGTGCGGGGCGGACCGTTCGTGAAGGTGAACTGCGCCGCGATCCCCGAGGGCCTGCTCGAGAGCGAGCTCTTCGGCTACGAGAAGGGCGCGTTCACCGGCGCCGCGGCTCGCAAGCCGGGTAAGTTCGAACTCGCCGACGCCGGCACCCTGTTTCTCGACGAGATCGGCGAGATGCCGCTCTCGGCGCAGCCGAAGCTGCTGCGCGCGATTCAGGAGGGGCGCTTCTACCGCGTCGGCGGAACCGAGACGGTGCACGTGCACGTGCGGCTGGTCGCCGCCACCAACAAGGACCTGCGCGGCGAGGTGAATGCCGGCCGCTTTCGCGAAGACCTGTTCTATCGCCTGCACGTCGTGCCGATCGCGCTGCCGCCGCTGCGCGATCGGCCCGAGGACATTCCGATGCTCGCGCGGCTCTTTCTCGAGCGCTTCTCGGCGAAGCTGCGGCGGCCGGTCACGGGCATCGACCCCGCGGCGATGGACGCGCTGCGCGCGCACGCCTGGCCCGGGAACATCCGCGAGCTCGAGAACGCGATCGAGCGCGCGACACTATTGTGTGATGGTCCCGCGCTCCTGCCGCGCGACCTGCCAGCGGAGCTCGGCGCCGGCACGCGCGCGCCGTCGGCCGCGGCAGGTTCGACGCCGCTGCGCGAGCGGATCCGCGCGGCGACCCAGCGCATCGAGCGCGACGCCATCCTGGAAGCGCTGCGCCTCACGGACGGCAACGTCACGCGCGCGGCGAAGGAGCTCGGGCTGTCGCGCCGCGGACTGCAGCTGAAGATGAAGGAGCTCGAGATCGACCGCGACGCCGACGCCTAGCCGCGGCGCTTCGGCCCGATCCGCTCGCGCAGTCGCGCGGCGACTTCCGGCGGCACGAACTCGGTCACGTCGGCGCCGAAGCGCACCAGCTCCCGGACGCGCGACGCGCTGACGTAGAACCAGCGCTCGCTCGTCATCAGGAACACCGTCTCGATCTCCGGGAACATGTGGCTGTTCATCAGCGCCATCTCGAACTCGTACTCGAAGTCGGCGAGCGCGCGCAGGCCGCGGATCACGATGCGCGCGCCGATCTGCTGCAGGTAGTCGACGAGCAGCGTCTGGATCACGTCGACGCGCACGTTCTTCATGCCGTCGACCGCGCGGCGCACGAGCGCGACGCGCTCGTCGACTGCGAACGTGCCGCCGCTCTTGTCGACGTTGGTCGCGACCGCGACCACGACCTCGTCGAAGAGCTTGGCGGCGCGGTGGATCAGGTCGAGGTGCCCATTCGTGATCGGATCGAAGCTCGCGGGGTACACCGCAATGCGTTTGTCGTTCATGGTTCCGCCCCTCCCGGCTCGGCCGTCGCGGCCTCGTTCTCGTACCAGTCGAACGCAGTTTCCCCGTAGCGCTTGCCGCCGCGCAATCGCAGCCGCGCGGTCTCCGGCGCCGCCGCGCCGCGCGCCGAGCGCTCGGCGATCACGACCGCATCCGGATTCAGAAGCTGCGGCAGCGCCTCGCAGCCGAGCAGTCGCGCCAGCCATTCGCCGTCGTAGGGAGGGTCCGCGAAGACGAGATCGAAGCGCGCCTTCCCCGCCCCGAGCGCGCCCAGCCCGCGAGTGAGATCGCGCTCGACCACGCGCGCGCGCTCGGCGAGCGCGAGCTCGGCGAGGTTCCGGCGCAGGACGCGCAGCGCGCCGCGCGAGCGATCGACGAACACCGCGTCGCTCGCGCCGCGGGAGAGCGCCTCGATGCCGAGCGCCCCGGTTCCGGCGAACAGGTCGAGCACGCGCGCTCCGACGACGCGCGGGCCGAGCCAGTCGAACAGGCCGGCGCGAGCGCGCTCCGAAGTCGGTCGTATCTCGCGCCCGGGCGCGCTGCTGAGGCGTCGTCCGCGACGGTCTCCTGCAACGACGCGCATCAACCTCGCCCCCGTCTCGCGGACCGAGCGTCCGGCACCCTATCAACCTCGCGCGGCGTCGGTCAAGACGCAGCGACCCTACACAAAAAGGCGACTAGCAGACGCGGATAGCGCATGCGCCGGAAAATCTCGTCGCAACTGTCTTGAACCGTCGTGAAGCTTCGCTAGCATGCCCCGCTCGCGAGGTGACATGGCACGGTGTCACGAGTGTTCCCCGTGCCAACGCACGCGTCGAACCCGGCACCAGACCGGCAGCACGTGAATACAAATCACTCGATCAACAGCTCGAGCAAGCACTCGAGGCGCGGAAGCGAAAGGAGCGGAGATGGGTGCTAAGAAGAGTCAGAACGCCGGGGTCTCGAAGGCGACGATCGAGAAGCAGAAGAAGCTCGTGCCCGTCCGGCTCGCCCAGGTTCGCGGCGGCCGCTCCCAGCGCTCCTTCGCCCGCGAGCTCGGCGTGTTCCAGCAGAACGTGAACCGCTACGAGAGCGGCACGACCCCGCACGCAGACTTTCTGATCACTCTCGCCGTCCGCGAAGGCATCTCGCTGGACTGGCTGCTGCTCGGCAAGGGCCGATCCAAGAAGTAGCCACCGCCGCGCGCCGGTCGGCGCGCGGAGCACCCGAAGTTCCCTCCGAGGGAACCCACCTCCCGAACCCCCGTCGGGTGTGCACGCGCGTGCGCGCGCAGCGAGCAGCTCTCACTCCGCGAAGCCGCGCCGGATTCGGCGAACGGAGCCGGCTGCGGCACGGAATTTGTAGTTCCCCCCAGCGCGAGCACCCGTCGCTGGAGGAACTCGATGCGCGTCGTCCTGGGGGTCCTGGTGGTCCTCTTCAACATCGCGGACAACACCACGACCTATTTCTGCCTGCGCGCGCCGGTCCGCGGCTTCGAAGTCGCCGAGGCGAACCCCGCCGCATCTTGGCTCTTCAACACGATCGGGCTCGTGCCCGGCCTCGTGTTCGAGATGATCGTGACGACCGCGGCGATCGCGTTCCTGGTCGCGACGACTCACGTGCCGCCGCGCGTAAAGCTGGCGCTCCTGCTGATCCTCGCGGCGCTTCCCGCCTGGGCCGCGCTCAACAACTCGATGGTGATCCAGGTCACCGGCCTTCCGATCGGCTGGAACTGAGCGAAATGCGCCAGCACAAACTCCCGATCGCTGCGCTGTCGCTCTGCTTCGCTCTCTCGTGCGCCGTGCGCGAGCCCGAGCGCGAGGCGCCTTCGCCCGCCCCCGTCGCCGCGGTGTCGAGTGACACGGCCGCATCCGCCAGCCGCGAGATCGAGACCCTGCTGGCGCAGTACATGACGGGGCTCGCTCCGTTCGAGCTGCGCCGCACCGCGCAAGCCGTGCTCGCCGAGTCGGCGCGCAATCGGATCGATCCGCGGCTCGTGCTCGCGGTCATGCACACGGAGAGCGGCTTCTACAACTTCGCGCGCTCGCCGGTCGGCGCCCTGGGACTGATGCAGATCATGCCAGCCACGGGCGAGATGCTCGCGCGCGAAGCGGGCATCGACTGGTCGGGCCCCGATGCACTGTTCGCCCCGGAGCTGAACGTGCGCCTGGGCACGCGCTATCTGGCGCTGCTGCACTCTCGCTACGGCACCTGGCAGCGCGCGCTCGCCGCCTACAACTGGGGCCCCGCGGCCATCGACAAGCGCCTCGCCGACGGCGATCACGTTCCCGAAGCCTACGTGCAGCAAGTGTACGCGCGGCTCGCGAGCCAGTAACTCCTAGGGCTCGGGCGCGGCCGGCGCGGCGCCGAGTCTCTCGGCGAACGCGTCGATCGCGGCATCGACTCCGGCTGCGTCTCCACGCGCGCCGTTCACCAGGATCGAGAACACGCGCATCCCTCCCCCGGGATCTGGAACGACGCCCGACAGCGCCGCGACGCGATTCAAGTGCCCCGTCTTCGCGCGGATCGGCACTGCGCCGTCCTGCATGCGGTCCTCCAGGGTGCCCTCGCGCCCGCCGATCGGCAGCGCGGAGAGAAACTCGGGGCCTGAGTCGAAGCGCTTTGCCGCGCGGCGAATCACCGCCGTCAGAGTGGCTGGCGCGACGCGGTTGCGCGGCGAGAGACCGGAGCCGTCGGCGATCACCTGCGCGGGGTCGACGATGCCGCTCGCCTCCAGGTACGCGGCGAGCGCACGCGTCCCCTTGTCCCAGGTCCCGGGCGCGGAGAACTCGTCGGCGCCCAGCATCTTGGTGAGCTGCTCCGCGACGAAGTTGTTGCTGAACTTCTCGAGCAAGCGGACTTGCAGGGCAAGTGACTCGCCCGAGAACCGCAGCAGCTCGCGCGCGCCCACCGGCGCGGGGCCGACGCGCACGCGCGGAGCGACGCGCACGCCCTGCGCCTCGAGCTGCGCGCGCAGGAGCGACGCCGCGTAGCGCTCGGGCAGGCCCACCGCGCGCCAGTACGTGCTGGTCGGGCGATCCGCCGAGACCGCACCCGACACGCGCACACTCTCACCGCTGCCATCGGGCAGCACTTCGATGTCGAGCACGAGCTGTCCGCCGCCGCGCAGAGTGACTGCGTCCGCCGCGCTCCGGAAATACGGCAGCGAAGGCGCCAGGCGCAGTCCGACCGGCGCGCCGACGCGTTCGCCGGGCACGACGTCGACCCGAAAGCTCGAGTAATTGGCCGAGAGCGCGCTCACGGGAGCGTAGTAGGCGCGCGACGAGACGGGCTCCCAGTCCGGATGGAAGCGCAGCGCGTCGAAGCGCGATGCGTCGACGCCGATCCCGCCCTTGATCTCGCGCACGCCCTGCAGGCGGATCTCCTCGGCGAGCTTCCACAGAGTCTCCGACACGAAGCTCGGGTCGCCCTGGCCTATGACCCAGAGCGTGCCGTCCAACACGCCGTCGCTGATCTCGCCCTCGACCAGGATCGGAGTCTCGAAGCGATGCGCCGGCCCCCAGTGCTCGAGCGAGGCGGCGGAGATCAAGAGCTTCTGATTCGAAGCGGGCACCAGGTCTTCGTTCGGCGCGTGCTCGGCCAGGCGCTTCCCGGTCTCGAGATCCTCGACGACCACGCCGACGCGGGCGCCGCGCAGAGCGGGCGCGTGCAGAAAGGCGTTGAGCCCCTGCGACAGCGTCGCCTCGTCCGCCGCCACCGGGCGAGCGAGCGCCGCGAACAGCGCGGTGAATGCGAGCGCGCGCACGATCGAACTCACGGCGCGCGACCTTAGACCAGAAGCGAGACGCTTGCCGCTCCGCTGACCAGCCGCCATCCTGCGACTGTCGGGGGGAGGTGAATGGAGCGCGCGAGCGCCTGGGTCGAGACTGCCCGCGGCCGCGCACTCGCGGAGTTCGTGTCGCTGCCCGGCGGCGCCGGAGCGCGCCGCTACTACCGCGCGCGCTTCGCCGACGGATCGACGGCCGTGCTGATGCACGCGCTTCCCGAGGACCCCGCGATCCTGCCGGCGGCGCTGCGCAGCGAGTCGGGTGAGATCCCGTTTCTCGAAGTCACCGAGTACCTCGCGAGACACGGTGTGCCGGTGCCCGAGATCCTGGCGGTGGAGCGGGACGAGCGCTGGGTGTTGCTCGAGGATCTGGGCGACGTGCACCTGCTCGATCTCCAGCCGAGCGACCGCTCGCCGCGCTTGCGCGAGGCGGTCGACCTGCTGGCGCGGATCCACGACCTGCCGCGCTCGAACGCTCTGCCGTTTCGGCGCTCCTTCGATGCGGATTGGGTGCGCTTCGAGCTGCGCACCTTCGCGCAGCACGGGCTGCCCGAGCGCTGGCACGCGGAGCTCGCGCCCGAGCTCGACTCACTCGCCCGCGCCGTGGCCGCCTTGCCGCGCGTGCTCTCGCTGCGCGACTACCAGAGCCAGAATCTCATGATCGACGCGCGCGGGCGCCTGCGCGTGCTCGACTACCAGGATGCGCTGCACGCGCCACCCGAGCTCGATCTCGCGGCGCTGGTCTGCGACTCGTATCTCGAGCTGGACGCCGAGCGCGGCGAGCTGTGTGCCCGCTACTGGCGCGCCCGCCGACGCGACTCCGATCCGGCGGCATTCGCGCTTCTCGTCGTGCAGAGAAAGTGCAAGGACTACGGGCGCTACCGCATGATCGTGGAACGAAAAGGTGACCTCCGCTATCAGCCGTTCATCGCGCGCGCCGCGCGCTCCGTGCTGGAGGTGTTGCCGGCGCTGCCGCCGGCACACGCGCAGCTCGGCGCGCTGCTGCGGCAGGCGCTCGCCGAGACCGGCGCGTGAAGGCGATGGTGCTCGCCGCGGGACTCGGAACGCGCATGGCGCCGCTCGCGCGGCTGTGCGCGAAGCCGGCGCTGCCGGTGCTCGACGTGGCCGTGATTCTGCGGCTGGCTCGCGCGCTGGCTGCGGCTGGAGTCGAGCGCGCGATCGTCAACACTCACGCGCACCCCGAGACGCTCCACGCCGCGCTGCGTCACTCGCCGCTGCCGATCGACTGGCTGCGCGAGCCAGAGCCGCGCGGCAGCGGCGGCGGCATCCTCGGCGCTCGCCACCTGCTCGACGACGGCGCGCCGTTCCTGGTCGTCAACGGCGACATGTGTCTCGAGCTCGATTTCGGGGCCCTGCTGAAGCGACACGCGGAGAGCGGCTCGCTGGCGACGCTCGCCCTGCGGGACGACCCGCGCAAGCGCGAATTCGGTTCGATCGGTTACGATCGCGCCGGGCATGTGTGCCGCATCACGGAACGGATCGATCTTGCACGCGAGAAGGCAAGCGGTCTGTTCATCGGGG
>JBIOJK010000012.1:0-50191 GCA_044450765.1 Myxococcota bacterium | reverse complement strand
GGGGGGGCTTGGGGCCGGGCGCCCCCCCCCCCCCCCCGTGGGGGCGCGCGCGCGGTGTGGGCGCGACTCTCGCCGCCGGCCGGCGCGCCGGTGGTCTCCTCGGTCGCTCCCCCCACCCCCCCCCCCCCCCCCCCCGACGACGGTCGTGATCGTGCGGCCGCAGGCCACTCCGCCGCCGGCCACCGCACCCGCGGCGCCCGACGGCTCCGCAGTCGCGCCGCCGCTGCCGACCGCCGAAGGTTTCGAGCTGGCGCCTCCCGTGCGCCGCTTCGTCGACGACTGGCTGCGCGCGCAAGAAACACACGACTCACCGCTCTTCACGTCGCTCGGGTTCTCCGCGCTGCCGACCGAGCTCGCGGGCTCCTGGAGCACGCGCGACGGCTACCGCCTGAAGGCCGCCAGCGTCGACGAAGAGCGCTCGAGCGCGGACCGCGTCTATCTCCGCCTGGTCGTCAGCTACGCCTTCCGCGACGGCACCGGCCGCTTTCGCACCGAAGACGAAGAACGCATGATCCTGCGCGCCGACGGCAACACCCTGAAGTTCGAGGGCCGCTGGCAGCAGTGACTGATTGACTTCGTTCGGCTGCGCCTCACTGCGCGCGGCTGCGCCGCTTGCGGGCTCCGCGCGAGGGCGTCCTCGCGCTCCGCCGTCACGTCGTTTGTCAGTGAGCTCGAGAAGGCCTGATCCGACTCTTCTCGAGATCGATGTAAGACAAGGCGCCGGCCGAGCGAGGGCCGCCCCGAGCGAGGACGCAAGCGGCGCAGCCGCGCGCAGTGAGGCGCAGCCGAACGAAGTTCAATCTGGCGGAGAGGGGGGGATTCGAACCCCCGGTACCCGTAAGGGCACAACGGTTTTCGAGACCGCCCCGTTCAACCGCTCTGGCACCTCTCCGGGGCGGACCCTAGCACAGGCGCCGAATTCGCTGCGAGAGCACGAGAAGCGGCGCAAAGCTGCGCGAGCCCGCGTCGATTTGCGCCGCGATTTCCTCGACGCCGGCAAGCGCGCGATCGGGCTCGCCGCGGATCCGGGACGCGCGCCGCGCGCCGCCGGTCTGGAGCTCGCGCTCGCACAGGTCACAGAGCGCGCGGTGCATCTCGAGTGACAGCGTCGCTGCGCCGACGCGGTTCCAGCCGTCGCTCAGCTCGACCTGCGCGAGTCGCTCCTGCAGCCACAGAATGCGCGTGCGAGTGCCGAGGTCCGTCCAGACTTCGAGCGCGCGCGCGATCGACGCCCCGCTCCGCTGCGCCAGCCAAGTCACCGGCCAGGCGCGCACCAGCGCGGGCAGCGCGCTCGGCGCCGTGGCGCCCAGCCGCGCGCGCAGCTCGTCGAGCTGCGCCGCGCGCCGGCGCGTGTCCGCCGGCTCGAGCAGGGCGCGCCCCTCGAGGCCGAGCACGAGCGCGGCCGCCTGCGCCACCGCGTCCTCGAGCCCGCAGAGCGCGCGCAGCCGCGCCGGCTCCGAGTCACTCGTCGCTGCGAGCGCCTCGCGCGCGGACTCCGCGGCGAGCAGGTGATCAGCCGAAAGCCAGGCGAGCAGGACCTCCGGCGCCACGGCGCCCAGGGCGCGGGCGAGCTCGGGCACGAGCGTGACCCCGGCGCGGTCGATCGCATGGTTCACGAGACAGGTCGCGGTGATCGCGTCGCGCAGCTGGTGTGTCTCGAGTTCGTGCGGGAAACGGTCGCGAAGCTGGGCCGGAAAGTAGGCGCGGAAGAGCGCGGCGAGCAGCGGGTGCGCGGGCACGCCGGCGGCGGCCAGGGCGCTCTTGCACAGGCGCTTCGAATAGCCGAGCAGGACGGCGAGCTCGGGCCTCGTCCAGCCGCGGGCGCGCGCGAGCTCGCGCGCGGGCAGCCGCTCGAGCAGCGGATCGAGCTCGGCACTCGCGACCAGATACTCGGCGGCCTGCCAGAGCCGCTCTGGGTCGAGCTGCGCTCGGACCGCGTCGAGTGACAGACAGCGGCTCTGACTCTCGCAGCGCTCGAGCACGGCTTCGTCGGCCAGCGACGAGCACGCGCGCAGCAGCGCGCTGCGCTCGTCCGCGGAAAGAGAGCCGTCCGCCGTGCGCGGCGCGAGCAGGATCTTGAAGTTCACCTCGTGATCGGAGAGCGCGACGCCGCCGGCGTTGTGGATCGCGTCGGTGTCGATGCGGCCGCCGGCGAGCGCGAGCTCGACCCGCGCGAGCTGGGTGAAGCCGACGTTGCCGCCCTCGGCCACGATCCGTGCGCGCACCTCGCGCCCGTCGACGCGCACCGCGTCGTTCGCGCGGTCGCCCACCTCGGCGTGTGACTCGCTCGCCGACTTCACGTAAGTGCCGATCCCGCCGTTCCAGAGCAAGTCGACCGGCGCCCGCAGAATCGCCCGGATCAGCTCTTCGCCCGAGAGGCTCTCGGCCGTGCAGCCGAGCGCGCGGCGCGCCCCGGCCGAGAGCGCGATCCGCTTCGCGCCGCGCTCGAAGACGCCGCCGCCCGCGCTGATCGCGTCGGGTGCGCAATCGGCCCACGACGAGCGCGGCAGCGCGAACAGCCGGCGGCGCTCCGCGAGAGCGCGCTCGGGATCGGGATCCGGATCGAGGAAGACGTGGCGGTGGTCGAAGGCGGCCACGAGCTTCGCGCGCGGCATCAGCAGGAGCCCGTTGCCGAACACGTCGCCCGACATGTCGCCGATGCCGATTGCGGTGAAGCTCTCGCGGTCGGGGTCGCGGCCGAGCTCCGCGAAGTGGCGGCGCGCGCAGAGCCACGCGCCGCGCGCGGTGATCGCCTCGCGCTTGTGGTCGTAGCCGTTGCTGCCGCCCGACGCGAACGCGTCGCCGAGCCAGAAGCCGTGCTCGGCCGCGATTCGGTTCGCCGCGTCGGACAGGTGCGCGGTGCCCTTGTCCGCGGCGACGACGAGATACGGATCGTCGCCGTCGTGGCGCACGACCCCGGCCGGGGCAGTCACGACGCCGGCGCGAACGTCGTCGGTGACTCGCAGAAGCGCGGCGACGAAGCGCGCGTAGAGTCGGTCGGCCTCGGCCCGCGCCGCGCCCGGATCTGCGGGCGGGCGGCGCAGCGCGAAGCCACCCTTCGCGCCGACGGGCACGATCAGGCCATTCTTCACCATCTGCGTGCGCCAGAGCGCGAGCACCTCGGAGCGCAGGTCCTGCGGCCGATCGCTCCAGCGCAGGCCCCCGCGCGCGACCAGCCCGCCGCGCAAGTGCACCCCGACCAGTTCGCACGAGTGCACGAAGATCTCGCGCCAGGGTGTGGGATGGGGCAGGCCGCTCACCGCGCGCGAGTCGAGCTTCAGAGCGACCTCGTGTGGAGTGCCGGGGGCCACCGGCGCGTACTCACTCGTGCGCAGCGTCGCGAGCACGAGATTCTCGAGCACGGCGAAGACGCGGTCCTCTGCAGCGCTCGTGATCGGCTCGCGCGCGCCGGCGAGCGCCCGACTGGCTTCGGCCGACTCGGCGTCTCGCCGCGCGCCGAGCGCGGGGTCGAAGCGCGCGCGAAACAGGCGCACCACCCCACGCGCCGCCTCGGGATGGCGGACGAGTGAGTCGCGCGCCGCGGAGCCGCGCGGAGCCTGGCCGATCTGGCGCGCGTACTCGAGATAGGCGCGCAGAACGTCGACCGCGCGCCAGTCGAGATCGGCGCCGAGAATCAGCCGATTCAAGTCGTCGCTGTCGACGCGCCCGCCGAGCGCGGCGCGCAGCCCGTCGAGCGCGCGCGCCTCGGCGTCTCGCGCAGCCGCGCCGCCGCGCGCCATCGGCTCGATCCTGAACGAGACGATCCAGAGAGACGACTTCGCCAGCGCGCGCACCTCGGTCGAGGTCGCGTCGATCACGCGGATGCCGAATTGGTGCACGACCGAGAGCAGCTCCGTGAGATACGGCCGCTCGCGCAGGTAGACTTTCAGCCGGTGCGTGCGCGCGTCGCCGTACGCGGTCGCGAAGTCCAGGCCGAGCTCCACGCGCGACTCACCGGCGTGGAGGCGCTCCAGGTGGCGCACGTCGAGCACCGCCTCGGCCGCTGAAGTCACGATGCGATAGGACTCGGGGAACGCGTCTGCGTACGCGTCCGCGAGCCGCAGCGCGCGGTCGCTCGGCTGATCCGCGAGGAGCGCAGCCTCGAAGCGGTCCTCCCAGCGCTCCACGATCGCCGCGATCTCGCCCTCGAGCTTGCCGAGCGTCGCCAGCTCCAGCTCGCGGTCGCAGCCGCAGAAGAAGTGCACGAGCGCGAGGTCGTCGTCGAGGAAGGAACTGCGGTGGTCGATGTGGCGCGCGCTGTGGCCCGTCTCGAGCAGCCGGTCGATCTCCTCGCGGATGCGCTCTTCGTACAGCTGGCGCGGCAGCGCGACCGAGACGAAGAACGAGCGGTTGACGGCGTCGGCGACGGTCGAGACCTCGAGCTTGCGCCGCTCCGCCGCGGCCACGATGCGCGACACGACTCGCGCCGCGTCGGCCTGCTCCGCGGGAAACAGAAACTCGACCGGCAGACAGTCGTATGCCTCGAGCGCAGTCTTGTACGTGTGCGACCCGGGCTCCGCGCCCAGGCTCGCGGCGATGCGCGCGCGCCGGGCGGCGAGAATCGGAATGTCCGACGGCCGCATGCGGATCGCCCGGTGCGTGAGCAGTCCGACGAAGCGGCCGAAGCCGACCGGGCGCGCGTCTCGGTCGAGCAGCTTCAGCGACACCGAGTCGAGTCGGCCTGCGCGGTGCACGGTCGAGTCACTGCGCGTCTTGTCGAAGAAGATCACGCGCTCGTCGTCGAGGCGCGTGCCGACCAGCGGCGGCGGCGGTACGTCGGCGCTCGACTCGGAGAAGCGCGAGTCCGCGACGCCGCGCAAGAGCCCGAGCCCGCTCGCGGGCTCCAGCTCGACTTCCCAACCCTTCCGCCCGCGCCGAGCCTCGTAGCGGCGGTAGCCCATGAACAGGAAGTTCTTCGCCTCGAGCCAGCGCAGCACCGCGGCGAGGTCGCGCGCGCGCTCCGGGCCACCGGGCAGCACCCCGGCGCAGCCCTCGAGGTTCGCGACGTGCTCGTGGAGCTGGGCGAGCATCGGCGCGTGGTCGGCGACGACGCAGCGTGTGTCGGCGAGCGCGCGCTCCAGCTCGTGCTCCAGCGCCGCGCGCTCCGACTCGTGCGACAGCTGACGCAGTTCTGCGTAGATGTAGGACTCGCGCGTCCGGCCGACGGTCTCGCGCCCGAGCCGCGCGACGGTCCCGTCGGCCTCGCGCTCGACCGCGAGCAGCGGGTGGAGCAGCAGGAGCTCGCGGCGGTTCAGCCGGCGCAGCGTCAGGCGAACCGAGTCGACGATGAACGGCTGGTCCGCGAGCAAGACCTCGACGGTCGTGCGGCCGGCGCGGTGACCGCCCGGATTGCCGACGCGCACCCGGATCTCGCCGGGCAGCCGCTGCGCGGCGAAGGCGGCAGAGTCGATCGCGACCTCGTGCAGCGCGTCGGACCCGCGCCGCCGCAGCTCCGCGGGATCGAGCGCCGCCTCGAGCTCGGCGCGGACCAGCGCGTAGAGCGCGTCCTCCTTCGCTTCCATCGTCGCGGTCTCATCGGCGTGACCGCCCTCACGAATGGAGAGTGACAGCGCGCGGCGGTGATAGACTCGCGCGCCATGAACGCCGCTCTCCTGCGCGCGATCTATCGCTGGGACCGGATCCGCTTCGCGATCTTCGCGGCGCGCTTCGGCGCGAGACTGCGCGCCGACCGCTCGGCATCGCCGAATCTGCGCTTCGCGGAGCTGCGCATCGAGCCCGGCGGGGTGCTCGAAGTCGGCCCGGGCTTCGCGGCGGAGCGAGCGCGCGGGAATCACATCTGGATCCAGTCGGGTGGCGTCGTGTCACTCGGCCCGCGCGTCTGGCTGCGCACCGAGTGCGGCGAGAATCGAATCACCGTCGCGGACGGCGCGCGCGTCGAAATCGGCGCGCGCTGTCTTGTGAACGGCGCGATGCTGCACGCGAACGTCGGCATCCGCATGGGCGACGACTCGATGATCGGCTTCGGCTCGCGCGTGCTCGATTCGGACTTTCACGACCTCGACGTGAACACGCCGGAGCGCAGCGCTCCGGTGGCGATCGGCGAACGCGTGTGGATCGCGTCCGACGTGACCGTACTCGCGGGAGTCACGATCGGGAACGACGTCGTGGTCGGGGCGCGCTCGCTGGTCACGCGCGATCTCCCGCCGCGCGTGCTCGCGCTCGGCGTGCCCGCGGTTCCCGTCCGCACGATTGGACCGCGTGCTAGGTTGCCCGGATGAGTCTGCGCGTCGCGCTCTTCGGCCAAGCGGCGTTCGGCCGCGAGACGCTCGAACGCCTGCGCGCGAGCGGACACACGATCGCCGGCGTGTTCGCGCCGCCCGAGTCGGGCCGGCCCGACGCCACCGCCTCGCTGGCGAGTGAGCTCGGCTTGCCGCTGATCCGCAGGCGCTTCTACCGCAAGAAGACGGGCGAGCCGATCGCGGCGGCGCTCGCCGAGCACGCCGCCTTGGGCGCCGATCTGAACGTGCTCGCGTCGGTGCAGGTGTTCCTGCCGCGCGAGCTCACCGACGCGCCCAGACACAAGAGTCTGTGCTTCCATCCCTCGCTCCTGCCGCGCTTCCGCGGCGGCGCGGCGCTGCAGTGGCAGATCATCCTGGGCGAGACCGAGACGGGCGTCTCCATCTTCGTCCCCGACCAGGGCGCGGACACCGGGCCGATCGTCGTGCAGAAGGGGCCGGTGCCGATCGCGGCGCGCGAGACGGTCACCAGTTTGTTCTTCGAGAAGCTGCAGCCGCTCGGCGTCGCGGCGCTGGTCGAGGCGGTGCAGCTCGTGGCCGAAGGCCGCGCGCGGCCGCGGGTGCAAGACGAGTCACTCGCCACCGCGCAGGGGCTGGTCGACGACTCGGTCGCCGCGATCGATCTCGCGAAGTCCGCCGTCGAGATCGACCGCTTGGTGCGCGGCTGCGATCCGCAGCCGGGCGCATTTCTGCGCTTCGCGGGCAAGCCGGTGCGCCTGTTCGACGCGTCGCTCGAGCGCGCGCCCGATGCGACACCGGGGAGTGTCATCGCCTGCGACCTGTCCGGGCTGCTCCTGGCGCTGCGCGGCGGCGCGCTGCGCGTCGCGCGCGTGCGCGCGGACCTCGCCAAGGAGCCGGCGCACGCGTTCGCGGCGCGCGTCGGCCTGGCTGCGGGCGGGCGGTTCGAGAGCGGCGCGTGAGCGCGGAGCGAGCGCTCGCGCAGCTCGCGCGCGCCGGGCTCGCGCTCTCGGGAACGCTGTCGATCGCCGTATACGACTCCGTGGTGCCGCCGCCCTGGCGCTCGAGCGAGCTGGCGCCCGCGGCGCGCAGCGCGATCGTCGTCGGGAATGCGGGCCGCGCGCTCTGGAGCGCGTTCCAGACTTCGCCCGAGCGAGCGCTGCCCGACGATCCGCTCGACGCGTACACGCGGCGCGTGCTCGCGGCGGCCGCGCGACTCGGCGACCCGCCCGCCGCGGTCGGCTTCTACGCAGACCGGCGCGGTGGCGTGTATCTCCCTCTGGTCGAGCTCGCGCGGCGCGCGGGCTTCGGCGCGCCGGGTCGCATCGGCGTCCTGATCCATCCCGAGTTCGGGCCGTGGATCGGCATCCGCGCGGTGCTGCTGGTGCGCGACGCGCTGCCCGAGACGATCGCGCCGCCGTACGATCCGTGCGGCGGCTGTCCCGCGCCGTGTGCCAGCGCCTGCGTCGGGGCCGCCGTCGCAGCGCGCGGGTTCGACACACAGAAGTGCTACGCGACGCGGCTAGCCGATCCCGCCTGCGCGGGTGCGTGCGCGGCGCGCAGCGCTTGCGTCGTCGGCCCCGGGCACGCGTACTCGGCCGCCCAGCTCGCGCACCACATGAAGATCCGCCGCCCTTGAGCGCGAGTCAGGTCAGGAACACCGGCCCGTCGCGGCGCGCCAGCGCGCCGAACTCCGCGGCCAGCTTCTCGGTCACCGGGCCCGGCGCCCGCGTCCCGATCTGCGCACCGTCCAGGCTGCGCACGCCGACGACGCGCGCGCCCGCGCCGGTGAGAAACACCTCGTCGGCCGAGAGCAGGTCCATGCGCGACAGGGTCTGCTCGCGCGCGGGAATCCCGAGCGCGCCGGCGAGCTCGAGCACGCTCCCGCGAGTCACTCCTTCGAGCGCGCCGTCGGTCGCCGGCGGCGTCAGCAGCGCGCCGCGGCGGAACGCGAACACGTTCGCGACGGCGGCTTCCGCCACCATGCCCGCAGCGTTCAGGATCAGCGCCTCGTCGGCGCCGCGCAGACGGGCCTCGCGCTTGGCCAGCACGCTGTTCAAGTAGTTCAGGCTCTTCACGCGCGGGTCGAGCACGTCGGGGCCGGGCCGGCGCACGCTCACGGTGACCATCTCGATTCCAGCGCGCAGCTTCGCCTCGGGATACAGCTCGATCTCGCACGCGATGCAGACGATGCGCGGGCTCGGACAGCGGGTCGGGTCGACGCCCATCGCGCCGTCGCCGCGAGTCACGAGCAGGCGCACGTAGCCGTCGGGCCGGCCGAACGCGCGCGCGGTCGCGATCACGATCTCGCGCACCGCGGAGACTCCACCCGGGATCTCGAGTCCGATCGCGCGCGCCGAGTGACGCAGCCGCTCGAGGTGCGCGTCGAGTCGGAACACGCGCCCCGAATACAGGCGGATGCCCTCGAAGACTCCGTCGCCGTACAAGAGCCCGTGGTCGGTGACCGGGATGCGCGCCTCCGCGCCGTCGACGATTCGGCCCTCGATCCAGACTTTCATTTCGCCCCTCCCTCGCTGCGCCCGCCCGGCGCCGAGCCGACCAGGCGCGCCTCGATGGCGCGCGCCGCGTCGAGCAGGGCGTTTCGGAACACAGCTTCGTGTACGCCGTCGAAGTGAGAGCTCGGGCCCGCGGCCGCGAGCGCGCCGAAGAGTCGGCCCGCGGCGCGGATCGGCACCGCGACTCCGGCCAGACCGGGGATCCACTCGTCGCGCATGCCCGCCCAGCCGCGCGCGCGCACCTGCTCGACCTCGCGCGCGAGCTCGGCCGGGCTCACCGTGGTGGACGCGGTGAAGCGCGGCAGCGACGGCTCGAGCGGGCGGAGTGACTCTGGCGCGAACGCGAGATACAGCTTGCCGATCGCGGTCGCGTGCGCTGGGATCTCGGCGCCGATGCGCGGCGCCGCGCGCAGAAAGCCCGTGCCCTCCTGCTTGTCGAGCACGTAGAGGCGGCCCGCGCGCGCGCTCGACAGGAAGATCGTCTCGCCGAGCTGCTCGGCTGCGTGCTCGACGATCGCGCGCGCCGCGGCGACCAGCGGCTCGCGCTCGAGCACGCCCAGCCCGAGCGCGAGCAGGGCGATGCCGGGCCGGTAGCGGCCGCGCGCGTCCTGCTCGACCAGCCCGCGCTTGGCGAGCGACGCGAGCAGTCGGTGCGCGGTCGACTTCGGCAGCTCGAGCGCACGGCCCAGCTCGGAGACGCCGCGCGCCGCGCCACCGCGCTCGTGCAGGTGGAAGAGCAGCTCGAGCGCCTTGTCGATCGTGCCTGCGAATTCGGGCGCGGAGTTCATGGTCTGTCCCAATATCCGGAACATTGTTCTTGGATTCGGGACGAGACTAGCTCGCGACAATGGAACGGTGCAAGCGCGGCTAGCCGGCGTTCTCCAGTGCGCGCATCTCGAGCGCGAGGGCGGGCCAGAAGGAGTGGTCGCTGCCGTCCGCGGCCGCGTCCTCCGCGGCGGCGAGGTAGACGGCGCGCAGGCCGCGCGCGAGCGCGAGCTCTTCGAGCTGGGCGCGGGCGACGCGCGCATCGGCGAGGCGGTCCGCGCGGGTCAGCACCAGGTGCGCCCAGTAAGTCGCGAGCGGTGAGATCGCCACGCGCTCGCCGGCTGCGGGCGAGCGCTCGTCGCGCTTGATCGGCCGCTGCGAGAGACCCTGCGCGACCCACAGCGGGGAAGCCGCCGGACGCAGGTGGCGGTCGACCGCGCGCTTCGGCGTGCCTTCGTCGAGCAAGCTGCGCGCGGCGGCGGGCACCAGCCCGCCCGCAGTGACTGCGCGCAGCGCGCTCTGGCGCCCGCGATTCCAGGCGACGTAGATCTCCTGCTCCTCCCACCAGAGCCGGCTCGCGACGCCCTCTGCGATCATCTCCGAACGGATCCGCAACTTGAGACACGCGTTGGTGTCACCCAGCTTCTCCCAGGCCTGTGAGCACGCCTCGAGCGCGAGCAAGAGCCAGCCGCAGAAGACCGGATCCTCGACCACGAACGCGTGGCCCGCGCGCAGCGCGCGCTCCGGATCGAGCTGACACGCGCTCGCGGATCGCAACAGAGTCGCGCTCTCGTCGCGCCACTCCTCGTCGGAGTCCTGGTCGACGAGCTCGTCGAAGAGCGCGGAGCGCGCGCAGCCCGACTCGAGCGGATGCAGGATCACGGGCAGCGAGGTGTCGGGCGGCAGCCGGTGACCCCAGATCGCGTCGAGCTCGCGCGTCGCGCAGGAAAGTGTGTCGCGCGCGGCGGCGCCGCAGGTGCTCACGAGCCGCGCCGCCGCGTACGCGGCGACGGGCGGGGCGATCAGGATCGAGCGCTCGTCCTCACCGAAGAGCGGGCCGAGCGCCGCCTGCCGCGCCGCGCGCTCGCGTGAGTCGACCGCCCGCTCGCCCGCGACCAGGCCGTCGTCGCGCTGACACGCCGCGTAGAGCGCGCGCAGCTCCGCGACCGCGGCCGCGGGATCGACGTGCAGGAGCGCGAGCGCGAGGTGCGCCGAGTCCCAGCTCGACAAGACACTCGGCGCCCCGAGCTCCGCGACGTGAAAGCGCAGCCCGTGCGCGTCGCGCGCGAGCGCGGACAGCAACTCCCGAGATCGCCGCTCGAACTCCAAGACCGCTCCTGTTCCCGATCCAATCGTGTAGGTCGCAGGGGGGCGACTCGGGGCGAGAAAAACCCCGAAGGTGCTGCAATCGCGGAAGCGACCGCCCGCTCAGTGACCAAGCGGACCCTCGGGGTTTGGGTGGTGCCTGGGCCAAGCCAGGCCAGCCACCAGTGCCAGGCTGACCTAGCTGGAAACCACCTCTACCGTCACTGTGTTCGAATGAGACACTTCTGGACCACCTCCTTCCGCGGCGCACCAAGTCGCGCGGGACCCAGCTCCCGCTCCGGTCGCCGTCCGCCCGTCGACGGCGTTGACCGGACCGAACGCCACAGAAGCGGCGCCCGAAACCGACCCGGCCAGAGTATCGGCGCACGCCCGCACGGGCAAGCGACGCGACCGAGCAGCGCGTCGCTCGTTTGCTAGGTTTGCGCGCGATGGAGAGCCGCTGGAGCGACGCGGACGCCAGCGAGTATCGCGCGCGCCACGCGGCGTGCGGCGAAGCGCTCGCGCTGCGCGTCTACACCTCGCGCCTGATCGGCGCCGACCCGGAGCTGGTGCTCCACGGCGGCGGCAACACGTCCGTGAAGTCGCGCGCGCGCGACCTGTTCGGGCGCGAGATCGACGTGCTGCACGTGAAGGGCAGCGGCTGGGATCTGGCGTCGATCGAGCCCGCGGGGCTGCCCGCACTGCGCCTCGAGGCGCTGCTCGCGCTGCGCGCGCTCGACGCGCTCTCGGACGAGGACATGGTCGCGGAGCAGCGCCGCGCGCTGCTCGACCCCTCCGCGCCGAACCCGAGCATCGAGACACTGCTCCACGCGTTTCTCCCCGCGCGCTTCGTCGATCACTCACACGCCGACGCGATCCTCGCGCTGACGAACCAGCCCGACGGGGCGCAGCGGGTGAGCGCGCTCTTCGGCGAGCGCGTGGCGTGGGTCCCGTACGTGATGCCCGGCTTCGCGCTGGCCGTGCGCGCGGCGGAGATCTTCGAGAAGAACCCCGCGGTCGAGGGGCTCGTGCTCGAGAAACACGGGCTGTTCACGTTCGGCGACGACGCGAAGACCAGCTACGAGCGGCACGTCGCGCTGGTCGGCCGCGCGCGCTCTCTGATCGCGTCGCACGTCGAGGGACGCCGGCCGCTGAACGCGCGGCCCGTCGTCGCGATGCGCGAGTGGAACGAGATCGCGCCCGTGGTTCGCGGCGCGCTCGCCACGCCGAGCGGCGACCCCGACCGGCCCTGGCGGCGCGTCGTGCTGGAGCACCGAAGCTCGGACGAGATCCTGCACTTCGCCGCGGCCGAGCAGGGGCCGCTCCTGGCAGTGACTCCGCCGCTCACGCCGGACCACGTGATCCGGACCAAGGGTCCGTATCTGTTCGTCGAGCGCCCGCCCTACGCCAACGCGGAGGCGCTGCGCGCGAAGCTCGCGGAGGACGTCGAGGCGTACCGCCGGCGCTACGCGGAGTACTTCCAGCGCTGCAGCGCGGCGCGGGGAGTCACTCGCGCGATGCTCGATCCGACGCCGCGGGTGTTGGTGTTGCCCGGCATCGGGATCGTGGCCGCCGGCGAGACGCGCGCCGCCGCGCGCGTCGCGGCGGACATCGCCGAGCACACGGTGCGCGCGAAGATCTGGGCGAGCGCGCTCGGTCAGTACCAGGGGCTCTCCGAGCTCGACCTCTTCGACGTCGAATACTGGAGCCTCGAGCAGGCGAAGCTCGGGCGCGGCGAGTCACGCGCGCTGGCGGGCCAGGTCGCGCTGGTCACCGGCGGTGCGGGGGCGATCGGCGAGGGGGTCGCGGCCGAGCTGGTGCGCGCGGGGGCGCAGGTGCTGCTGGTCGACGTCGACGAGGCGCGCCTCGAAGCGACACGCGAGCGCGTCGGAGCGGCGGGCTGCGAGGCCCTGCGCGCCGACGTCTCGGACGAGGGCGACGTGCGCGACGCCTTCCGCCGCGCGGCCGAGCTCTTCGGCGGCGTGGACGTCGTCGTCGTGAACGCGGGAATCGCGCGCGCGGGCGCGCTGGCCGAGCTCGCGCTCGAGGACTTCCGCGCCGCGGTCGACGTCAACCTGACCGGCGCGTTCCTGACGCTTCGCGAGGGACTCACTCAGCTCAAGCAACAGGGCACCGGCGGCAACGTCGTCGTGGTGTCGACGAAGAACGTCTTCGCGCCGGGCGCGGAGTTCGGCGCCTACAGCGCGTCGAAGGCGGGCGCGCACCAGCTGGCGCGCGTCGCCGCGCTGGAAGGCGCGGCGTTCGGCGTGCGCGCGAACTTGGTGAACGCCGACGCGGTCTTCGGCTCGGCCGAGAACCCGTCCGGCCTGTGGCGCGAGGTCGGCCCCGCGCGCGCCGCCGCGCGCGGACTCGATCCGGCGCAGCTCGAGGACTTCTACCGCGACCGCAACCTGCTGCGCGCGCGTGTGACACCAAAGCATGTCGGCCGTGCCGTGGTCTTCTTCGCGAGTCAAGAGACGCCGACCACCGGCGCCGTGCTGCCCGTCGACGGCGGGCTTCCGGAGGCATTTCCGCGCTGATCGCGATCCGTCCCCCCGGATGGAGCTCGCTCGCTTGTTGAATGGGATCTTCGTCGCGCTGGTCGCTGGCGCAGTGCTCTTCGCCGCCTTCGCGGGAACCATGCCGGCCGCGAACGACGCCGCGCTCGCGGCGGCCAGACAAGCCGTCGAAGTCACTCTGCGGCTGGTCGGCGTGATGGCGCTCTGGCTCGGCTTCATGCGCGTGCTGCGCGACGCGGGCTTCATGTCCGCGCTCGCGCGCGGGCTCGCGCCGCTGCTGCGCCGGCTCTTCCCGGAGGTTCCGGGCGACCACCCGGCGATGGGCGCGATCGTGATGAACCTGGCGGCGAACGTGCTCGGGCTCGGCAACGCCGCCACTCCGTTCGGTCTCTTGGCGATGCGCGAGCTGGAGACGCTCAACCCGCGGCCCGGCGTCGCGACGAACGCGATGGCGCTGTTTCTCGCGATCAACACCTCGGGCCTAGCGGTTCTGCCGCTCGGCGCGATCGCGCTCCGCGCGAGTCTGGGCTCGACGAACGCGGCGGGCATCATCGCGCCGTCGCTGTGCGCGAGCGCGTGCGCGACGCTGGTCGCGATCGCCGCCGCCAAGCTGCTCGAGCGCTGGCCGGCGTTCGCGGTCGAGCGCGCGCCGCTGCGTGAGTCCCCCACCGCGGGCGCGGGGCCGGGCATCGACTTCGCGGCGCTCGACGCGGCCGAGCGAATCGCCGCCGTGGCCGCGCGCGCGGAGCCCGCGCGCGCCTGGCTGCTGTCCGCGTTCGCGCTCGCGCTCGGCGCGGCGATCGCGCGCGCGTTCTATCTGGACCCGAGCTTCGAGACGGCGAAGTCGATGCTCTCGGGATGGCTCTTGCCCGCGCTGATGGGGTCGATTGCGCTCGCCGGCTTCGCGCGCCGGGTCCCCGTCTACGACTCGTTCATCGCGGGCGCGCGCGAGGGCCTGCAGATCGCAGTGACCGTGCTTCCGTTCATGATCGCGATCCTCGTTGGTGTAGGCTTGCTCCGCGCTTCCGGCGCGCTCGCCGCGCTGAGCGGCGCCGTCGCGCCGCTGACCTCACTCGTCGGATTTCCCGTCGAAGCCCTGCCGATGGCTCTGATCCGGCCGCTCTCGAGCAGCGGCGCGCTGGCAGTCATGACCGACACGATGAGCCACTACGGCCCCGACTCGTTCGTCGGGTTCCTGGTCTGTGTGATCAACGGCTCGAGCGAGACGACCTTCTACGTGTTGGCTCTGTACCTCGGGAGCGTCGGCGTGCGCGCGTCGCGTCACACGGTGTTCGCCTGCCTCGCCGGCGATCTCGCGGGTGTGGCCGGCGCGCTGGCGGCCAGCCGCGCCTTCTTCTAGCTGGAAGCGGAGGTCGCGAGGTGATAGAGAGTCTGCCGTGAACGCGAAGGCGGCGATGCTCGGTCTTGCGCTCGGCTCGGGGAGCTGTCTGCTGGGCGGGGCGAGCGCCCGCGCGGACTACATCGGCGGCGAGGTGCGCGTGAACTTGCGCGCCGGTCCGGGTCTCGAGTTCCGCATCCTGAAGATCCTGGCCGCGGGTGCGACCGCGCAGAAGCTGAGCGCCGAGGGCGACTGGATCCAAGTGCGCACGAGCGATCTCGAGGGTTGGATCCCCGCGGGCAATCTCTCGAACGAGGAGCCGCCGAACGTGGCGTTGCCGCGCGCGCGCGAGAAGCTTGCGGCCGCCGACGCGCATGTCACCGAGCTCGAGCAGAAGCTCGCACAGCAGACTTCGCAGCTCGAGGAGCTGGCGAGTCTGCGCGAGCGCAACCGCGTGCTCGAGGACGACGCTTCGCGCGCAAACTCGACGGCGCGCTGGAAGACACTCGCCACGGGCGCCGCGATCACTCTCGTGGGAATTCTGGTCGGGTTGCTTGCGCCGCGCGGTTCCGGGCAGCGAAGCCGCCTGAAGCTCTGAGCGAGATGGCCGCGAGGCGCGCTGCAGAGCGACCGCGCGGGAGCGCGCGCAAGCGCGCCGAGGTGCTCGCCTACCGCTGGCGCGGCGGCCGGCTCGAGCCGATCCGACACCCCGACGTGTACCCCTTGGACGGACTCATCGGCGTCGAGCGCTCGGTCGCGCGGCTGCGCGCGAACGTGAGCGCGTTCACGCGCGGCGAGCCCGCGCTCGACGCGCTGCTCTACGGCGAGCGCGGCACGGGCAAGTCGTCCGCGGTGCGCGGTCTGCTCGGGGAGTTCGGCGCGTCCGGCTTCCGGCTCGTCGAAGTTCGCCGCAACGCGCTGCTCGAGCTCTCGGAGATCTGGGCCGTGCTGCGCGGCCGGCCCGAGCGCTTCGCGGTCTTCTGCGACGATCTCTCGTTCGAGGAAGGGGACGCGAGCTGGAAGCAGCTCAAGGCGGAGCTCGACGGAGGGCTCGAGGCGCGGCCGGCGAACGCGCTGGTGATCGCCACTTCGAATCGCCGCCACCTGGTGCCCGAGCGCATGTCGGAGAATCGCGAGGCCGCGCTCGACCGCGACGGACTCCTGCACCCCGGGGAGACCGCCGAGGAGAAGGTCTCACTCTCGGACCGCTTCGGGCTGTTGCTGCCCTTCTTCGCCTTCGACCAGGAGACGTATCTGCGCATCGTGCGATACCACGCGCGCACGCTCGGGCTCGAGGGCCGGAGCTCGTCTCCGGAGTTCGAGCGCGCCGCGCTGCGCTTCGCGCTCGAGCGCGGCACGCGCAGCGGGCGCACCGCGCGCCAGGCGTGCATCGCCGCGAGTCAGTCACTCGCGGAGCGCGAGCCGTGAGCGGAACGGCCACGCTCGTCGTGTCGTGCCCCGACCGCAAGGGTCTGGTCGCCGCGCTGGCGTCGCTCTTGCACGACCATGGCGCGAACATCCGCGAAGCGCAGCAGCATCTCGATCCGGTCGAGCGGATCTTCAGCCAGCGCATCCACTTCGACCTGGCCGATCTGGACCTGCCGCGCGCGGAGCTCGAGGAGCTCCTGCGCATCGAGTGCGGCCGCTACCAGATGCGCTGGCGCATCTCCTACGGCGATCGGCCGAAGCGCGTCGCGATCTTCGTCTCGCGCTTCGAGCACTGCCTCTACGATCTCTTGATCCGCCACCGGCTCGGCGAGCTGCGCTGCGAGATCCCGCTGGTCGTTTCGAATCATCCCGAGCTCGGCGGCATAGCGACACAATTCGGTGTAGAGTTCCAGCTCTTCACCATCGACAAACAGACCAAGGCCGCGCAGGAGGCGCGCGAGCTCGCGCTGCTCGAGCGCGAGCGCATCGACCTGGTCGTGCTCGCGCGCTACATGCAGGTGCTGTCGAGTGACTTCATCGCGCGCTTCCCCGAGCGCATCATCAACATCCACCACAGCACCTTGCCCGCGTTCGTCGGCGCGCGCCCGTATCACCAGGCTCACGAGCGCGGCGTGAAGCTGGTCGGCGCGACCGCGCACTACGCGACGTCGGACCTGGACGAAGGGCCGATCATCGCCCAGGACGTGGTCGCGTGCTCGCACCGAGACACCGTCGAGGACCTCGTGCGCAAGGGCCGCGACGTCGAGCGCATGGTGCTGGCCGCCGCCGTGCGCGCGCATCTGGACGACCGCATCGTCGCCTTGGGCCGCCGCACCGTGGTGTTCTAAGTCGAGCGCAAGCGAAGCGCGCGGCGTCCGCGCGCCGGGTCCTCTAAGGCCGGGGGTGATTCACTCAGAAATCCATTCCGCCCATGCCGCCCATGCCCGGCATTCCGCCCATGCCACCCATTCCGCCCATGTCGGGCGCGCCGCCCGGCGGGCCGGCCGGAGGCTGCGGTTTCTCGACGATCGCGGCTTCGGTGGTGATCAGCAGCCCCGAGACACTCGCCGCGTTCTGCAGCGCGCTGCGCACGACCTTGGTCGGGTCGATGATGCCGTCCTTCACGAGGTCGGTGTACTGCTCGGTCGCCGCGTTGAAGCCGAAGTCACCGCCCTTCTCGCGAACTCGCGAGAGCACGACCGAGCCGTCGAAGCCGGAGTTCTCGGCGATCTGCCGCAGCGGGGCCGTGATCGCCTGGCGAACGATGTCGGCGCCGAGCGCCTCGTCTCCGGCGAGCGCGAGATCCGCCAGCGCCTTCTCGGCGCGCACCAGCGCGACGCCGCCGCCCGCGACGATGCCTTCTTCCACGGCTGCGCGCGTCGCATGCAGGGCGTCCTCGACCCGCGCCTTCTTCTCCTTCAGCTCCGCTTCGGTCGCGGCGCCGACACGGATCACCGCCACGCCGCCGGCCAGCTTCGCCAGCCGCTCCTGGAGCTTCTCGCGGTCGTAGTCCGAGTCAGTCTCCTCGACCTGCTTGCGCAGCTGACTCACCCGGCCCTCGATGTCCGACTTCTTTCCGGCGCCGGAGATGATCGTCGTGTTCTCGCGGTCGAGCACGACGCGCTTGGCGCGGCCGAGATCCGCGAGAGTCACGTTCTCGAGCTTGACGCCGAGGTCCTCGGAGAGCGCCTTGCCGCCGGTGAGCACCGCGATGTCCTCGAGCATCGCCTTGCGGCGATCCCCGAAGCCCGGCGCCTTGCAGGCGGCGACGTTGAGCGTGCCGCGGATCTTGTTCACGACCAGCGTCGCGAGCGCCTCGCCCTCGATGTCCTCGGCGATGATGACGAGCGCCTTGCCCGAGCGTGCGACCGCCTCGAGCAGCGGCACGAGCTCCCGCATGTTCGAGATCTTCTTCTCGTGGATCAGCAGATACGGATCTTCGTAGACGCCCTCCATCCGCTCGGGGTCAGTCACGAAGTACGGCGAGAGGTAGCCGCGGTCGAAGCGCATGCCCTCGACGACGTCGAGCTCCGTGTCCATCGTCTTGGCTTCCTCGACGGTGATCACGCCTTCCTTGCCGACCTTCTCCATCGCTTCCGCGATCATGCGGCCGATCGACTCGTCGCCGTTCGAGGAGACGGTGCCGATCTGGGTGATCTCGTCTTTGCCGCGCACGCGGCGCGTGCTCTTCGCTAGCTGCTCGACGATCGCGTCGACGGCCTTGTCGATGCCGCGCTTGAGCGCCATCGGCGACGCACCGGCCGCCACGAGCTTCAGGCCCGCCGCGTAGATCGCCTGTGCCAGCACGGTGGCGGTGGTGGTGCCGTCGCCGGCGACGTCGGACGTCTTCGAGGCGACTTCCTTCACCATCTGCGCGCCGAGATTCTCGAACTTGTCGAGCAGCTCGACCGCCTTCGCGACGGTGACTCCGTCCTTCGTCGACGTCGGCGCGCCCCAGCTCTTCTCGATCAGCACGTTCCGGCCGCGCGGACCCATGGTGACCTTCACGGCATCCGCGAGCGCGTCGACGCCGCGCTGCAGCGCGCGCCGGGCGGCTTCGTCGAAGCGCAGCTCCTTGCTCGACATCGAGTTACTCCAGGATCGCGAGGACTTCGTCCTCGGCGATGATCAGCGTCTCTTCGCCGTCGAGCGTGACTTCGGTGCCGCCGTACTTCGAGAACAGGATGCGGTCGCCGCGCTTGACGTCCATTGCGATCAGATGGCCCTTGTCGTCGCGCTTGCCCGGGCCGGCGGCGATCACCTTGCCCTCGGTCGGCTTCTCCTTCGCGGTGTCCGGGATGATGATCCCGCCGGCGGTCTTCGCGTCGCCGTCGATGCGCTGGACGATCAAGCGATTGTGAAGCGGACGAACCTTGGCTGGCATGGTCTGGTCTCCTTGCGCGGGCGGTGCCCGTGCGGTGAATTGCGGCGCGCCGCATCCTAAAGGGGCGAGGGCCGGAGTCAAGTCCGCGAGGCCGCCGCCGATCGGAGGCGCGATGACTTCGAGGTCAGCCGCGCTCGTCCTGCTCCTGCTGGCGCTCGCCGGCGATGTCTACGGGCAGGGGGCGCGCTTCCGGATCTACGAGCCGCGCAGCCGCACCGCGGACGAGCTGGCGCCGCTCGTCGCCCCGCTCCTCGGGCCGAGTGGCGCGGCGGTCGCGGATCCGAACGGCGGCAGCCTGATCCTGGAGGGCGATCCGGAGGCGATCGGCAACGCGCTGGCGGCGCTCGAGACGCTCGATGCCCCGCCGCACCAATACCGCATCGAGTCCGAGACGCGCACCCGCGCAGCGCAGGACGGCGCGTTCGCGCAGGCCGGCTGGGTCGACCGCGGCGGCTTCCGGGTCGCGCGCATCGCGGCCGGCGCGGGCAGCGGGACGCGCGCGCACGGCGTCGCCGCCAGCGTGGTGGTGCTCGAGGGCCGCACGGCCGAGGTCTGGACCGGCACCAGCGTGCCGGTGCACCTGGGCTCGGAGCTCGCGCTCGTGCCGGTGCAGAGCGGATTCCGGGTGCGCCCGCGCAGCCTCGGCTCGGGCGAGATCGAGCTCGAGATCACGCCCGTGCTGGCCGAGCGCGGCCGCGGCGGCGAGATCCGCGAGACGGGCGCCGCGACACAGATCCGTGTCAAGCCGGGCGAGGCGCTCGCGATCGCCGGCGTCGACGAGCAGCGCGACTCGCGCGGCGCAAGCTTTCCGCCCGGCGCACACGCCGATTCGGCGGCGAGTGACTCGACGCTCGTCGTGCGCGTGACTCCCCTCGAGAGCTCCCCCGCGTCACCGGGCCGATAGCCGAGCGCCGATAGCCGAGCGCCGCAAGCCGCAAGCCGCGAGCGGAGCGAGCGGCGCGCAGCGAGGCGGAGCCGAGCGAAGTGCGGGTGGCCGGGCTCCGCCCGGCCGGGCCCCGCTCAGTCACGACACCAGGGCTCGGCCGATCACCTTGAGCTGCAGGATCGGCTTCACGCCCTCGAAGATCGGGAGCACCTGCGCGTCGACGACGTAGCGGCTGATCGCGTACTCCTCGGCGTAGCCCCAGCCGCCGTGCAGGAGCTGGCCCTCCTGTGAGACGGCGACTGCGACGTCGCACGCGAGCAGCTTCGCCTGCGCCGCGAACGGCGAGGCGCGGCGCTCGTCTTCGTCCATCGCCGCGGCGGCCGCGTAGCTGATCGCGCGCGCCGCCGCGAGCTGGGTCGCCATCCAGCCGAGCTTGTACTGAGTGAGCTGGTAGTCGATCAGCGGCTTGCCGAATTGCATGCGGTCGACGACGTACTCTGCGGTCTTCTCGAGCGCCGCCTGCGCCAGCCCGCAGGCGCGCCCGCCGGTTTGCAGGCGCCCCGCGGCGAAGCCTCCCATCTGCAGCGCAAAGCCCTTGCCGACCCCCGCCTCGCCGCCGACGACGTTCTCGGCGGGAACGAAGTAGCGCTCGAACGAGAGCGTGAACGAGTGCATCCCGCGGTAGCCCGGGGTCGCGTCGGCCTTGCCTGTGAGCCGGCCGCCGCCCGGCTGGACGCACTCGAACTCGTGACCGAGCGCGCGCGTCTTCGGCACGATGAACAGAGTGAGTCCGCGCGCGCCCGTCGCGAGATCCGGATCGGTGCGGCACAGCACGGCGAGCACGTCGGCGCGCCCCGCGAACGTGCACCACGCTTTGGGGCCGTTGATCGTCCAGCCTGCGACACCGTTCTGTGTCGCGCGCTCGGCGCGGCACTTCACGCTGGCGACGTCGCTGCCGACGTCCGGCTCGGTGACGCTGATGCCGACCATCAGCTCGCCCGCGGCGATCCGCGGCAGCCAGTGCTGCTTCTGCTCCTCGGTGCCGCCCGCGAGCAGCGCTTTGGAGAGGATCTCGGGGCGCGTGATCAGCGAGCCCGCCGCCGCGAGCGAGGCGCGCGACAGCTCCTCGGTCGTGATCACCATGGCGACGTTGCCCATCTCGACGCCGCCGTACTTTTCCGGGATCGAGAGACCGAAGTAGCCGAGCTCGGCCATCTTCCGGATGAACGCCTCGGGCACGAGCTCGTCGCCGCGGTGAATGCGCTCCGCGTGCGGAGCGACCTCGGACTCCGCGAACGAGCGCGCCGCGTCGCGCGTGAGCACGAGTGTCTCGTCGAGTGGGCAATCGTTTCGCCCGCGCTGCGCCGCGACCGCGCGCCCGATCGCGCGCAGGCGCTGCTCCGCCAGCGCGTCGCGCGCGAAGGCCTGTGTCTCCTCGCTCGGCAGATCCGCGGCCGAGAGCCCGTGCTCGGCGGCGTGGTCGCGAACCAGGCTCGAGATCTCGGACGCCACCTGGCCCGCGAAGACCGCGGCCTGCTCGCGATACAGCTCGCCCGCCGACTCCGCCCAGGCAGCCAGCTCTTGCGCGGCGCGCAGCTTGGTCGCGACGTCGGCGAGCCGAGCGACGGCGACCTGTTGCTCGTCGATGTCGCGCGTGCGTGCGCCGGCAAACGCGCGCGCAAGCGGCGCCTCGAGCTCGGAGAGCGCCTTGCGAGTGCGATCGATGCCCAGGGGGTTCGGCACGGCGGGACTCCTTAACCAGAGAGGGCGGCGCGGGAAGCGACTCGATTTGTGCAGGAAGGGCGAGATCCGCGCAAGCTTTTCCGGGTCGGCAAAGAGTTCCGCTCCGCAGGCCGCCGCACGCCCGCCGCGCGCTTCCCGTGCCGGGCACACGCGTTGCTCATCCCCAGCGCGCGGAGGCGAGCCACATGCAGAAATTTCGCAGCGAATCTGGCTACACGCTGATCGAGATCATGACCGTGGTCGGTATCACGGGGATCATGGCGACGCTGGGCGTCGTGTCGATGCGCAACTACTCGCGGCACGAGGACACGCGCCGCGCGGCGGTCAGCGTCGCAGGCGTCCTGACTCAGGCGCGGGCGGAGGCCATGGCCGGCGGCCGCATGACGTTCGTGCTCTTCGCGGCGCCGACCGACGGAAGCCTGGCGTTCGACCCCGGCCAGTTCGCCGCGGTCGTGATCGACGAGGATGGCGACGGCAAGATCGGCGCCGCCGACGCAGTCACACAGTTCTTCCTGCCGGCCGGGATCAACCAGGACGTCACCAGCTACGGCGCTCACGGCGACACGTCGCTGAAGACGACTCCGCTGCCTCCGACCGATGAGTCACAAGCGGTGATGACCGGCGACATGACCGCCCTGGTCGACGGAACGACCGTGCCGGTCGACCCGACCCTCGGCGTGCCGGTGATCGCGTTCTCGCCGCAGGGCACGCCCGTGACGATCGATGCGCCCACGAACTGGGGCGGCGGCGCGGGCGGCGTGTATCTGACGGACAACGACCAGATGCTCTTCGCGGTCGTGGTCCAGCCGCTCGGCGACGTGAAGACCCTGGCGTGGGACCTCCGCTCGCAGAGCTGGAGATAGTCATGCGCAATCCCATCATTCGATCCGCCGCGCGCACCGACTCGGGCTTCACGCTGCTCGAGGTGATGCTCGCGCTCGCGATTCTCGGTGTCGGCCTCATGTCGATCGCCGTCGCGCAGATCACCGCGATGAAGATGGCCTCGAAGAGCAAGAACCTGCAGCAGGCCATGTTCCTGGCGCGCGAGGCGATAGACGACCTCGAGGCTCTCCCGGGAGGTTCGCCGACGCTGTCGACCGCAGCCACGATCGCCGACCCGGCGAATCCGATTCAGGTCGGCACCGACCCGAGCGACGAGACGCGTTTCACCCGCAGCACGCAGATCATCCCCAACAGCCCGGAGGCGGACGTCGCCCAAGTCATCGTGACCGTGACTTGGGCCACTTCGAACGTCACCGGGGCGCAGCAAGTCCAGCTCACCGCACTGAAGAGGATGAACTAGCGCCATGAAGAACCGAGTCAGCTCCGCCGGCGGCTTCTCGCTGATCGAGCTCATGATCGCGCTCGTCGTGATGGGCGTCGTGACTTCGCAGCTCTTCGTGGTGTTCGCGAACCAGAAGAAGGTGTTCACGAGCAACGACCGCGCGCTCGACGTGCAGGAGACTTCGCGACTCACGCTCGACCTGGTCGCGTTCGACACGCGCATGGCGGGCTTCATGGTGCCGCCCTACACGGCGGTCGCGAGCGTCGACGGCGGCACCGATCACGCGGACCGACTCTGTGTCTCGGCGCCCAGCAGCGGCGGCGCGGGTCCGGTGGTCCAGAACAGGATCGCCCGCTTCGACGGCGCGACCGTCCGGACCATCGTGTCGGGAGCCCCCCCGAGCATCACCGTCGACACCCTCGACTTCGACCTCGACCTGACTTGGGACTTCGTCCAAAACAGCGGAATCATCGTCGCGTCCGCGACCAAGTCGTACTGCGCCCGCATCCTGACCGTGACCAACGTGGGCGGCGTCAACACCATCACCTTCGCCGTCCCGAACACCGAGGACCCGGCCGCATTTCTCGGCGCAGTGACTGCCGACATGCGCGCGGTGCCCGCGAACGTGTACGAGCTCGACGAGGGCCTGCTCGAGCTGCGCCGCAACAACCTCTTGCTGGGCACGCAGGTCGAGGACTTCCAGGTCGAGTACTGGCTCGACAACGCCGGCCTTCCGAACGGCGTCGAGGACGGCGACACCGAGTTCCCGGTGAACGACCTGAACAATCCCGACCCGCCCGGCGGCGGAATCCCGGCGGAGAACGACCTGGTTCGGCGCGTGCGCGTGAGCGTCATGGCGCGCACGATCCGCACCGACCTGAACGACTCGGCGACGGGACACCTGCTCGGCGGTCGGCCCGCGCTCGCGAATCGAAACGCCGCTGCCGCGGCCGATGGTTTCCGCCGGCGCAGCTTCAGCGCGAGCATTTTGCCGCGCAACATCATCCAACTGCAGGCCCCCTCGTGATGACTCACATGGACACTCACAAGCGACTCACTGGCGCTCGAGACGAGAGCGGCATGGCGCTCTTGATCGCTGTCATCGTCCTCTTGCTGATGAGCGCGCTCGGTCTGGCCGCGCTCCAGCACGCGGGAGACGAGGCCTCGGGCAGCGGTCGCGCGCGCCGCAAGGACGCGACGCTCTACGCCGCTGATTCGGGCCTCGAGATGATCCAAGAGAAGCTGTTCACGAGCTACGTCGCGAGCGCCACGATGGCGCCCGTCGACGTCGACCAGCTGGATCTCGTCACCGATGGCTACGGCAATCCGATCGCTGTCCGCTCGGGAGCTCCGGCGAACGGCGGGCTGCCCGCCGTCAAGGAAGAGGTCCAGGCCTCGAGCGCGCCCGCGCAGATCGCCGACGGCTACTCGTTCAACACGGGCAGCAGTAACTCACAGAACTACCGGCCGGCTCAAGCAGACGTCACTGCCTTGGATGTCGCGAACGGCATGGTCCATTTGCAAGCACAATTCCGTCTTCACGAGGGGCCTGAGGTTTACTAATGACTTCGAATCGTCTCGCTCGCGTTCTGGTCGTCTGTGCCGCTCTCGCGCTCGCGCGCGAGGTGCGCGCGCAGGCGGGTGACCTCGACATCTTGTCGCGAACGGTTCCGCCCATCGTCATCATCCAGTTCGACACGTCGGGCTCGATGAGCAATCTGATCCTGCCCGATCAGTATTTGACGGACCGCGGAAACTACCCGACCACCGAGCTCTGGTTCAACAAGTCGTCGTCGAGCTCGACCACCGCCGTGTTGGACCCGAACTACCCGGCCTCGTTCATCGCGCCCACGGCGACTTACTACTGCGGCAGCAGCTCGGGCTGCAGCGCGACGAAGCTGAATACGGCGAGCGTCGAGGACTACCGCCCCACGTGTCAGCTGTTCAACAGCACGAGCGCGACCACCGCGAACAGCTCCGTCTGCACGCCGGTGGCGTCGCCCACCAGCTCGACCTGCAAGGTCGGCGGGAACACCATCTCCGACGACGACGCGGACCAAAACAATCCGCTGGGCGGCACCGCCACGATCCGCTGCTGGAACGTGCCGGGCGGCTGCACGTACGTGCCGACGGGGCTCCTGTGCTCGACCGCGGCCCGCAACCGCAAGAAGACCAGCAGCACCACGGTGAGTCAGCCGTACACCATCATCACCTTCCCGAACGTCTCGACGGGCGGCGCGACCACCGACGTCCCGCCGAACTACATGTGGTGGATGATGCAGCAGATCTATCTGGGCAAGTCGCCGGTCCTGTACATGGGCCAGGACCGCAACAACGCCGCGAAGCAGGCGATCACGACGCTGGTCAACAACGTCAACCTCAATGGCCTGCCGGACAAGGTGAAGTTCGGTCTCGCGCGCTACTCGACGAGCGGCAACGGCGGCTACATCGTCGTTCCGCCTACCCTCGGCAACAAGACCGTCCTGCTCTCCACCATCGCGGGTCTGCCGGCGACCGGCGGCACACCGCTGTCCGAGACACTCGTCGACGTCGGCCGCTATCTCGCGGGCGCCGACAAGCTCGGCAGCTACCCGCAGTACAACCGCGACACGAACGGAAACACCGTCGCGGCATCGTCCGCGCCGCAGAGCCCGGTCACGAGCTCGTGCGAGAAGCTGTTCGTCATTGCGATCACCGACGGTCTGCCGACCGGTGACTGCAACGATCACTACGGAACGGCGTTCACGAGTACGTTCGGCAAATACAACAATGGCGACGAGTCGTGTGCCGCGGGCGGTCGAGACTACCTCGACGACGTCGCGGCCGGGCTCTACGCGACCGATCTGCGCAAGACGGTCTCGGGCAACCAGAACGTCATCACCTACACGGTCGGCTTCACGGTCGCGTCGAGCCGGCTGCAGCTCGCGGCGACCCGCGGCGCGGGCCAGTATTTCCAGTCGAACAACGCGGACAATCTCGCCGACTCACTGACCGGCGCGCTGCAGGACATCATCGCGAAGAACACGACCCTGACCTCCGCGACCGTGCCCGCCTCGCGCACCGCGTTCGGCGATGGCTACTACACCGCTTACTTCGTCCCGACCGGAACCAAGTCGGTCTGGCCGGGCAAGCTCGAGGCGTACACGCTGAGCCCGACCCTGGTCGTGATGGACGACAACAACAACCCGGCGATCGACCCGGTCACGGACCTGTTCATCGAGCCGCGCCACCCGCACTGGGAGCTGGGCGCGACCCTGATGACCGACTACGCCAGCCGCACCGTGTACACCACCAAGGGCACCACGCGCGTTCCGTTCACGGCGGCGAACTTCACCGATCCCAACTCGTCGGCGACGAGTCTCACCCCGGCCATGCTGAACCTGACCGCGGCGGACACGACTCTCTATCCGCAGCCCTCGACCAACATCGCGATCACGGACCCGAACGCGCCGGCCGGAAATCTCGCGCGACTGGGTGGCTCGATCATCGACTGGGTGCGCGGCACCGACTCGTTCGACGAGGACGGCGACGGCAGCCGCACCAACGCGCGGCCGTTCGTGCTCGGCGACATCTTCCACTCGAGCCCGGTCGTCGTCGGCCCGCCGCTGCCCTACCTGCGCTTCGAGACGGGCTACGGGCCGTCGACCACCACGACCTCGTTCATGGGTCTGTATGGTCACCGGCCGCGCATCCTCTACGTCGGCGCGAACGACGGCATGCTGCACGGCGTGAACGCGGGCAGCTTCGTCGATCCCAACACCAACGTGACGGGCGACGAGTACTACACCTCGGGCACGGGTCACGAGCTCTTCGGCTACGTGCCGGGCTTCCTCTTGTCGAACATCAAGAGCCTGCCGCGCGACAACATGCCGAAGCAGTACTTCGTGGACGGACCGCCCTCCGCCGCCGACGCGTGGATCGACTACAACGCGAACGGCACGAAGGAAGGCAGTGACTGGACCACGGTGCTCATCACCCCGATGCGCCAAGGCGGCGAGGGCTTGCTCGCGCTGGACGTCTCGGACCCGAACGCGACCGGCGGCAACCACGGGCCCTACCCGCGGTTGATGTGGGAGTTCACGAACGCGGGACTCGGCCAGACCTGGTCGCGGCCGATCATCACGCGCGTCAAGATGAAGGGCACGACCGGCTCCGGCGACAAGTGCGGCCCGAACGACGGCGACGGCGACTGCTTCGAGCAGTGGGTCGCGATCTTCGGCGCCGGCTACGAGGACGTCGCCAATCCGAACATGGGCGGGTTCATCAGTGACCCGAACAACGCGTCCTTCGCGAAGGGACGCGGCGCGTACATGATCCGGATCAAGGATGGCACGGTGCTGGCGCACCTGCAGTTCGCCGCGAACGACGCGAACAGTCCGAACCTCTCGCTGATGAAGTACGCGGTCGCGGCCGAGCCCTCGGTGCTCGACCTGAACAACGACGGCTTCGCCGACGTGGTCTACTTCGGCGACCTGGCCGGGCAGATGTGGAAGTGGGACCTCTCGAAGATCGGTTCGCTGAACGCGGCGGGCGTGGTGCCCACCTCGGTCTGGCCCGCGGGCGTGGTGTTCCAGGCTCCCGTGGCGAACATCGGCTCCGGCACGCTCCACTACCACAGCATCTTCCAGTCGGCGGCTGCCGCGATGTGGAAGGGCGTGCTGACGCTCAGCTTCGGCAGCGGTGAACGCGCCGATCTGGGCTACACCGGAGCGGCTGATCCGAACAACCCGACGAACCTGGTCGGCCTCTACGACGACAACAACCGGTTCTGGGTCATGGAGGATCTGCAGCCGACCGGCGCGGGCGCGTTCCCGTCGTCGCTTCCGATCCAGGAAGCGCCGGCGGCCGCGGGACACCAGTCACTGACCGACGTCACGAACCTGGGCAGTGACAACGATCCGAACGACGCGGGCTACTTCTTCCGCCTCAAAGACGGCGAGAAGTTCATGACCGACCCGATCGTGTTTGGTGGCGAGGTCCTGACGCTCTCGTACATGCCGGATGCGGCGAACGCGGGCCTGAATGGAAACTGCGCGCTGGGCGGCACCTCGAACGCGTTCGAGTTCTCGCTCGCGAGCGGCACGGGCGCGCTGGTCGGAAGCACGAGCGGAACGCCGCCGCCGCCGTCGCCCGCCGACCGTTCACAGCCGCTCGGCAACGGTGCGCCGACGAACCCGAAGATCACGATCTCGGGGAACACCGTGGGGATGATGGTGCAGGACTCCGGCGGCGGAAGTCACAACTTCAATCCCAACGTCAAGTTCGACCAAGTCGACATGCTCTACTGGCGCCAGGAGTTCTGACAGACTCACTGGTCCAGAGTCTCTCTGCTGAGAGAGCAGCCCGGAGGTCGCTTCCGCGACCTCCGGGCCTTTCTGTTCTACGTTCGGCTGCGCCTCACTGCGCGCGGCTGCGCCGCTTGCGGGCTCCGCGCGAGGGCGTCCTCGCGCTCCGCCGTCGCGTCGTTCGTCAGCGAGCTCGAGAAGATCGGATCCGACTCTTTTCGAGATCGATGCAAAACAAAGCGACGGCCGAGCGAGGGCCGTCCCGAGCGAGGCCCGCAAGCGCCGGAAGGCGCGCGCAGTGAGGCGTAGCCGAACGAAGTCAATCAGAACAACGAAGAGTAGATGCGGCGCGTCGCGGGCGAGCGGTTGAGGGTGTAGAAGTGGAGACCGGGCACGCCGCGTGCGAGCAGCTCGCGGCACTGAGCCGTGGACCACGCGATGCCGACTTCTTGCACGCGCTCGTCGTCCTCGCCGGCTCGGTCGAGCTCGCGCTCGAGCTCGCTCGGGATCCGCGCTCCGCACAGCGCGGTCATGCGCCGGATCGAGGCCGCGCTCACGATCGGCATGATCCCCGGCACGATCGGCTGCGTGACTCCTGCGGCTCGGGCGCGCGACAGGAACGCGAAGTAGTCGGCATTGTCGAAGAAGAGATTCGTGATCAGGAAGTCGACCCCGGCGCGCACCTTCTGCACCAGCATCGCCAGATCGGACTCGGGGCTCGGCGCGCGCGGGTGAGTCTCGGGGTAGCACGCGGCGCCCACGCAGAAGTCGAAGCGCGAGCGCACGAGCGCGACGAGCTCGTTGGCGTACGTGAGCGCTCCGGGCGGGCGCACGTAGCCCGGCGGGGAATCGCCGCCGAGCGCGAGCACGTTCTCGATGCCGAGCCCGCGGAGCTGCGCCAGCGTCGCGGCCAACTCGTCGGCGCTCGATCCGATGCAGGTCAGGTGGGACATGGCGGTGATGCCGACCTCGTCCTGAATGCGCGCGATGACTTCCAGGGTCTTGCTGCGCGTCGAGCCGCCGGCTCCCCAGGTGACCGACACGTACGACGGCGAGAGCTCTTTCAGCTTCGCGACCGCTCGGAACAGAGACTCGAAGCCCGCCTCGGTCTTCGGCGGGAAGAACTCGAACGAGATCAGCGGTCGTCCGCGGCCGAATCCGTCGCTGATCCGCATGGCTCCCTCGCCGTCATGCGCGCCGCGCCTCAAGGCGCTTCGCGTCGGCTCCGATTCTACCGGGCGTGAACGCTTCTGCGCGCGCGCGCCGCCGGGTGCTGACCTCGCGGATCCCGATTCGCTTCGTGGCGGAAGGTGCGGAGGGCGTCGGCCACCTGAAGAACGTCTCGCGCGCGGGCCTGTTCGTGCGCTCGAGTGACTTGCCGCGGCCCGAGTCCACGATCTCACTCCAGTTCGAAACTCCCGGAACCGGGGGCTCGATCAACCTGCGCGGCGAGGTGCGCTGGACCACCGATGGCCAGGGCTCCGTCGATCCGTCCCCCGGCTTCGGGGTACAGCTGCACGAGACACCGCGCGAATTCTCCGACTTCTTCCGCTGGGCCGTCGAGCAGCTCGAGAAGTCTGAGTCCGATTGACTTCGTTCGGCTTCGCCTCACTGCGCGCGCCTTCCGGCGCTTGCGTCCTCGCTCGGGGCGGCCCTCGCTCGGCACCGCACCCGACTGACTTCGTTCGGCTGCGCCTCACTGCGCGCGGCTGCGCCGCTTGCGTCCTCGCTCGGGACGGCCCTCGCTCGGCCGTCGCCTTGTTTTGCATCGATCTCGAGAAGAGTCGGATCTTGGTCTTCTCGAGCTCGCAGCCGAACGAAGACCTACTGTGAAAACGCCCGGCGCTTCAGCTCGCGCACGTAGGCGGAGAGCTGCGGGTCGGCGTTGATCGCGTCGGAGACTTCCTGGTCGAAGGTGGCCGCGGCGGTCTCCAGCGAGGCTTTGTCGACGGGGAATCCGGTCGCCGCCTCGACGCGCTGCAGCAGCGCCAGCGCGGCGCGCGAATTGGGCGAGGCCTGCACGTAGTGAGGCAAGCGCGCCCAGAGCGACAGCGTCGGCGTGCCCTCGCGCGCGAGTGTCTCGGCCAGCACCCCGACGATGCCGGTCGGCCCTTCGTAGCTCGACGGCGCGAGGCCTAGCTCGCGCGAGATGGCCGGGTCGCCGCTCGTGCCCACGACCTGGATCGGCTGCGAGTAGATGACTTCGTCGAGAAACGCGCCGAGCAGAATCACGAGCTTCGCGTCGACTCTGTGGACGAGCCTGCCGACCTGCGCGCAGAACGCTCGCCAGCGAAGATGTGGCTCGACGCCGATCCCGACGACCACGTCGAACGCGTGTGTCTCGGAGTGGATCGCGAAGAACTCGTGGTCGGGCCAGCGGATCTCGCGGCGGCCGCCGTCGCGCGGGCGCACGTGCGGCCGCACGACGGTGAAGTCGACGAAGTCCTCCATGTCGAGCGCCGCCAGCTTGCTCGCGCTGAAGGTCTCGAGCAGGTGCGCGGCGGCCGTGGTCGCGGCCTCGCCGCCGTCGTTCCAGCCGGCGTAGGCGAGAATCACGACCGGACTGCGCAGAGCGATCGAGTCGTCGATCGAGAGCGCGTCGGCGCGCGGCTGGACGGGATCGCTCACTGCCGGAAGGCTCGCACACGAAGTCGGCGCGAGCTAGCGGGCCTCGCCTCCGTCGCTGCCGAGCGCGAGCGGGTTTCCCGTCGACAGCAGCAGCTCGCCGGAGCGGTACAGGTGCACGCAGTTGCGGCCCGCGTCCTTCGACGCGTAGAGCGCCAGGTCCGCCGCCTTCAGCAGCGCCTCGGGAGTGAGCTCGGCGGCGAGGTCCTCGGTGCAGGCGACGCCGAAGCTCGCCGTCACGCTCACGATCTCGGTGCGCGCCTCGAAATGGCGGCTCTCCGCCGACGAGCGCAGGCGTTCCGAGACGTACATCGCGGAGCGCAGATTCGTGTCGGTGAGCAGGATCCCGAACTCTTCGCCGCCGTAGCGCGCGACGATGTCGGAGCGGCGGGCGTAGGCGCGCAGCCCCTCGGAGATGCCCTGCAGCACGATGTCGCCGAACAAGTGACCGTAGTCGTCGTTCACGCGCTTGAAGTGGTCGACGTCGACGAGCACGAGTGACAGCGGGCGCCCGTAGCGGCGCGCGACGTTGAGCTCGGACTCGAGTCTCTGGTCGAGATAGCGCCGGTTCCACAGACCCGTGAGCCCGTCGAGGTGTGACTGCTGTTCGAGGATGTCCTGCAGGCGCTTCGCGCGCAGGGCGGCGCGCACGCGCGCGCGCAGCTCGATCTGATCGAACGGTTTGGTCACGTAGTCGACCGCGCCGAGGTCGAGGCCGCGCACCTTCGACTCCGTGTCCGCGGTGCCGGTCAGGAAGATGATCGGAATGCTGCGCGTCGCCGGGTGCTCCTTGAGCCGGCGACACACTTCGAACCCGTCGACGTTGGGCAGCCCGATGTCGAGCAAGACCAGGTCCGGCTGGTCCGCGACGGCGCGCTCGATGCCGCGCTCGCCGTCGACCTCGCCGATCACCTCGAGGCCCTCCGGCCGCAGGCGCGCGATCACGAGCTTGTGGATCGACTCACTGTCGTCGATCACGAGCACGCGGTTCGGGTTTGGAACTTCCGGGTTCAACTCGCCTCCGGAACCACGACCGAGCGCAGCATCTCGCAGAGGGCCGTCGCGCGGTCCTTCACCACGGGCGCGTCGGCGCCCTGCTTCAGCGCGGACTCGAGCGACGCGGCGAGCTCCGTGATCAGCGGGAACCCGTAGCCGCCGCCCGCGCCCTTCAGCTGGTGCGCGAGCGTCTGCAGCTCGCGCAGCTCGCCCGCGGAGAGGTGCGCCTCGAGCTTCGCGACGCGCGCCGGCAGCTCGGCCGCGAACTCGCGCACGATCTCGAGCATGTCGGGATCGTTCTCGTAGACGCTTCGGATCGAACCCATGGGCAGCCCCTCAGCGGACCTCGAGATAGACCGGCGAACCGGCCTTCCCTCATCGGCCTGCGCAAAGGGCGGGTTGACCCTACAGGTGCGTGCCCGTGCGGGTCAGTGGCCTCCGGCCAGCGTGTGCCCGACGAAGAGCGTCAGCAAGTAGACCGAGAGAAAGAGCCCGATCGAGAAGATGAAGGTCGGGGCCCAGCCCCCGCCCGCCGGCGCCTGAGCGCCGCCCGAGTGCCCGTGGCCCGCATGCTTGTCCGCCATCGCGATCGCTCCTCTCGGCTCTGCGAAATCGGGCGCCATCGTACCCGAAAATGCTCCCGTGGCCAGTGCCCGGTATGATGGCGCGGATGCGCTCCAACGAAGTGTTCTCGCAGATGACTCCCGACGCCGCGCTCGCGTTTCTCGACGAGCTCCACCGCGAGGCGCCCAAGGTCGAGGAGATCGCGCTGTCCGCCGCAGCGGGCGCGTTCCGCCTGCGCCCGGTCTTCCTGCGCCGCCAGCCGCGCAAGCGCCAGTCGGAGTGGATGCGACAGGCGCTGTCTCGCGCGTCCTTCGCCGCCGTCGCCGAGGAGTTGCTGGCGGAGTATTTCCTCGAGCATCACAGCCAGCTCTTGGGCGAGCTGCTCGACGCCCTCGGGCTCGAACACGAGAAGGGCGTGCTGAAAGGCGACAGGTCCGCCTGTCCCGAGAAGAGCGCGCTGCAGGCGGCGGTGGCGAAGTTCCGCGCGGGCGAGAACGCAGCGCGGCGCGAGCTCTTGCTGCGCGCCTTCGCTGCGCAGTCGTCGATCGATTGGCCCGACCTGGAAGCGCTGCTGTAGCGAGCGGCGAGAGGGGAAGCAGATGGATCTCGGCCTGAAGGACAAGGGCGTCGTGATCACCGGCGCCAGCAAGGGCATCGGCCGCGCGGCGGCGCTGGCGTTCGCCGACGAAGGCGCGCACGTCGCCATCTGCGCGCGCGGTGCACCCGCGCTCGAGGCCACGGCGGGTGAGCTGCGCGCGAAGGGCGTGAAGGTGTTCGCGCAGAGCGCCGACGTGTCTCGCGCAGCGGAGCTCGACGCATTTCTCGACGGCGCCCGCGCGGCGCTCGGCCGGATCGACGTGCTGGTCAACAACACCTCCGGCTTCGGCACGAGCGACGACGAAGCGGGCTGGCGGAGCTCGCTCGACGTCGACGTCATGGCGAGCGTGCGCGCGTGCTGGAAGGTCGTGCCCTGGATGCGCGAGCAGGGCGGCGGCTCGATTCTGCACATCTCGTCGACCTCGGCGCTCGAGGCCGGCAGCCCGCCGCCGTACGCCGCCGCGAAGGCGGCGCTGATCAGTCACTCGAAGACGCTCGCGATCGCGCTCGCGCCGGCGAAGATCCGCGTGAACGTGATCGCGCCCGGCTCGATCGAGTTTCCCGGCGGCGTGTGGGAGATGATCCAGAAGGCGAACCCGAAGTTCTACGCGTCGATCCGGGCGTCGATCCCGTGGGGCCGGCTCGGCAGCGCCGAGGAGGTCGCCAACGCGATCGTATTCGCCGCCTCGCCGCGCGCGAGCTGGGTCACCGGCGTCGTGCTCTCGGTCGACGGCGGCCAGCACAAGGGCAATCTCTGACTCGCGTCCGAATTGCGCCGCAGCAGCCTGTAGCACGCCGAAGGCGAACGAAGGAATCAGATGCGCTTTTACGAGTACGAGTCGAAGCAGCTCCTGGCACGGCACGGCATCGCTCTGCCGAAAGGCTCTCGCATGGCCAGGAGCGCGGCGGAAGCGCGCCAGATCGCAGCGGCGATCGCGGGCCCGGTCGTGCTCAAGAGTCAGGTCCTCTCGGGCGGGCGCATGAAGGCGGGCGGCGTGCTCTTCAGCGACACGCCGGAGCAAGCGGCGGCGGCGGCCGAGACGATTCTCGCGCTCGAGATCAACGGCCACCGCCCGCGCGGCGTGCTCGTCGAAGGCCGCCAGCCGGTCGCGCAGGAGTACTACCTGGGAGTCACTTGGGACGGCATCGCGAAGCAGCCGGTGATGATCCTGTCCGACATGGGCGGGATCGACATCGAGGAAGTCGCCGAGAAACACCCCGAGCACATCGCGAAGCGGCACTTCTCGAGCTTGCTCCCGTTCTCGGAGTTTCGCGCCAAGGAGCTCGTCGCGCGGCTGCGCGTCCCGCCGAGTGACTTGAACGCGCTGGTGCGCTTCGCGGCGCCGCTTGCGCGCATCTTCGCTCAGTACGGGCTCACCCTGGCCGAGATCAATCCGCTGGCGAAGCTCGCGGACGGCTCGTTCGTCGCGCTCGACGCGCACGTCGACATGGAGGCCGAAGCGCGGCCGCAGCACGCGGCGCTGCTGCGCGAGCTCGGGATCGGCGACGACGAGACGCGCATGGCCCGCGCGCCGACGCGCTTCGAGCTCGAGGGCGCGGCGATCAACGCGGCCGACCACCGCGGGGTCGCGGGAAACGTGACCGAGTTCTCGGGCACGCTCGGGCTGATCATCGGCGCCGGCGGCGGGTCACTCACTCTGTTCGATGCGGTGCGCAAGCACGGCGGCGATCCGGCGAACTACTGCGAGATCGGCGGCAATCCGAGTGTCTCGAAGGTCGCCAATCTGACCAAGCTGATTCTCGGCAAGCCCGGCGTGCGCAAGGTCGCGGTGATGATGAACGTCGTTTCGAACACGCGCGTCGACATGGTCGCGCGCGGAGTGATCAAAGGCGTGGTCGAGTCGGGCTTCGACCCCGCCGACCGGATCGCGATCTTCCGGATCCCCGGCTCCTGGGAACAGGAGGGCGAGAAGCTGCTGCGCAAGTACGGCGTCGAGTTCTGCGACCGCTCGGTCTCGATGTACGAGGCAGCCGGTCGCGCCGTCGCCAAAATGAAGGCGAAGTGACTCGTGTCGATCCTCATCACGAAAGACACGACCTGCGTGATCCAGGGCATCACCGGACGCGAAGCCGTCTCGATGACGCGCGAGTGTCTCGACTACGGCACGAAGATCGTCGGCGGCGTGACTCCCGGACGCGGCGGCCGGGAAGTGCACGGCGTCCCCGTCTTCGACACGCTCGACGAGATCGCGTCGAAGACACGGGTCGACGCGTCGGTGATCTCGGTCCCGCCGGCGTTCGCGCGCGACGCGGCGTTCGAGGCGATCGAGAGCGGCGTGAAGCTGATCGTGATCGTGACCGAGAACATTCCGCGCTTCGACGTGGCGCAGATGGTGGAGCTGGCCGCTCTGCGCGGCGCGCGCATCATCGGGCCGAACTGTCTCGGTGTGCTCTCGCCCGGCGAGGCGAAGATCGGCGGGCTGGGCGGGCGCGCGGTCGACGCTCGCAAGGCCTTCACCAAGGGCCGGATCGGCGTGATGTCGCGCTCGGGCGGAATGACGACGGAGATCTGCAACACGCTCTCGGCGGCCGGGCTGGGTCAGTCCACCGCGGTCTCGATCGGCGGGGACGCGATCATCGGCTCGAGCTACGCGGAGCTGATGCCGCTCTTCGAGGCGGATCCGGAGACCGAGGCGATCGCGATCTATTCCGAGCCCGGCGGGCGCATGGAGGCGGATCTCGCGCGCTGGGTGAAAGAGAACCGCTCGCGCCTGCCGATCGTCGCCTTCATGGCGGGCCGCTTCATGGACGCGATGCCCGGCATGCGCTTCGGCCACGCGGGCACCATCGTCGAGGGCAAGGCCGATACCACCGCCGAGAAGATCGAGCGCCTGCGCGCAGCGGGCATCGGCGTCGCGGAGAAGATCGAGGACATTCCGAAGCTCGTCCGCGAGAAGCTGGGAAAGTGAGTCGCATGGCGCTGTTCATCTCGATCGAAGTGGACCCCGCGCTGGCGAGTGACTCGCCGTCGGCCAAGAAGCTCGCCGAGGTCTGTCCCGTCGACATCTTCAAGGCGACCGGCTCGGGGCTCGAGATCGTCGAGAAGAACCTCGACGAGTGCACGCTCTGCGAGCTGTGTCTCGCGGTCGGCCGGCCGGGCCAGGTGGTGGTGCGGAAGCTCTACGACGGCGGCGCGCTGCTCGAGCGCCGCGCGTGAGCGATGCGCGCGCGCCGCGCCGTCCCTGGATGGCGCGCGAGCCGGGCCGGCTGGTCGGCCGGGGACATCCCGCCGGCGATTTTCTCGAGGCGCACGAGTGGCGCGTCGTCGAGCGCGGGCGCGGCTATCTGAAGGTCGACGCGCACCTGCCCGACCGCGCGCGCAATCCGCGCGGGCAGCTCTTCGGCGGATTCACCCCGACCTACGTCGACCTGATCTCGCTGTTCGCCGCGCGCACGGGCGAGAGTGCCGAGGGCGACTCCGCGCCGCAGTGGCTCGCGACGACGAACATGCGGGTCGACTACTTCGACCCAGTCACTGGACCGCGCTTCTTCCTCGAGAGCCGCATCGTGCGCGAGCGCGGCCGCACGATCATGGTCGAAACACGGTTCGTCGATCCGGCCGACGGGAAGTTACTCGTCTTCGCGCTGACCACTCTGCGCCGGGTCGCCCGCTCGGCGAAGCTCGGCGACGCCTAGCGGCTCGCGCGCCGCCATGTCCCAGAACTCGACGCGCAGCCGCTCGGGGCTCGCGGCGAGCGCAACGAAGCCGTAGCCCGAGCGCGTGTCGTCGTCGCCGCGCCCCGCGGCGAACAGCAGGCGGTGCTGCACCGCCGGCAGCAGCGCGCCCGCGCCGAGCGCGCGCGCGGCGCGGTTGGCCCACAACAGGTCCAGACCGAGGCGTTTGACGCGCGTCTTCTCCGCGCCCGCTCCCGAGACGATCTGCCAGCGCGCGCCCGGGTGAGTGAGCTCCACGAGCTGCAGGCTCTCGTCCTGCCCCGAGAGCACGGCGTCGACGGGCGTCCGGGCGAGCGCGCCGTAGAGCGCGCGGCGGAGCGCGCGCACGCGCCACTCGTACGGGTTCTCCGCCGGCCGGCCGAGCGCCCACTCGAGCGGGCGGACGATCGGGTACAGCAACGTCCCTGCGATGGGGTACAGATCTTTGTGTAGGGCGCCGGTGAGCGTCGCGCCGTTGTGCGCGCCGTAGCTCTCGAGCGGGTGGTGCAGCGCCAGCACGAGCCAGGCGCCGGGCCGCTCTTGCCGGATGCTTGCGAGTTCCGCGTGGAGCATCGCGAGCGCGCGGTCGCGGAACTCGCCGTCTTCCAGCATCGCCTCCGAATCCAGCAGCACGAGCGCGAGCGCGCCCGCGTCGAGGCGCGCGACGGGCCGCTCGTCGTCCAGCTCGCAGCCGCGCGCCACGTAGCGCCAGCCCGCGGCCGCGGCGGGAATGCGCGCGCACGCGTTGTGAGTCGCCTGGGGGTCTCCCGCGTGATCGGCGCTTCCCGCCAGCGCGATCATGGGATGCCCCGCGAAGCTGCGCGCGTATGGTCCCAAGATCGCGTCGAACTGCGCGTCCGTGGAGTCCGGTTGCGCGCAGTCTGCGAGTGAGACGCGGTGACTCTCGCCGGCGCAGAAGCCGAGCAGGCCGGCGCGCTGGAAGACGTCGCCCAGCACGACGATCGGCGCAGCCGGCTCGGCTGCGATCCGGCGGGCGATCGCGGCGTGCAACCGCTCGTCGCGCGCGTGGGGCTCGCCGATCGCCCCCAGGGCGACCAGCGCGAGCGGAAGCGGTGCGCCGGAGCTGGTGGGGAGCGACGGGTCGCGCCAGACCTCGTCGAGCGGCGGCGAGAGGACTGCGCAGCCCGCGAGGATCACTGCCGCGAGCGCCGCGACCGGCGCGCGCCGCGCTCGACTCAGGAGAGCATCTCTCGCGCGGCGCGCGCGAAGCTCGCTGCGTCGAAGCCGAAGTGCTGCGCCAGGTCCTTGAACGGCGCCGACGCGCCGAAGCCGGTCATCGCGATGACGCGGTCGCCCGGGCGCACCAGGGCGGCGACACCCTGCGCCACGCCGGCCTCGCACACGAGTCGCGCGCTCGCGCCCGGGAGCAGCGAGTCACAGTAGCTCGCGCCCTGCGCCGCGAAGAGCTCCAGGCACGGCACCGACACCACTCGGATGCGGCGTCCTTCGGCTGCAAGCGCGCGCGCGGCGTCGAGCGCCGCGTGCACCTCGGCTCCCGTCGCCACGAAGATCAGCTCGGGCGCAGCGCCCGGCGGCTCCGACATCACGACCCAGCCGCCGCGCGCCGCGCGCTCTTCGGCGCCGTCTGCGGGGAGCACCGGCAGCGCTTGGCGCGACAGCACGAGCGCCGTCGGCCCGGAGTCACGGCGCAGCGCCGCGTTCCAGGCCGCGACGGTCTCGCGCGCGTCGGCAGGCCGCCACACCGCCAGGTTCGGGATCGCGCGCAGCGCCGCGAGCTGCTCGACCGGCTGGTGAGTGGGCCCGTCCTCGCCGACGAAGATCGAGTCGTGCGTGAACACGTAGACGACGGGTTGCCCCATCAGCGCCGCCAGCCGAATGCTCGGACGCATGTAGTCACTGAACACCAGGAAGGTGGCGACGTACGGGCGGATGCCGCCGTGCAGCGCGAGGCCGTTCGCGATCGCCGCCATGCCGTGCTCGCGCACGCCGAAGTGCAGGTTCCGCCCGACGAACTTGCCGCGCGCCACCGACGCTGCGCCGCTGATCGCCGTATTGTTCGAGCCGGCGAGGTCCGCGGATCCGCCGATCAGCGACGGCATCTTCTCGGCGAGCGCGTTGATGACTCGGCCCGACGCCTGGCGCGTGGCCATCGGCTTCTCGCCCGCGAGTCGCGGCAGAAGCGACGCGAGATTCTCCGGCAGCGCGCCGTCGACCATCGCGCGCCAGAGCTGCGCGAGCCCGGGGTCCGCGAGCGCCTGCGCGCGGCGTGCTTCCCACTCGCCGCGCAGTCGCGCGCCGCGCAGCGCGTTGGCGCGGAACGGCTCGCGCGCGCGGTCAGGAATTTCGAACGGCGGCAGCGTCCAGCCGAGACTCGCGCGCGTCTGCTCGGTGTACTCGGGATCCTTGAACGCGCCGTGCGCGTCGGAGGTGTCCGCAGCGGGCGAGCCGAAGCCGATGTGCGTCCGGCAGCAGATCAGATGCGGGCGGTCGTCGCTCGCGAGCGCGCGCTGGAGGGCGGCGCGCACCGCCGCCGGCGCGTGGCCGTCGGCGCGCTGCACGTCCCAGCCGTACGCCTCGAAGCGCCGGGCCACGTCCTCGGAGAACGCGAGCGACGTCGGGCCGTCGATCGTGACTGAGTTGTCGTCGTAGAGCGCGATCAGTCGCCCGAGACCGAGGTGACCCGCCAGCGAGCACGCCTCGCTGGCGACGCCTTCCATCAGGTCGCCGTCGCTGGCGAGCGCGTAGGTGTGGTGGTCGACGAGCTCGCTGCCGAAGCGCGCCGCGAGCAGTCGCTCGGCGAGCGCCATTCCGACGGCATTGCCCAGCCCCTGGCCGAGCGGGCCCGTGGTCGTCTCGACGCCGGCAGTCACTCCGTGCTCCGGGTGACCCGGCGTCTTCGAGTGCAGCTGGCGGAAGCGGCGGATCTCGTCCAGCGGCAGGTCGTAGCCCGACAGATGGAGCAGGGCGTAGAGCAGCATCGAGCCGTGACCGGCCGAGAGCACGAAGCGGTCGCGGTCGAACCAGTCGGGATGCGCCGGGTCGTGCCTCAGAAACTCGGAGAACAAGAGCACGCCGATTTCGGCGCAGCCCAGCGGCAGTCCGATGTGGCCGATCCCCGCGGCGCGCACCGCGTCGACCGCGAGCACGCGCACGGCCGTCGCCGCGAAGGCTGCGCTCTCCGCCGACGGCGCCGGTGCAGACGGGGAGGTACTGCTCAAGCCGCTCTCCAGTGCGCAAGTTCCGCTCGATGCGCTTTTCGGGCTGCGCCCCTGCGCGTGGTTTAGCGTGCTTCCCGCTGGTACGGCAAGCGACAGGCGCTCAATTCTCGGACGCTTCGATCCGATCGATTACGCAGTGAAACGGAATGCGCGCGACGCCGCCGCGGACCCGCCCGGCGGTGCCGGTGCAGTGGAGACTGCCGTGGAGGCGACGTTCGAGCCGAGCTTCGACTCCCGCAGCGGCTTCGACGACGTCCGGCACGCACTGTCAGGACAGCTCGAGCGCGAGCTGGACTCGCTGCTGCTCGCGCGCTCGTCACTCGACCGCCTGCTGAACGCGCTGCTCGTGCGCGCGCCACAGCGGCGAACCTCACTCGGACTTCTGGCGATCGAGCTCGAAGACTGGAAGACGCACACCGAGCGGATCGACGCTGCGGCGGCGCGCGCGGCGTTCGCGCAGCTGGCTCGCGAGCTGCGCCAGCGGGTGCGCTCGAGCGACGAGCTCGGGCGGCTCGGCGAATCCACGATCGCGGTCGTGTTGCTCGGCTGCGAGGCGCACGTGATCGGCGCCGTCGCGGAGCGGCTGCGGCTCGCGCTCGACGGCAAGGTGCTCGGACAGGTCTCGGAGAATCTGCGCGCCTCGCTGTCGGTCGCTGCCGTGCCGGCGTATCCGCGCGCGGGCGGTCCGAGCGCGTCGGCGCTCCTCACAGAGCTGCTCGGCGCCCTGGAGCGACGCTGCTAGTCTAGCCGCGTGCAAGCGACGGACTGGCTGCCGCTGCTCGGCGAGATCGCCGACCGCTCCGACGAGATCGCCCTTCGGCTGTTCTGCTCGGCGGATCTGCACGTCGAGGAGAAGGCCGACAGGAGCCTCGTGACCGCTGCCGACCTCGAGATCGAGGCCGCCGCGCGCAAGCTCCTGGCCGAGCGCAGGCCCGAGCTCGGGGTGTTGGGCGAGGAGCAGGGCGAGCGTGCGGGCAGCTCGGGCGCGCGCCTGGTGATCGACCCGATCGACGCGACGTTCAACTTCGCGCGCGGTATTCCCGTGTTCGCGACGCTGCTCGCGATCGAGTCGGGCGGCGAGGTCGTGGCGGGGCTGGTCAGCGCCCCTGCGCTCCACGCGCGCTGGCACGCGGCGCGCGGCTCCGGTGCCTGGCAGGGCGCGCGGCGGCTGCGCGTGTCGGGCGTTCGCGAGCTGCGCCACGCACAGCTCTTTCACGGCAGCCTGGCCGGCTACGAGGGCGTGCGCACGCCGCAGGGACTCGCCGAGCTGGCGCGCGCGACTCACCGCCAGCGCGGCTTCGGGGACTTCTGGCAGCACTGCCTGGTCGCCAGCGGCGCGGGCGAGATCGCGCTCGATCCGATCGTGCACGCCTGGGACATCGCCGCGCTGCAAGTGATCGTCGAGGAGGCGGGCGGGCGCGCGACCTCGCTGGCGGGCGAGCGCTCGATCTACGCCGGCAGCCTCGTCTCGTCGAATGGGCTGCTGCACGAAGCCGCGCTCGCGCGGCTGCGCGGTGACACCTAGCGGTGTCGGCGCGCGCGGCGCGGCCGGCGCTCGCCGGGCGGATCGAGCACGACCGCGCGCTCGAGCTCGTCGAAGCGGCGCAGAAAGCCGGTCGAATCACAGACCGCGTAGCGCTCGGGGCGCGACGAGGTCACCACCGCGAAGCGGAGCTCGCGCTCGTCGAACGCCAGGATGCGCGCGACCAGAACTTCGCCGTCGCGGGCGTGCAGCCGCACGCTGCGCCCCGTTTCGAATGCGCGAGCCACTTCCTCTCGGGCCACCTGGACAGTGAATAGAGCAATGCGCCGGATCGCGACAAGTCTCTCGCTCGCATTTTCGCTCGCCGCGTGGCTCGCGCGACCGGCGAGCGGCGGCGTGCTCGACGTGCCGCCCGAAGGCAGCTGCGCGCCGCGGCCCATCCAGTGGACGAACGACGCGTCCAAAGCGCAGGACGTCGTGCCGTCGGCGTTCAAGCCCGGCGAGCGGATCCAGATCAAGGACCTCGGGCGCCTGGTCGGCTGGCTCCCCGATGAAGTCTGGGAGCGCCGCGACCAGTTCTTCTTCGAGGGCATGGACCTCGAGATCGGCCCGTGTTACCGGCGTTTCCCGGTGCCCGCGTATTTCGCGGAGGCGACGGCCGCGGGCGCGGGTCACGCGAAGCTCGACGACGCGGGAAACTTGCTGGAGTTCTCCGGCGCCGGCATGCCGTTCGCGAGCGAGTCACTCGACGAGGCGGCGGCGGACCTCCCGCTGCGGCTCGCCTGGGATTACCGCTATCGCTACCAGGCGGCCGGTTTCCGCGGTGACTTCCGGATCACTCAGATCACCAAGGGCGGACGCGATCTGGAGCAGTACTCGGGCTCGTTCTTCTTTCTGCCGCTGCACGGCGTGCCCGGCGGCAGCGACGATCCGAAGCAGCGCTTCGCCGCGGGCGGGGCGTTCGACAAGCCGGAGACCGCGCGCGGGCTCGCGTGGCGCCAGTACCAGCCGACCAGCGTGGAGCGCGACTACACGGTCACCGACGAGGTATTCGTGTATCTCCCCGACGAGCGCAAAGTTCGCCGCGCCCCGCCGCAGAGCGCGGAGGGCGTGTATCTGCCGAGCTTCACGCGCGCGCGCTCGGTCGGGAACGTCGGGTTCAGCTTGCCCGAGGCGCAGGCGACCGACGTGGGCAATCCCGCGATCGCGGCGACCGAGCCGCTGCGCAAGGGGTTCGTCGGTCTGCTGATCCGCCCGAACGCCTACACCTGGACGCTCGGCGGGGCGAAGGACGTGCTCGCGCCCGCGAACGTGCGCGCCTCCGGGTACCCTCCAGACCCGAGTCGCAACTTCGGCCCGAGCGGCCTGTCGCTCGCCTCCGATCGCTGGGATCTGCGCCGCGCGCTCGTCCTGGAGGGGCAGCGGAAGTCGAGCGAGGGCGAAGTCGCGAGTATCTCGCTCTGGATCGACGCGCTCACGTTCCAGCCGCTGTACTGGATCTCGCGGCGCAGCAACGGCGCGATCTACGAGGTCGGCATCTTCGCGCACCGCTTCAGCGCCGACGACCGGGTCTCCGCGCAGTGGAAGGGGAACGGCGCGGGCTTCGGCGTGATGATCCCGGTGGCACAGAGCTTCACCGTCGCCGGCGAGGGCGGAGGCTGGCGCCGCGAGGCCTACATCCTCGCGAGCGAGCCGCCGTCGGGCGCCGAAGCCGCCGGCTATCTCTCCGTCCAGGGGCTACAGCGCAAGGGCCACTGACTTCCGCTTCACGCGAAGCAGGCGAAGAGCTCCTCGAACGCCTTGATCTGGTTTCCGACCGCGGACGACGGCACCAGGATCGGTGTGCGGACACCCGCGTCGTACCAGGCCTCGAGTCCCTCGCGCACCCGCCGCTGCGATCCGTAGAGAGTGACGTCCGAGAGCCAGCGGTCGCTCATCAGGCGCGGCACCTCGTCGTAGTTCTTGGCGGCGATCGCCTTCTCGATCGCGTTCATCTCGTCGACGTAGCCCGCCTCGCGCCAGTAGTTCCGGTAGTTCGGGAGTGACACGTAGCCGATCAGGGTCTTGCGGTTCACGGCGGCCGCGGCGGCCTCGTCGTCCGAGATGCAGGTCGGGATCATGTCGCCGAGGAAGAACTTCGCGTCGGCCGCTCTTCCGGGCGGCAGCGCGGCGATCGACTTCGCCATGTGCGAGCGCGCCGCGTTCGCGAACACCATTCCGTCGCCGACCTCACCCGCGAGCGCGACCATGCGCACTCGCAGGGTGGCGAGCACGATCGGCGGTAGCTCGCCCGCGCGCGGAACGGCGCGCAGGCCCGCGACGAACGCGCGCATGTCGGAGAGGGGCGGCCCCGCCTTCACCCCGAAGCGATCGAGCGCCGGACCGTGTGACACGCCGACGCCGAAGACGAAGCGCCCGCCCGAGAGCTCGTGCACGAGAGAGGCCGTCTGCGCGTAGTCGGCGACGTTGCGCAGATAGATGTTCGCGATGCTCGTGCCGAACGGGATGCGCTCGGTCGCGAGCGCGAGCGCCTCACAGAGACCGAGGCCGTCGCCGAAGCTCGGACAGTAGATGCCCGAAAATCCGCGCCGCTCGATCTCGCGCGCGAGCTCGAGCGTCGCGCGTCGTCGGCCGGGAACGGCTGCGAGACTCACGGCGGGAAGCGGAAGCGTCATTCTGTTCTCCTCTGCGGCAGTCTATCCGCTGCCGCCGAGTCACGTCTCGGCGCGCCGGCGTGCGCTCCCGGATCCCCAGTCGATTCAAGCGGTTGACTCTCCCCACTGCACATCGGCGGGGGGCTGAGTAGCTGGCTACCCAGAAACCCCCGGAACGGTGTTGAAAAGTCCCACCGCAGCGTCACGCAAAAGTCGCGCGCGTATCCGCGAACTTGGGGGCTTTTCTGTCCACTCGGGCCGCAGTTTCCTGTAGGATCGCGCGAAGGCTGAAGCTCGGATGCGCGGATCTGCAGGTGGTTGTGTAATGACCGCGATTCGGCTGAGACCCCTTCCCCCCCAAGAACAGCGGCCGATCGACGCTGGCACCACGTTTGCGTGAGCACGGTCACACACGGAAGTGTCAGGCGCCGCGGGTCGAGCGCTGGGAATGTGAGCGCTGGCAATGTGGCAGGTCGTTTTGAGTGCGGGAGTGGCCGAATGAGGATCGCGGTGCTGGGGGGCGGAGTCGCCGGTCTTGCGTGCGCGCACTATCTCGCGCGCAGCGGACACACTCCGCTCGTGCTCGAGCCTTCCGGAGCGCTCGGACAACTCGGCTCGCCGATCGTGCACGAGGGGCTGCGCATCGATCGCTTCTCGAACCCACTCAGCAACACCGACACAGCTCTGTGTGGCCTGCTCGCGGACCTGGGCGGCCTCGGCCGAGTGGCGTGGCGACCGACGCGCTCTGCGGTCTCGATGAACGGGGCGTTCTATCCGGTGAGCTCGGCGAGCGATCTCCTGCGCACCGCCAGCCTCGCCGGGCTGTCGAGCCGCGACTGGCTGCGCGCCGGGCTCGGCCTGGCGTACGCGACCCAGCTCAAGCGCTACGCGCTCCATCTTCACGGCGTCCCCGCCGCCGACTGGCTGCCGCGCGTGTTTGGCCGGCGCGTGTACGAGACCTGGTGGCGGCCCTTCCTCGAAGTTCGCTTCGGCGACTACGCCGAGGAGGTTCCGGCGTACTGGGTCTGGCGCCAGCTCAACGTCTACCAGACCGGCCGGCGCGAGGTCTTCGGCTACCTGCGCGGCGGAATCGGTTGGCTGGGCGAGCGCCTGCGCCGCTCGATCGAGGCGCGCGGCGGCGAGGTGCGGCTTCACGCCCAGATCACGGCGGTGGAGACGGGCGGCAGCCAGTGCAGCGTCGAGGTCGACGGCAGCGAGCGGCGCGTCGACGCCGTGGTCTCGACGCTTCCGCCGGGCGAGCTCGCGAAGCTCGCGGGCGGCCGGCTGTCGCGCGAGCTGCCGAATCTCGACGTGCCGTATCAGGGCCGAGTCACCGCGCTCGTGATCCTGCAGCGCCGCCTCGGCGAGTACTACCAGACTGCTTTCATCGATCGAGCCGTACCGTTCCAGCGCACGATCGAGGCGACCCACGTCGTTCCGGCCGAGTCACTCGGCGGCCGTCACCTGCTGTACGTGCGCAACGAGTGCGGGCCGCACACCGACGCGTTCAAGCTCCCCGACGACGTGGTGCGCAAGCAGGTGCTCGAGAGCTTGGGGAAGTGGTTCCCGACGTTCGACCTGCGCGACGTCGAAGCCGTGCACGTGTCGCACAACGACGCGGCCGAGCCGATCACGCTGGTCGGAAGCCTGCGGCAGGCGATCCCGACGCGCATCCCGAACACGCGCGTGTTCCTGTGCACCTCGGCGCAGGCGTATCCGCGCCGCGTCGGCTGGGACACTGACGTCACGCTCGCGCGCGAGACGGCCGCCGTCGTCACGTCCTGCGCCGCGTAGCCCGAAGCGCCGCGCCGCCCCGCAGATCCAAGGAGAAGCCATGTCCGCGGTTTCCGAGAAGTCGCTCCTCATCGTCGGTCACGGGGCCGTCGCGCGAGAATGGCTCGACGCGATCGCCGAGCTGCCCGAGCTCGCGCTCGCCGCGGGGGTCGATCCCGACGCGTCCCGGCGTGCGGCGCTCGAGGCGCGCGGTGTGCGCGCGTTCGCGGACGTCGGCGCCTACCTGGCCGCCGCCGGCGCGCCGGACGTCGCAGTTCTGTGTACCCCGCCCGCGCTTCGCCTCGAGACGGCGGAGCCGCTGCTGCGGGCCGGCGTCGACCTGCTGATCGAGCCGCCGCTGGCGACGGTGCCCGACGACGCCGACCGCATCGCGGAGCTCGCCGAGCGCACCGATCGGGTCGCGCTCACGATCAGTCGCTTCCGCGCCGACGCGGCGCTCGAGCTGGCGAGCCAGCGCATCGCAGCGGGCGAGATCGGCCGGCTCTGCGCCGTCGAGATCTCGCTCGCGCAAAAGCGCGACGCGCGCGCCGACTGGCGCGGTGACCCGGCGCTTTCCGGCGGCGGGGTGTGGCTCGAGCTCGGCGGTGACGCGCTCGAGATCGCGGAGCGGATCGCCGGCCCGCTGCGCCGGATCCGGATGCTCGAGAGCGCGAGCGCGCAGGGCGCCGAGGTCGAGGACCGCGTGCGCGTCGAGACCGACCACGGGGCGGGCCTGAACGCGAGCCTCGCCCTCTCCTGGAACGAGACCGCGCTGCAGCCGATCGCGCGCTGCATCGGCGACCGCGGCGAGATCTCGGTGGGCTGGGCGCAGAGCTCACTGACTCGCGAGGATGGATCGCGCTGGCCGCTCGCGGGAGCGCACGACCCGCACGCGGCGCGCCTCGCCGTGTTGCGCGAGTTCCTGCGCGAGCGGAGCAGCCGCGAGCGGCGCGTCGATTCCGGCGCGCAGTCACTCGCCTGGCTGCACGCGGCGTATCGCAGCGCGACGACGGGCCGCTTCGAGCTGGCCTAGCGGCCCTCGATCAGCTCGATCTTGTAGCCGTCGGGGTCTTCGACGAACGCGATCACGGTCGTGCCGTGCTGCATCGGCCCGGGCTCCCGCGTGATCACGACGCCCCGCTCGCGCAGCGCGGCGCAGGTCGCGTGGATGTCCGGAACGCCGAGGGCGATGTGGCCGTAGCCTCCGCCGAGCTCGTAGCTCTTCGTGTCCCAGTTGTGAGTCAGCTCGAGCACCGTGTGCTCGGACTCGTCGCCGTAGCCCACGAACGCCAGCGTGAAGCGCCCGCCTGGGAAGTCGCGCCGCCGCAGGAGCTTCATGCCGAGCGGCCCGGTGTAGAACGCGAGCGAGCGCTCCAGATCCCCGACCCGCAGCATCGTGTGCAGCATCCTCATGCGCGTGCCGCCTTCTTCGCGATCACGTCGTCGAGCTCGCTGCGCAGGCGCACGAGCACTTCGCCGTAGCCGAACGCCCCGACCTTCTCGCCGCCGCGCTTCATGTTGACATGCTTCGGCCCGCACCAGAGACCGATGTCGGCGTCGTCCGTCTCGCCGGGCCCGTTCACGCGGCAGCCCATCACGGCGATCGTGACATCGTGACTCGCCGCGTAGCGGGTCATCTCGCGCACCGCCTCGGCGAGATCGACGAACGCCTCGTTCTCGACCCGGGAGCACGACGGACACGAGATGATGTTCAGCCCGGTCAGCACGGGCACCGAGCGGAAGCGGCCCTCGCGGATATCGCTCAGGATCTTGTGCCCGATCACGACTTCCTCGTGCTTGCGGTCGTTGGGCAAGGTGAGTGACACGCGGATCGTGTCGCCGATTCCACGCGCGATCAGCTGCTCGAACGCGATGCGCGTCTTGATCTCGCCGCCCGGCAGCAGGCCGGCCTCCGTCACTCCCAAGTGTATGGGGACGTCGGGCCGCTCGCGCGCGAAGCGCTCGTTCGCCGCGATCACGTTGGCGGGATCCGAGTCTTTGATCGAGACGACGAAGTTGTGGAAGCCGAGCTCGTCGAGCATGGCGCAGTGGTCGACCGCGCAGGCGACGATCGCATCGATCGAGTCATCCGGGAAGCGCTCCGCGTACTCGGGCGCCACCGAGCCGCAGTTCACGCCCACGCGCAGCGCGCAGCCCGCGGCGCCCGCGACGTCTGCGATCCACTTCACCTTGTCGCGCATCGACTTGGCGCGCTCGTGGTGGTGCAAGTGACCCGGGTTGTAGCGGAGCTTCGCGACGTGCGGCGCGACCAGCGGCGCGAGACGGTAGTGCTCCTGCAGGTCGACGACGATCGGAACCGCCGTGCGCTGGTGGATTTCGGCCAGCGCCTCCGCATCGGCCTTGCTGTCGACCGCGACGCGGACGAGCGCCGCGCCGGCCTTCGCCAGCCGCTCGGTCTGCTCGACGGTCGCGGCGACGTTCTGGGTGTGGGTCGCGCACATGCTCTGGACGGAAATTGCAGCCCCGCCGCCGATTTGGACCGAGCCGGCGGAAACGGCGCGCGTGGCGTTTCGAGAGCTCTCGGGGTTCACGGGCGAGAACCGTAGCACGCTCCCCCGCGGTCGCGCCGTTCGCTTCGGATTGACGCTCGCCGTCGGAATCAAGACGCCGGCTGGCGAGTCTGTCGCCTGCCGGGCGCGCGTGTCGCGCCGGTCGTCGGCACGTCACTTGCTCGACTCGCGGGCCAGGAGCGGCCATGAGTCGGAACGGACCGAGAATCCTTCTCATCGGGGGAACTTATCGCGCCGTATGCGTGCTCGAGCGGTTGCTCGAGCGCGGCGAACGCGTCGTCGCGTTCGTGGGCGTCGAAGGCGGCGGCGAGCGCGACTTCTGTCCCGAGATACTCGAGCTCTGCGATCGCGCCGGGATCCCCGCGCGCAGCGGTCACAAGGTCGGCGAGGAAGTCGTGCGCTGGCTGGAGGACCGGATCCGCCCCGACCTCGCCATCGCGCTCGGCGTCCACGCGGAGATCCCGCTCTCGATCGGCGGCAACTGCCGGCTCGGCCTGGTGGAGCTGGTCGACTCACTCGGGGCGACTCCGGCGATCGCGCTGCGCCAGCGCGGACAGGAGCTCACGCGCCGCGAGCTTCCCGCGCTCGCCGGCGCCGACGCCGGCGACGCGTATCTGTCCATGATCGAGGAGCTCGCCGGCTGTCTCGAGGAATTTCTCGACCGCCACGCGCTGCCGCGCGCCGAGCGCGCATTCGCGGTCCCGTTCGAGCCGGCGGCTGCGCCGGGCGACGAGCTGGCGGCGATCGCGGCGCGGCCCGACGCGGGGCCCGCGACCCACGAGCTCGAGCGGCGGGCCGCAAGCTATCTCGGCGCCGAGCGCGTCTTCGCACTCTACTCACCGCGCGCTGCGTTTCGCGCGGTGCTCCGCTCGCTTCCGCTCGCGAAGGGCGACGAGGTGATCGTGCCGGGCGTCGTGTCCGCGAGCGCGGTCGACTCACTGCGCCGAGCCGAGCTGCAGCCGGTGTTCGCGGACGTGCACCCGGAGCGATTGACCTTGGCACCGGGCGCAGCCGCGGCCGCGATCGGCGCGCGTGCGCGCGCACTGATCGTCGCGCACCCGCTGGGTCAGCCGGCCGAGATCGACGCGCTGTACGGCCTCGCCGAAGAGCGCGGGCTCGAAGTCATCGAGGACGCCTGCGAGAGCCTGGGCGCTCGCTTCGGTGACTCGCGCGTCGGGCGCAGCCCGTGCGCCAGCGTCTTCCGCATGCCGCTCGGCTGTCGCGCGCCCGGCTTCGAGCTGGCGTTGCTGGCGCTGCCCGAGGACCTGGCGAAGGATCTGGAGCCGACGCTCGGCGCCGAGCGCCTGGGCGACGGGCTGGCGACGCTCGCGCTCGCCTCGCTCGAGCGCCTCGAGGATCGCCTCGCGGCGCGCCGCCGCATCGCGAGCGCGTACTCCGCGGAGTTCTCGCGCTACGACGCGTTTCGCGTTCCGCCCACGCCGGAGAGCGCGCTCTCCACTTACTCGGGCTATCTCCTGCGACTCACTCGCTTCGCACGCGCATCGGCGGAAGATCTCTCGAAGCTCCTGGCCGAGGGCGGCATCGAGACTCGGCGCCTGCGCCTGCCGCTCGCCGAGCGCGAACTCGCGAGCCTGCCGGCGGCGGAGCACGCGCGCGCGACCGGGGTCCTGCTTCCGATCGACGAGTCACTCACCGATTCGCAGCGCGACCGGGTGATGGACGAGATCTTCGGCTACGCCATCGGTTGAGTCTTATCGACTTCGTTCGCCTGCGGCTCACTGCGCGCGGCTGCGCCGCTTGCGGGCCCCGCTCGGGGCGGCCCTCGCTCGGCCGTCGCACGGTTTGTCAGCTCGAGGAGAACCGGACCTGAGTCGTCTCGAGCCCTGCGTTGATCGACGCGACGGCGGAGCGCGAGGACGCCCTCGCGCGGAGCCCGCAAGCGGCGCAGCCGCGCGCAGTGAG
>JBIOJK010000011.1:0-52115 GCA_044450765.1 Myxococcota bacterium | reverse complement strand
GTGACTCGGCTCAGCGCAGCCCGCGCCGCATCAGCTCTTCGGCGATCTGCACGGCGTTGGTCGCGGCGCCCTTGCGCAGGTTGTCGCCGACCGTCCAGAGCCACAGGCGATCGCTGGTCAGATCCTTGCGGATGCGCCCCACGAACACCTCGTCGCGCCCCGCGCACTCGGCCGGCGTCGGGAACACGTTGTGACTCGGGTCGTCCTGCACGATCACTCCGGGGAACGCGGCCAGCGCGGCGCGCGCGGCCTCGGGAGAGATCGGGGGGTCGCTCTCGAGCAGGATGGAGGCGGAGTGACCCACCGGCACCGGCACGCGGACGCAAGTCATCGCGACCTCGATGTTCGGGTCCTCGAGGATCTTGCGCGTCTCGTGGAGGAGCTTCATCTCCTCGGTCGAGTAGCCGTTGTCGGTGAACGTCTCGCACAGCGGCACCACGTTGTTGGCGATCTGGCGCGCGAACACCTTCGGCGGCGGCACGGGCTTGCCCGCGGCGATCGCCTGCTGCTGTGACTCGAGCTCCTCGATGCCCGGCAGTCCCGCGCCCGACGCCGACTGGAAGCTCGTGATCACGGCCCGCTTCAGCTTGGCGATCTTCCGCAGCGCGCCGAGCGCCATCACGGGCGGCATGTTCGTGCAGTTCGGGCACGAGAGGATGCCCTTGTGTTTCTCGACGGCGTCGCCATTCACTTCGGGCACCACCAGCGGCACGTCTTCGTGCATTCGCCACGAGTTCGACTTGTCGATGGCGATGCCGCCGCGCCGCGCGACTTCGGGGGCGAGCGTCTTCGACAGCGCGCCGGTCGCGGCGAAGAACACGAAGTCCGCGCCGTCGAACGCCTCGGGCTGAGCGAGCTCGACCGGGATCTGCTTGCCGCGGAAAGTCACCGTCGTCCCGACCGAGCGCTCACTCGCGAGCGCGCGCAGCTCGCCGACCGGAAACGCGCGCTCTTCGAGCACGCGCAGAAGCACTTCGCCGACGGCGCCAGTCGCGCCGACGACGGCGACCGTGCGGCCGCGGGTCATGTCGGGGGAGGTCTTCGAAGCCATGGGGGCGCAATCCTATCGTCCGTCCTGCGTTCGTGCCAAGCTCCGTTCCCGTGGACGAGCTGCAGTCGATTCACGAGAGCGTCTGGATCGCCCCCGGCGTGCAGATCTACGGCCGCGTGGCGATCCGCGCGCACGCCTCGCTGTGGCCCAACGCGGTGATTCGGGCCGAGGCGCAGGAGGTGCGCATCGGGCGCATGACGAACATCCAGGACTTCGCGATGCTGCACGTCGGCTACGAGGCGGCCACGCGGATCGGTGACTTCTGCTCGATCACGCACCGCGCGACGATTCACGGCGCCACGATCGGCGACCACTGTCTGATCGGGGTCGGCGCGACGATCATGGACGGCGCAGTCATCGGCAAGGGCTCGATCGTGGGCGGCGGAGCGCTCGTGCCGGAAGGGAAAGTGTTTCCCCCGGGCGCGATCCTGGTGGGTGTTCCGGCCAAGCAGATCGCGACGCGCGACTCGTCGCGCGAGAACCGGCTGAACGCGTGGCAGTATCAGCGCAACGCGAGCTTCTACCGGCGCGGTCTGCAGCGCGCCTGGGACGGGCCGGAGTATCTCGCCTGGCTGGCGGCCAAGCGCGCCGAGGTCGAGGCGGATCGCGACCTGGAGGTCGAGCCTTGAGTGCGGGCGCGATCTACCTGATCCGCCACGGCGAGACGCTCTGGAACGTCGAGGGTCGCCGGCAAGGAAGTCTCGACTCACCGCTCACCGAGCGCGGCGTCGGTCAGGCAGTCGCCGCAGGGCGCGCGCTGCGAGCGATCCTGGGCGATCGACGCGACGTGGCCGTCGAGTGCAGCCCGCTGGGCCGGGCGCGTCTGACCGCGGAGATCGTGTGTCACGAGCTCGGCTGGCCGTCCGCGGCGATCGCGATTCAGCCGCTCCTGGCCGAGCATCGCCAAGGTGATTGGGAGGGACTCACTGCGCCCGAGGTCGACGCGCGCTTTCCGGGTGCGCGCGCGGCTCGCGAGCGGGACAAATGGAGCTACCGATTTCCCGGGGGCGAGAGCTATGCCGACGTGTACCAGCGCGCGCGCACCTGGCTGGCTGCGCAGAGTTCCGACGCGCACACCGTGGCGGTCACCCACGAGATGATGAGTCGCACCTTGATGGGGGCCTACGCCAGCTACTCTCCGGGTGAGATGCTCGCGCTCTCTCACCCGCACGGGCACGTGGTCCGGCTGTGCGGTGGCGCCGTCGAGCGAGGGGCGGCCTGAGATGCGGATCGGCTGCGTCGGGGTCGGGGCGATCGGGGGAGCGCTCGCAGCGCCGCTGATCGCGTCGGGGCGACACGACGTGGTGTTGTGCGTGCGCGAGCCGTTCGAGCGGCTCGCGGTCGAGTCACCCGCGCGCCGGATCGAAGTACAGGCGCGCTGCGAGACCGACCCCGCGCGCGTGGCGCCCGTCGACTGGGTCCTGCTCGCGACCAAGGCGCAGGACGTACCGGGCGCGGCGAAGTGGTTGGCCGCGCTCACGCGGCCGGGGACGGCGATCGCCGTGCTGCAGAACGGAGTCGAGCACCGAGAGCGAGTGGCGAAGTTCGCGGGGCCGGCGGAGGTGCTGCCGGTGGTGGTCGAGCTGCCGGCGGCGCGCTCGGCCCCCGGCCGGGTGCGTCTGCGCGCCGGCGCGCGGCTCACGGTCCCCGCGGGGGCGACCGGCGCGGCGTTCGCGGAGCTGTTCGCGAGCACGGACGTCGCGGTCGAAGCGACCGGCGACTTCGCGCGCGCCGCGTGGCGCAAGCTGTGTCTCAATGCCGCGAGCGGCGCGCTCACCGCGCTCACGGGGCGCACCGTCGAGGTGCTTCACGAGCCGGGCATGGCGGAGCTCGCGCGCGGGATCATGCTCGAGTGCGCCGCGGTCGCGCGCGCCGAGGGCGCCGAGCTCGGCGACTCCGTCGCCGACGAGATCCTCGCGCGCCTGCTGGCGCTGCCCGCGGGCTCGGGCAACTCGATGCTCTACGATCGCCTTGCCGGCCGGCCGCTCGAGATCGACGCGCGCAACGGCGCGATCGTGCGGATTGGCGCGCGCCACGGAATCGCGACACCACTGAACGGCGCGGTGACTGCACTGCTCGCCGCGCATGAGAAGGAGGGGACATGAAGGTCTCGCAAGGACGACCAGGGTCACTCGCTCTATCTCTTCGAGAGCCGCTAGATGCCTGACCACACGTCCGACCTCGGCGCGGCGCGCGAGCTCTCGCCGCTGCGGAAGACCACGAGCGCCGCGAGCGTCGACGAGCTCGTGCGCGAGCAGCTGCTGCACTTCTCGCTCGATCCCGCGAGCCCGCTCGGGAGCGAGCTCGCCGCCGTCGCGGCCCACGTCTACCGCGCGAACCAGGCGATGCACGGACTGTGGGAGGCGACCCTGGAGCAGATCGCGCGGCTCGACCGCCGCGACCGCATCGCATTCTGGAACGCGAAGCGCTTCCTCTGCTTCCAGCTCGCCAAGCTGCTCGACACGCTGCAGAACCCGCTGCGCCGGAGCTGGCAGTCACTCGTCGTCGATCGCGGCCACGCGGCGCAGCGCGGCCCCTACGCGCTGTTCGACAACGTCACGGCGATCTTCAGCTCGACCCCGGTCATCGCGCGCACGGCGACTTACCTGTACGCGTGCACGGAGTGGATCGACGACGCATTCCAGGGCAAGGAGCTCCTGCACGAGATCTACTCGCGGCTGATGAACCCGACCTCGATCTGCCTGGCGAACTTCATCGTCGACGTCGAAGCCGGCCCGCTCGCGAGCGAGTATTTCGCCTGGAACTTCAACTCGGGAATGGCGGCGATCGACGCCGTCCTCGCGCACCTGGTCGGCTACCGCGACATCGTGCTCTCGAGCCGGAACGTCTACGGCGGCGCGCACCAGCTGCTGCACGACTGGTACGGCAAGCGCAGCAACCTGGACGTCGCGGTCGAGTGGTTCGACGGCTTCGAGGCGCGCGACTTCGAGCTCGCGCTCGCTCAGCTGCGCATCGTCCACGAGGAGCGGCTCGCGCAGGGGCGGCAGATCTACGTCTACCTCGAGTCACCGTGCAATCCGCACGGCTACGTGCTCGACGTGCCTGCGATCTGCCGAGCGGCGCACGCGGCCGAGCTCGAAGTGATCTGTGACTCGACCGTCGGCACGCCGTTCCTGCATCCGGTGCTGCGCCGCGACGACCCCGCCGAGCGCCCGGACTTCGTGATTCACTCCTACACCAAGGATCTGGTCGGCACCGGCACGACCACCGCGGGCGTCGCGATCGCGCGCAACGAGCGCATGTTCCTGCCCAAGGGCAGCCGCGCGCTGCTGCCCGGCTCGAGCGGTCGCCGCGAGATCGACTGGAGCGACACGCTCTTCTGGAACGTGTACTACGTGAAGGGCGCGTTCCTCGACGCGGACAAAGCGTTCGAGGTGATCAACGGCATGCGCACGCTCGAGCTGCGCATGCTGCAGAAGTGCATCTCGACGGCGACGCTCGCGCGCGCGCTCGCGCGGCACCCACAGATCCGCGTGAACTGCAACGCGGTTCCCGGCAACGAGAACGAGCGGCTGCGCGAGCGCGGGATGTTCCTGGAGCTCTCGGCGCCGCTGTTCACGATCTCGTTCGAGCGCGCCGACGGCGCGGGCTCGGCCATCCCGATCTCGGCGTTCAAGCGCTTCTTCGACTGTCTGGAGCCCGCGTTCGGCCTGCAGGTCAGTCTCGGGCAGGTGAACACCGTCGTGCTCTGTCCCGCGCAGACGAGTCACTCGGAGCTCTCGGCCGAGGCGCTGCGCGCGGCCGGAATCTCTCCGACGACGATCCGCATCGCGGTGGGCGACGAGGATCCGCGCGCCCTGCTCGCGCACTTCCAGCGCGCCGCGGAGCTCGCGCTCGACCCCGTGAGTCACGGCTTCTCGAAGCTGTTTCCGGCGCCCGAGGAAGTCGATGCGCTGTACCGCGCGATCTATCTCGACACGCACAAGCGCTACGTCGAGGCGCAGCCGTCGATGGCCGAGCTGCTGCGCTGACTGCGCGCTCGCTCGGCTCCAGCGCTGCGAAAAGGGCGGACGGTGAGCTGCCGCTCACCGCCCGCCCTAGCAGAGCCACCCATGAAATCGGGCCGCTCGGGTGCGAGAGGGAAGGGATTCTTTTCTCACACCTCGCCTAGGGTGCTCCGTTCCGCGTTCCTTCGGAATGCAAGATTCCTTGCAGGGCGGAAGGTTCGCGCCGGGCGGAAGTGATAAATTGCGGCTGGGAGGGGATTCGCAGGGGATGTTCCCGCAGCCCGAACGCGTCTTGATCGTCGAGGACCACAAGCCGCTCCGGCAGGCGATCGCGCGCGCCGCGCGCGGCTGGGGCTCCCAGGTATTCGAAGCCGGGACGGTACGCGAGGCCCAGTCGTTGCTGGCGCGCCTTCCCAACGTCGTGATCGTCGACGTCGCGCTGCCCGATGGGCAGGCCCAGCCGATCGTCGAGGAAGCGGTGCGCATGAGACCCGTTGCCGCAGTGATTGCGATGAGCGGGCAGGCCTCGGCGGAGGAAGCGTTCGAGCTCGCGCGCGCCGGGGCGCGGCGCTATCTGGCGAAGCCGATCTCGCTCGAGGAGCTGACCCGCTCGGTCGAGGAAGCGCTCACCGATTGCCCGCGGCTCGATCCCTTCGTCGCTGCGCACGTCGGCAACACGCCGCTGCGCGAGGTCCAAGGCGAGGTGCGCCGGGTGATGATCGAGCAGGCGCTGGCGAAGGCCGGCAACAGTCGGAGCGGAGCGGCGCGGCTGCTCGATCTGACGCGCCAAGCGGTTCAACAGATCGTGCGCGAGCTCGACGCGGGCGAGCGGCGCCGCGGCGGGCGCGACGGAAGCTAGTCCGGGGCCGCGCGCATGCGCAGCGCCGCGCTCGTGTCACTCGGCGCGCTGCTCGGCGCGCTCCCGTTCTTCGTGATCTGTGCGCGGCTCGCGGCCTTGGCGCGCGCGCGGCGCGAGACGGCGCAGGCGCTGCGCGCGGCGCTCGAGGCGCGAATCTGGGAGGACCGGATCGAGCGGGCCGATCCGCAGGAGACCGATCGCGACGAGCGCCGCCGCCGGCAACACGAGGAGAACAACGCGCTCTCGACCGCGCTCCTCTCCTCCCAGTTCTTGCTCGAGTCGAACCTGGCCGAGGTCGCGCGCTCGAGGCCGAGCGCCGACCAGCACGCCGCCGCCGCTGAGCTCGTCGACGCGCTGCAGCGCCTGAAGCGAATGGTCGGCGAAGGGCGCAGCGCGACGACGACCGGCCCGCGCGCGCCGCTCGTCTCGGCGACGCCGCTCGTCGAGCGCGTGAAGCTCTGCGCCGCGCGCGCCCGCGCGCTCTATCCCGGAATCGCGATCGAGATCGCGCTGGCGAGCGCGGCAGTCGAGGCGCTGCGCGTGACGGTCTGCGCGGGCGCCGACGGGCTCGACCGCGTGCTTTGCGCGCTGCTCGCGAACGCGTGCGAGGGCGACGGCGCGCGGGGGGCCTCGCGGGTCGCCGTGCGCGTCGGCGCAGAGGGCGAGGTCGACGTGGTCTCGGTCGAGATCTGCGACGACGGGCCGGGCTTCTCGGCGCAGCAGCTCGCGGCGGCGCTGGAGCCGTTCGCAAGCGCCAAGGCGAGTCACCTCGGCCTCGGGCTCTACACCGCGGAGCGCATCCTCGTCGCGAGCGGCGGCTCGCTGCGGCGCGAGAACGCTGCGGGCGGCGGCGCGCGCGTCCGAGTCTTTCTGCTCGCCGCGACCGAGCCGCTCGCTCAGTAGACGATTCCGGCGATCGCGGCGGTCAGGAAACTCGCCAGCGAGCCCGCGACCAGCGCGCGCATCGCGTCGCGCGCTACGTCGCTGCGCCGCTCGGGCGCGATGCCGCCGAGAGCGCCGATCTGGATCGCCAGCGAGCCGAAGTTCGCGAAGCCGCAGCACGCGTAGCTCGCGATCACGACCGAGCGCGGATCGAGCGTGGCCTTCGCCTCCGCCAGCTGGCCGAACGCGATGAACTCGTTCAGCACCGTCTTCACGCCCAGGATCTCGCCGATGCGCGCGGCGTCGTGCCACGGCACGCCGAGCAGGAATGCCAGCGGCGCGAGCGCGGTGCCGAGCAGCGACTCGAACGTGAGCCCCGGCGCTCCGACGGAGCTGCCCGCCCAGGCGAGCAGCGCGTCGGCCATGTGGATCAGCGCGACGAACGCGACCAGCATCCCGCCGATGCCGAGTGCGAGCTGCACGCCGTCGATCGCGCCGCTGGCCGCGGCGTCGATCGCGTTCACCGTGGTGCGCGGGATCTCGAGCCGCACGTCGCCCAGTGTCTCGGGCACGCCCTCCTCGGGGACCATCAGCTTCGCCATCGCGATCGCCGCCGGCGCCGCCATGAAGCTGGCGGCGACCAGGTGACCCGCGTATGCCGGCCCCAGCATGCCCATGTAGGCGACCAGCACCGAGCCCGCGACCGTCGCGAGGCCCGCGGTCATGATGCAGAAGAGCTCGCTGCGTGTGAGTGTCGGCACGTAGGCGCGGATCATGAGCGGTGACTCGGCCATGCCGAGGAAGATCTCCGCGATCACGGCGAGTGACTCCGCCCCGCTCGTGCGCAGACTCCGGCGCAGTCCGACCGCGAGCACCGCGACGATGCGCTGCAGCACGCCGAAGTGCTGCAGCACCGCGAACACGCTGCTCATGAACACGATGATCGGCAGCACGCGGATCGCGAACACGTAGGGCAGGCGCACCGCGTGGCCGTCGGCGTCGAGCACCTCGGCTGGCCAGCGGCCGAAGACGAACTCGATGCCAGCGCCCGCCGCGCCGACGAACGCGTCCGCGCCGTCGTTCACGCGGCTGAAGAGCCACGCGCCCCAGGGCGTGCGGAGCACCAGCAGCGCGATCGCGAGCTGCAGCCCGAGCGCGATGGCGATCGTGCGCCACTGAATCGCGCGGCGGTTCGTCGACGACGCGTACGCGACGCCGAGCAGCACAAACACTCCCAGGGCGCTGATCCCGCGTTCCAAGCGCTAGTCACTCCTGGGGGGCGGCGCGGCGAAGCGGGCCTGAAGGTAACGCGTCGCACGCGCGGGGTCCGCGGCGTCGGCGACCGCGGAGATCACCGCCGCGGCGCACGCTCCCGCGCCGCGAACCGCGGCGAGGGTCTCGGCCGTAATGCCGCCGATCGCGACGAGTGGACAGTGCGCGCGGGCCGCCGCGGCGCGCAGCGCGTCGAGGCCGCGCGGCGCGTACTCCGACTGCTTCGAGGCGGTCGCGAAGACCGGTCCGAACGCGACGCAGTCGACGGGCCGCGCCCCGCTCGCGTCCACCTGCTCGAGGGTGTGCGTGGAGAGACCGACGATCAGGCGCGCGCGCGCGTCGGCGGGCAGCCGCTCGGGCGCCAGGTCGTCCTGCCCCAGGTGCACGCCGTCGGCGCCCGCCAGCAGCGCCAGGTCGAAGCGGTCGTTCACGAACAAGAGCGCGCCGGCCGCGCGCGCGCGCGCGGCGGCCCAGCGCGCGAGCTCGAGCGCCTCGCCGTCGGCGGTGTGCTTGAGGCGCAGCTGAACTGCCGTCGCGCCGCCCGCCAGCGCGCCCTCGAGCTGCGCGCGCACGCCGTGGCGCCAGCGGGGATCGTCGTCGGCCAGCACGTACACCCCGCGCAGGCGGTCGAGCGGCCGCGGCGTCACCGTTCGGTGTCGCCGCCGTCGGCCGGGCCGAGTCCGAGCTCCGCGATCTTCTTGCGCAGAGTGTTGCGGTTGATGCCGAGCAGCCGCGCCGCCTGGATCTGATTCCCGCGCGAGCGCAAGAGCCCCTCGCGAATCACGGCGCGCTCGAGGCGCGAGACGAAGCTCCAGTAGGGACCGGAGCCGTCCTCCTCGCCGCCCGCGCCGCCGCTCTCGAGCCGCTCCGCGAGCTCGCGGCGGGCGAGCTCCGACCAGTCCGCGGCCGACGGCTGCGCGGCGCTGGTGGCGTGCTCGATGTCGTCCTCGGTGATCACGTCCCCGGAGGCCAGCACGAGCGCGCGCTTCACCGCGTTCTCGAGCTCGCGCACGTTGCCCGGCCAGGCGTGGCGACTCAGTCGCTCGAGCGCCGCCTCCGTCGGCCAGCGGCGCGGCACGCCGAGCTCCTGCGAGAAGCGCTCGACGAAGTGGGACACGAGCGGCGGGATGTCGGAGCGCCGCTCGCGCAGGGGCGCGATCCGCACCGGCACGACGTTCAGCCGGAAGTACAAGTCCTCGCGAAACTTCTTCTCCGCGACCAGGGCGGGCAGGTCGCGGTGAGTCGACGCGATAATGCGGACATCGATCGGAACCGGCTGGCGTCCGCCCAGGGGAGTCACGAGTCTCTCCTGCAGCACGCGCAACAGCTTCGCCTGCAGGGTGAGCGGCAGGTCGCCGATCTCGTCCAGCAAGAGCGTTCCGCCCTCGGCCTCGCGGAAGCGCCCGCTGCGCGCCTCGGTCGCGCCCGTGAACGCGCCGCGCTCGTGGCCGAAGAGCTCGGCCTCGATCAGCTCCGACGGCAGCGCGGTCATGTTCACCGCCACGAACGGGCCCTCGCGCCGGCGGCCGTGATAGTGAATCGCGCGCGCGACGAGCTCCTTGCCGGTGCCGCTCTCGCCCAGGATCAGGACCGCGGCGTCGCTCGCCGCCACGCGCCCGATCGTCTTGAACAGGTCGAGCATGGCCGGGGTCTTGCCGACGAGCGCCTCGCCGGTGCGGAAGGAGTCACCGATCTGACGCCGCAGATCCGCGACTTCGCCGCGCAGTCCGCGCAGGACGCGCGCCTTCTCGACCAGCGCCTGCACTTGGGGCAGGTCGAAGGGCTTCGTCAGATAGTCGAACGCGCCGCGCTTCATGGCCTCGACCGCGTTCTCGAAGGTGTTCTGCGCCGTCAGGATCACGACCAGCGGCGCGTCGGGGCCGCGTGCCGAGATCTCGTCGAGCAGCTCGAGGCCCGAGGGGCCGGGCATGCGGATGTCGAGCAGGGCCAGGTCGAAGCGCTGCGCGGCCAGTCGCTCGCGCGCCTCGTTCCCGTCGACCGCTTCGACGACCTCGTGACCGGATTCCTCGAGCGCCTCGCGCAGCACGAAGCGGATCGAGGCCTCGTCGTCGGCGACCAACACGCGCGTCACGCGGGCTTCCTCAGCGGCAGCTCTACACGCATTCGTGTCCCGAGTCCGACCCGGCTCGTGACTTGGATCCGGCCGCCCTGGCGCACCGTCCAGTGCTGCGCGACCGCGAGCCCGAGGCCGGTGCCCTGCGAGCGCCGCGTGAAGAACGGCGTGAAGAGCAGCGGCAGGTCTTCGTCGGGAATCCCGGGTCCCGTGTCTTCGACGTCGACGCGCACCATGCGCGAGCGCTCGCTCGCGATCTGCTCGAGGTGGTAGCCGGCCTCGATCCGCGTTCGCAGCGTGAGCGTCCCCTTGCCCGCCATGGCCTGCGCCGCATTGCGCACCAGATTCAGCAGCACCTGCGTCGTGCGGTCCGGGTCGAATTCGAACTCGGGGATGCTCGGGTCGTATTCGCGCACCACGCGGATGCCGCGCCAAGTCTCGGAGCGACTGTGCAGCTCGACCAGATCGTCGATCACTCGGTGCAGGTTCGACTGCCGCGGCCGCAGGTCGGCGCCGCGCGTCAGCTCGGCGAGATCGTCGAGCAGCCGCCGCATGCGCTCGGTCTCCGCGCGGATCAGCTCCGTGTAGCGCTGCTGCGCCGGATCAGCGAGCTTGCCGAGCAGGAGCTCCGCGGCGCCGCGAATGCCGCCGAGCGGATTGCGCAGCTCGTGCGCGATCCCCGCCGCGAGCTGCGCGAACAGCTCCGAGCGGGCGCGCTGGCCGAGCAAGTCCTCGAGCTCCATGCCGATCGTGCGGTCGGCGAGTGACAGCACGGCGCCGCGCAGCTCGCGCCCTACACCGACCGGTGACGCCGTCAGGTCGACCACCAGCGGGCGACCGCCGAGGCGCTCGCGCAGGCGGCAGCCGTGCTCCGCGACTTCGCGGCGATCGTGCAGCGCGGTCTCGAGCACCGTCACCGCGGGGTGCTGCGCGCCCAGGCTCTCGAGCAGAGGCCGGCCCAGGGTCGCGACCCCCGACAGGCCGAGAATCCGGCTGGCCTCGGGATTCTGCAGCTCGACGCGGCCGTCCGCGTCGACCGCGAGGATGCCCACGCGCAGCGATCCCAAAATGGCGTCGAGGCGCTCCAGGGATTCGGTCATCGGGGGGTTTTCCGCTGCATATACTCGGCCTTCGGGTCGCCAGGACGTCTGCCTAGGATTTGGGCAGACTACCCTGAGGAGGCGAAATGCGCGAGGCGGTCGAAGCGGAACGCACGTCGGTCAGCGTGGCGGAGGCGCGGGAGCTGATCCTGGGCTCGATCTCGCCGCTCGGGATCGAGACCGTGGGACTCGGCGAGGCGTCGGGCCGCGTCCTGGCCGAGGAGATCCGCGCGGGGGTGCTGATCCCGCCCGCGGACAACTCGGCGATGGACGGCTACGCGGTGCGCGCCGCGGACACGGCGGGCGCGCCCGTGGTGCTTCGCTTCGGCGAGGACTTGCCGGCCGGCAAGCGCAGCGAGCGCAAGCTCGTCGCCGGCGAGGCGGCGCGCATCATGACCGGCGCCGCGCTGCCCGAGGGCGCCGACGCGGTCGTCATGGTCGAGGACACCGAGACCGAGGGCGAGCGCGTGCGCATACACCGATCTGCGTCGCTCGGCCAACACGTGCGCCGCGCGGGCGAGGACGTGCGGCCGGGGGTCGTGGTCGCCGCGCCGGGCGCCGTCCTGCGCGCGCCGCTCGTCGGCATGCTCGCGGCGATCGGGCGCAGCGTGGTGGCCGTGCGCGCGCGCGCGCGCGTGGCGGTGCTCGCCACCGGCGACGAGCTGGTCGAGCCCGACCGCCTGCGCGACGACGGGCGCATCGCGAGCTCGAACTCGTACGCGCTGTGCGCCGCGCTGCGCGAGATCGGCGCGGAGCCGGTGTATCTGGGCATCGCGCCCGACGACCCCACCGAGATCGAGGCGCGCTTCCGTACGGCGCTCGGCTGCGACGCGGTGATCTCGAGCGGCGGCGTCTCCGTCGGCGACCGCGACTGGATCAAGCAGGTGCTGGTCGGCCTCGGCGGAGTCATGAAGCTCTGGCGCATCGCGATGCGGCCGGGCGCGCCGCTCGCGTTCGTGCGCGTGGGCGAGCGCCCGGTGTTCGGCCTGCCCGGGAATCCGGTCTCGACCTACGTCACCTACGAGCAATTCGTGCGCCCGTCGCTGCTGCGCATGATGGGACACCAAAAAGTGTTCCGGCCCGTCGCGTCCGCGCAGCTCGAGGCGGACTACCGCAAGCCCGCCGGCCGCGCGCACTTCGTGCGGGTCGCCCTCGAGCGCAGAGGCGAAGAGCTGTGGGCGCGCGAGAGCGGCGAGCAGGGCTCGAACATCTTGCTCTCGCTGGTGCGCGCGGATGGCCTCGCGTTCGTGCCTGCAGAGGCCACGCGGATCGCGCGCGGCGAGCGCGTCGCGGTCCAGCTGCTCTACGACGACTCACTCGTGGCGGAGCCCGGGATTTGAGGCTCACTCACGTCGAGGGCGCCGTCCTGTGCGGCGGCGCGTCGACGCGCATGGGCCGCGACAAGGCGACGCTTCCCTATGAGGGCGTGCCGCTCGGGCGCCGCGTCGCCGACGCGCTCGCCGAGTGTCTCGCGCGCGTGCGGATCGTCGGCAAGGCGAACCAGCTGCCGGCGCTCGGCCTCGAGGTGATCGTCGACCGCCACCCCACGCGCGCGCCGCTGATCGGAGTCGCCGCCGCGCTCGCGGCGTGCGAGGCGTCGGCCGTGCTGGTCGCGGCCTGCGACCTGGTGCACCTGGATCCGCGCGTCGTGCTCGCGCTCACTGCGCTCGCGCCCGCCGATGGCGCCGCCGACGTGATCGCGCCGCTCGGCCCGCGCGGGCCCGAGCCCCTGCTCGCGATCTACCGGCCGCGGCTGCTGCTCGAGATCGAGCGCCGCATCGCGCGGGGCGAGCTCGCGCTCCGGGCGCTGCTCCGCGATGTGGCGACGCTGTTCATCCCCGAGGCCGACCTGCGCGCCCTCGATCCCAGCCTGCGTTCGCTCACGAACGCGAATTTTCCGGAGGACTTGCAGTAGCGCGGCGAGGGCCGTCCCGAACCGCGCGCAGTCAAGGTGATACGCTGGCCGCATGACGAACGATCTGACCTGGACGGACGCGGTCGGCCAAGCGGAGCTCGTCGCCAATGGGAAGGTCTCTCCCCGCGAGCTGGTCGAGTCGGCGATCGGGCGCATCGAGAAGCTGAATCCGACCTTGAACGCGGTGGTGACTCCGCTGTTCGAGAAGGGGCGCGCGCAGGCGGCGAGTGACTTGCCGCGCGGAGCCTTCCGCGGCGTGCCGTTCTTGCTGAAGGACTTGATCTGCGCCACCGCGGGCGATCCGCTCTACAGCGGCTGCCGGCTGATGAAGTCGCTCGCCATGGTGTCGCCGATCGACACGAATCTCGCGGCGCGCTATCGCGCCGCCGGGCTCGTCTTTCTGGGAAAGACCGCGACCCCGGAGTTCGGACTCACGGCGACCAGCGAGGCGCTCGCCTACGGACCGACGAGGAACCCCTGGGACGTGACTCGCTCGCCGGGCGGCTCGAGCGGTGGCTCCGCGGCCGCGGTGGCCTCGGGAATGGTGGCCGCGGCGCACGCGAACGACGGCGGCGGATCGATCCGCATCCCCGCGAGCGCGTGCGGCATCGTGGGACTCAAGACCTCGCGCGGGCGCATCTCCCTCGGCCCGCTCGCTGGCGAGGGCTGGAACGGGCTGGCCGGCGAGCACGTCGTGTCTCGCACGGTGCGTGACTCGGCGGCGCTGCTCGACGCGACCCAGGGCTACATGGCGGGCGATCCGTACGCCGCGCCGCCGCCGGAGCGGCCGTTCCTGGCTGAGGTCGGCCGCGCGCCCGGAAGGCTGCGCATCGGCCTGCTGGACCGCTCTCCGACCTGGGCGCCGTCCGCGCTGCACCCGGACTGCGTCAGCGCCGTCCGCGACGCCGCGAAGCTGCTCGAGTCACTCGGTCACTCGGTCGAAGTTCGCCACCCGGCGGCCGTCGACGACCCGGCGGTCGCGAAGACGCTGTACACGATCATCATCTGTCAGACCGCGGGTCTCTTGGCCGTAGTCGAGGGCATGCTCGGGCGCGCGATCCGCCCCGACGAAGTCGAGCTCTGGACCTGGACCCTGCGCGAAGAGGGCCGCAAGGCGCCGATGCTCGACTTGCTGAACGCGATCGAGTGGCGCAACGCGATCTCGCGCTCGTTCGGCGAGTTCTACGCCTCGGGCTTCGATCTGCTGCTCACGCCGACGCTGGCCGCGCCGCCGCTGCCGCTCGGCGCACTGACTCCCAGCGCCGCCGCGCCGCTCGCGGCCTGGGAGAGGCTGCTGGCGTTCATCCCGTTCACGCCGATCCAGAATCTGACCGGCGAGCCCGCGATCTCGCTGCCGCTGCACTGGAGTGCGTCGGGGCTGCCGATCGGCGTGCAGCTCGTCGCGCCCTGGGGCCGCGAGGACGTCCTGCTGCGCATGGCGGCGCAGCTCGAGACTGCACGGCCGTGGGGCATGCGCCGGCCGCCGGTCGCCGCCTGAGGTCGCCGTGAAGTTCGGGGCCATGGTCGCGACCAAGATCGACGACTGGAGGCTGCTCGCCGAGTGCGAGTCACTCGGCTACGACCACGGCTGGGTGCCGGACTCCCAGATGATCTGGTCGGACTGCTACGCGACCCTGGCGCTCGCCGCGGCGAACACCTCGCGGATCAAGCTCGGGACCGGGGTCGCGATCGCGCCGACCCGCCTCGCGCCGGTGACTGCGCACTCGATCGCGTCGATCGCGCGGCTCGCGCCCGGGCGCGTCTTTCTCGGCATCGGCACCGGTCACACGGCGATGCGGGTGATGGGCATGAAGCCGATGATCCCGCGCGAGTTCCGCGAGTATCTCCGCGTCGTGCGCGCGCTGCTGGCCGGCGAAGAGGTCGAGTACTCGCACGGCGCCGAGACGCGCGCGATCCGGTTCCTGAACCTGGACCGCAAATTCATCGAGCTCGAGCGGCCGATCCCGATCTGGGTCGCCGCAAACGGGCCCGGCGCGCTGCGCGCCGCGGGCGCCTACGGCGACGGGCGCATCTCGGCGCTCCACGAGCCGCCCGAGATGACCCGCCGCAGCCTCGGCGCGATCGCACAGGGCGCGCGCGAGATCGGCCGCAGCCTGCCCGCGGAGTTCCACACGGCGGCGCTCACGACGGCGGTCGTGCTGCGCCCCGGCGAGTCACTCGCCAGCGAACGAGTGATCGACGCCTGCGGCTCGCAGGTCGCCGCCGCGTGGCACTACGCCTGGGAAGGCTGGCGCATGGATCCCGCCGCGGGTCCGCCGGTCCCGCCCGGGCTCGTCGGAATGTTCGAGGAGTACTGCGCCTACGTCGAAAAGATGCAGACTCCGCGGGACAAGCGGTACCTGCAGGTCCACGAGGGACACTGCGCGTTTCTGGTGCCGGCCGAGCGCCGCTTCGTGACTCCCGACGCGATCCGCACCTGGGTCCTCGCCGGAACGCCGGAGGAGATCACCGCGCAGCTGCAGCGCGCGGAGGGCGCGGGCTTGCGCGAGATCACGCTGCTGCCGCCCATCGACTTCGCGCGCGAGCTGTTTCGCGACTTCGCGAAGCACGTGATCGAGCGCTACTAGCGCGCGCCGTGGAGCTCCGGGTCCGAGCCGCGGCGGCACGCGATCGCGAGGCGGTCCTCGCCGTGAACGCCGAGGGTCTGCCGGGAGTGACTCCCCTCTCCGCGGCGGAAGTCGAGGCCTGCATCGAGCGCGCTGCCCTGTTTCGCGTCGCCGAGCGCGCGGGCAGCCTCTGCGGCTATCTGATCGCGTTCGCCGCGGGCCTGCGCGAGATCGGCGACGAGTACGCGTGGTTCTCGGCGCGGCACGCGTCGTTTCTCTACGTCGACCAGGTCGCGGTCGCGAGCCGAGCGCAGCGCTCCGGCGTCGGCTCGGCGCTCTACGGCGATCTCGAGCGCGAGGCGCGCCGGCAGGCGATCCCGCGCATCGTCTGCGAGGTGAACCTGCGTCCGCCCAACCCGCGCTCGCTCGCGTTTCACGCCGCGCGGGGCTTCGCCGAGGTCGGCCGAATGGAAGTGAGTGACGGCCGCTCCGTTTCGCTCTTGTCGCGAGAGCTGGCTCAGAGCCTCAAATAGGTGCGCGTCCGCTCGAGCAGTGACTCCTCGTCCGCGCTGCGCCGTGCGAAGCGCGCGCGGTCGAGCGACTCGAGAAGCTCGACCGCCTCGCGCTCGGCGCCGCGCGCGGCGATCTCGCCGCTCGTCAGCGGTAGCGCGTCGAAGTGGTGGCGCGCTTGCACGCCCGCGCGCACGGCGCGCGCGAGCAGGGAGTGAAAATCACTCGTGCCGCGCGCCGCGCTCGCCGCGTCGAACGCCGCCCGCGGCGAGAGGCCCGAGGGCAGGCGCGCGAGCTCCGCGCGCCGCCAGCGCTGCAAGTAGGTCGCGGAGGCGGCCAGCGCGAGCAGAGCGGTGAGCCCGACGGGCCAGAGCGGCCACGGCTCGGCGTCGGGAGCCAGCGGGCGCCGTTTCGAGAAGGGCGAGCGCGGCTCGTCGCTCGCGCTGCCTTCGAAAACGTCGAACGCGAGTGGCTCGCTGCGCGCCACCGCGACCTTCCCGGTCGCCGGATCGAAGTAGCTCACCTCGAGCGGCGCCATCCGCACCCGACCGCTGTGCGCGGGAACCAACGCGAAGTGGAAGGTCCGGCGCGTGGTCGCGCGGCCGGCGCCCTCGCCGATCGAGAGCCGCGGCGGATCCGCGAACACCTCGACGTCCGGGCCGAGCAGTGAGTCGAGCGCGGGCGGCTGCGCGTCCCAGACGTTCGCCTCGCCTGCGAGTTCGACGGCGAGGCTGAGTGACTTCCCGAGCCGCACGCGGTCTTCGCCGCCCACGATGTGAATCTCGACGTGGCCGACGAGCAGGTCCGGCGGCACACCGGCAGGCAGCGGCCGCACGTGCACGCGCGCGCCGGGCACCGGAAGCTCGCGCTCCGCGCCGCCATCTCCGATCAGCACGAGCTTGGACGGCGCGATCTCGAGGTCGCCCGCGCGCGTCGGGAACAGCGCGCGCCGGAACTCCGTTCGGTGCAGGCCGTTCGGCTCGTCCGGCAGCGCGCGCGTGCCGAGTCGCTCGGCCCAGAATCCGTCGAAGGGTGGCGGCTCCCAGCTCGCGCGCGCGTCGGCCGGATGCACGATCTCGATCGAAAGCACGACCTGCTCGTGCAGCAGCACGCTCTCGCGGTCGACGTGCAGACTCACTTCGAGCGGCGCGCTCTCCACCGCCGCGCGCGCCTCGATCGCGAGCGCGAACAGGAGCGCGGCCAGAGCGCGCGCCGCGCTCACCACGTCTTTCCGCCGGGGCGCGCCCGCACCCGGCCGCCGGTCGCGTTGGTCACCTGCTGGCGCAGCGCGTCGCCGACGGGCTCCTCGAGTGAGTCGAGCCAGCGCTGCGCCTCCTGCTCGTCGAGCGAGCCGCGCTCGGGCTTCGCCTGGCTGCGCTGCGGCTGGGACTCGCTCGACTGACTCTGACCGGAGCCCTTGCTCTCTCGCTTCGGCTCGTTCGCCGGTTCGGGCTCGGGGACGGGCGGCGTCTCGCGGATGTGGTCGACCGCCCACTCGTAGTTGAACTTCGCCTCGACGCTGTCCGGCCGCGCGACGAGCGCCGCCCAGTACGCGTCGCGCGCCTCCTCGAAATGCTGCTTCGCGGCGAAGGTGTTGCCCAAGTTGAAGCTGGCGGCGAAACGCACTTCCGCGTCGTCGGACTCGAGGATGCGCAGCGCCTCGAGATACGAGCTCGCGGCCTGGTCGAGGCGGTCGAGCCGGAAGAGCGCGTTTCCGATTCGGATCGAAAGGCGCGCGTCGCGGTCCTCCGACGCCGCGGCCTCGTGATAGAGCGAGAGCGCCTCGTCGGGCTTGCCCGCGGCGAGCGCCGCGTCGCCGCGCGAGATCAGCCCGGACGCGCCGAAGCCCCCGACGCCGAGTGACACGAGCGCGAGCGTCAGCGCGCTTGCGCGGCGGCGCAGCCACAGCCCGGGGCGAGTCACCCCGCGGCGCGCTGCGAACACGCCGCTCGAGAGCCAGAGCTCGGCCGCGAGCGCGAGTGCGGCGAGCGCGAGGATCGGGACGAGCGGGTCGCGCCGCCGCTGCGCGGGAGTCACCGCGCCGGCGGCATCGTGCCGGGGCAGAAGCTGCGCCGGCGAGGGGCGCTCCTCGATCTCGCGGAAGTACGCTCCGCCGGTGGCGTCCGCGACGTGTTCCAAGAGCCCGTCGTTGCGGCGCGAGACGGTGTCTTCGCCGATGCGCACGGCCTCGGCTAGCGCGGCCTGGCCGGGCACCGGACCTCCTTCCGCCGTGCCGAATCCGACCGCGGCGATGCGCACGCCGAGCGCGCGAAGCTCGCCGATCTCGGACTCGGGCGGCGCCCCGAAGTCCTCGCCGTCGGTCAAGAGAATCACCGTGCGCGGCCGGCTCGAGTGCGGATCGAAGGCGCGTCCCGCCTGCGCGAGCGCGCGGCCGAGCTCGGTGCCGCGCACCGAGACGATGTCGCTGTCCAGCGCGCGCAGGTAGGTCCGCACGGCGTCGCGGTCCTGGGTCAGCGGCAGCGCGATGAAGGCCTCGCCGGCGAACACCACGAGCGCGAGTCTCTCGCCCTTCGCCTGCTCGACCACGCGCTCCGCGGTGCGCAGCGCGCGCCGCAGGCGCGAGGGCGCGACGTCGGTCACGTCCATGCTCTGCGACACGTCCACCGCGAGCACGACGTCGGCGCCCTCGCCCGAGAACTGCTCCGGCGTCGAGAGCGCGGCGCGCAAGCCGAACGCGAGACATCCGGCGGCGAGTGACAGGGCGAGTGCGCGCGCCGGCCGCGCCAAGCTCGCCGGATCGTCGCCGAGCCACGCGCGCAGCTCGCGGCGTCCGCGCACCGCCGCCTGCGCCGCGAGCAGCGCGACGAGCCCGACGGCGAGCCACGGCCAGTCCAAGTCACTCACGGCAGCCTCCGCACGAGGCCGTGCGCGAGCGCGGCCTCCGCTGCGAGCAACCCGAGCGCCAGCGCGAGCGTGAGCGGCGCGAGCGACGCGTGGCGGTAGCGCGGGTCCTGCGCGTGCGGCCGCGCTTCGAGCCGGTCGATCTCGGCCGCGACCTCGCGCAGGTCCTCCGGCCGGCGCGCGTGGAAGAAGCGGCCGCCCGTCGCGCCCGCGACCGCCTGAAGTGTCTCGCGGTCCAGGTCGACGCGCTCGAAGCGCATCGGCGCCTCGGCTCCGGGCTGCGCGAAGGGAACCAGTCCCTCGCTGCCGATGCCGACGGCGTGGATGCGCACGCCGGCGAGCTGCGCGAGGTCGGCGGCGGTCTTGGGCGCGAGCTTGCCCGAGTTGTGTCTGCCGTCGGTCACGAGCACCGCGATCCGGCGCGCGCCGTCGGGCCCGCCCGCGACCTGCAGGCGCCGGGTCGCGAGGCCGATCGCCTCGCCCACCGCCGTGGCGTCGCCGACCACGCCCACGTCGACGCGGGCGAGCGCCTCGAGCACGAGCCGATGGTCGACGGTGAGCGGACACTGCGTGAACGCGTGCTCGCCGAAGACGACCAGGCCAATGCGATCGCCGCTGCGCGAGCGCACGAAGTCGGCCACGACCCGCTTGGCGAGCTCGATGCGAGTCACTTGCCGGCCGTCGAGCTCGCCGTCGAGCGCCAGCATGCTGCCCGAGGCGTCGAGCGCGATCACGAGGTCGACGCCCGAGCCGCTCGCCGGGTTCTCGGCGACCAGCCCGACGGGCCGCGCGGCGGTGAGCCCTACGAGCGCGAGCGCGGCGACGCGCAGGCCGAGTGACACGGCCCAGGGGACGTCGACCGCGCCGCCGAACGCTCGGCGCGCGGCCCCCGCGCTCGGAACGCGCACCCGCCGCGGGCCGCGGAGCGCGATCGCGAGCGCGAAGCCGGCCACGGCCACGAGCGCCAGCCACAGGACGCCGGGTGACTCGACCGAGAGCGCGCGCGCCGACAGCGCGCTAAGCGCGAAGGTTCGCCACATACCGCACGCGCTCCCGCGCGCGCTCCGCCAGCCCCGCGATCGGCGCATGCGCCGGGCTCGCCGCGAAGCGCGCCGCGTCGAGGCCGCCGAGAATCTGCACGATGTCGCCGTCGACCTCGGCGGGCAGCTCGCGCGGAGTGACCGCCGACGTCTCCACGTTCCACACGCCGCTCACGAAGCCGAGCAGCGCCGCGCGCACGCGCGCCGCGGCGCCGCGGGGGTCGCGCTCCGACTCGATCCCGTCGAGCAGCACCAGCGCGGCGCGTCCGGCGGTCGTGACTCGCCCGGCGCGCACCTCGGAAGCGCGCGCACGGCGGCGCAGCGCGCGAAAGACGGCGCTCGCCAGCCCGGCGCCCAGCGCGGCGAGGGCCCAGACCCAGAGCGGCGTCGGCCTCTCCGGCGGCGCGACCCGGATGTCGAAGACCGCCGCGCGCTCGGGCAGGTCGGCCTTCACCGAGCGCACCGCGAGCGGTACGCCGCCGACGCGCAGCGGTTGCACGTTCCCGTCGGGCCGCACGAGCGGAATCTCGATCCAGGGCAGTGACTGATCGCCGACCTCGCGCGCGCGCAGGGTCCAGAGCAGGTGGTGTCGCAGCCCGCCGGGCACGGGAATCGGCGCCACCAGCTCGACCGACTCCGACGCGAACGGCCCGCTGCTCGGCGCGGGCGGCGCCTGCAGCGAATAGCCCGCCGGGGTCTCGACTTCGACGGTGACTCCGATCGGATCTCCGACGCGCGCCTCGCTGCGGTCCAGAGTGACTCGCGCGCCGAGGCCGAGCGCGGGCGGCTCGGCGCGGCCGCAGGCCGCGAGCGCGAGCAGGAGAGCGAGCCGCGCGCGACGCCTCATGCCCGCCTTCGCGCCCGTTCCTCGAAGAAGCGCAGCAGGCTGGGCAGCAGGCGCGCGCCCGTCCACAAGTCTCCGCAATCGGCGCCGACCGCGCGCAGCGTGGGCTCGGGAATCGCCGCCGCGAGCGCGCGCCGCGCCTCGAGCGAGTGGCGCCAGACTCGAGCGCGGCGATCCTCGGCGGCGCGCACGCGCACCGGCGGCAGCTGCGCGGGCGGCTCGTCGGATGGATCGCGCACGCGCAGCGCGACCAGCTCGTGCTTGCTCGCGCAGCGGCGCAGGGGCGCGCCCGGGTCGGGGAACAGGAAGTCGGAGAGCAGGACGACGACCGAGTGTCTGGGCAGCTTCTCCGCCGCCCAGTCGAGCGCGGGCCCGGCATCGGTGCGCTCGCCGGAGAGTGACTCCTCGAGCGCATGCAGCACGCGCTCGCGCTGCAGCGGGCCGGTGCCCGGTGACAGCACGCGCCGCAGCCGTTCGCCGAAGAGAGCCAGGGCCACGCGATCCTGCGAGGCGATCGCCGCGGCCGCCAGCGCCGCGCACGCCCGGCGCAGTGCGTCGTGCTTCGTCGCGTCGGGCCTGCCGCAGCCCAGCGACGGAGACACGTCGACCAGCAGCGCGAGCACGAGGTCGCGCTCCTCGCGCATGCGCTTCGCGATCGGCCGCCCGAGTCGCGCGGTGGCGTTCCACTCGATCCAGCGCACGTCGTCGCCCGGCGCGTAGTCGCGCAGCTCCTCGAAAGTGAGTCCCTGGCCCCGGAAGGCGCTCCGGTACGCGCCGGTCAGCGAGGTCGTCACGTCGCGGCGGGCGCGCACGCGGAGGCGGCGGGCGATCCCGGCGAGCTGCTCCGTCAAGGCGTCGGGACGGCCGCGAGCAGCTCGCGAACGATCGCGTCGGAGGTCTGGCCCTCGGCCGCCGCCTCGTACGAGAGCAGCAGGCGGTGGCGGAGCACGGCGGGCGCGACGCGCTTCACGTCCTCGGGCAAGACGTAGTCGCGCTTCTCGAGATAGGCGCGCGCGCGCGCGGCTTCGATCAGATAGATCGACGCGCGCGGCGAGCCGCCGAGCTCGACCGCGCCGAGCGTGCGGCTCTTCGCCACCAGCGCCACCGCGTACGCGTAGAGCGAGGGCTCGACGTGCAGCGCGCGCACGATCTCGCGCAGCGACATGATCTCGGTCGCCGACAGCGCCGCGGTCGGACGCTCGACTTCGCCCGGCGCCGTGCGGCTGCGCACGATCTCGATCTCCTCGTCGCGGGTCGGATAGTCGACGCGCAGCTTCAGCATGAAGCGGTCGACCTGCGCCTCGGGCAGGGGATAGACGCCTTCCTGCTCGACAGGATTCTGGGTCGCCATGACGAGGAACGGCTCGGGCAGCAGGAGTGTCTCACCGACCAGAGTGACTTGCCGCTCCTCCATCGCCTCCAGCAGCGCGCTCTGCACCTTGGCGGGCGCGCGGTTGATCTCGTCGGCGAGGATGACGTGGTGGAAGATCGGGCCGCGGTGCAGGCGGAAGGTCGAGTGAGCCGGCTCGTAGACCTGGGTGCCCAACAAATCCGCGGGCAGCAGGTCGGGCGTGAACTGGATGCGCCGGAACGACAGATCGAGCACGCGCGCGAAGGTGCGCACGGCGGTCGTCTTCGCGAGTCCGGGCACGCCTTCGACCAGCACGTGTCCCTGACACAGGAGCGCGATCATCAGGCCGTCGACGAGCTCGTGCTGGCCGACGAGCACCCGCGCCATCTCCTTGCGAATCCGCTCGACCGCCTCGCTCACAGGGGCGGAAGTCTACCTCAGCGCTGCTCGGGGCTGGGAGCCGGAGTTGGAGTTTGCGCGCCGCTCGCCGGCGCGCTGGAGTGCGGAATCAGGCGTCCGAGGCTGCGGACGCCACTCATCACGGCGTTCGAGGCGAAGCCGACGATGCTCGACACCGCCGCGGGCGGAAGCGGAGTCACCGAGAGATCGTCGCGCGGTCCCTGCAGGCGCAGGTAGACCGCGATCAGGTTCTTGTCCTCGCCGAGCACCACGTTCCGCACGATCGGCACCTGCTCGAGCATCCGGTCGAGCGTCTGCAGGAAGAGCAGTGCGACGACGAAGTCGCTCTGCTTTCGCGGGGTGTTGAAGTCCATCTCGCCGTTGGCCAGCAGGCGCAGCTGCGGCCCGAGCAGCTTGCCGTCCGAGAGGGCGAGCTTCCCCTTCGCGAGCGCGAGGTCGAGCTCGACCGTGCGGTAGGGCAGCGGCTTGCCCAGGAGACCAGTGACTCCCTGGAGCGACGGCAGTCGCGCGATCGCCACCAGCGCCGGCAGCCGATCGACGCTGCCGTCGCGCAGGATCAGCTTCACGTCGAGCGTGCCTTCGGTCGCGAAGTCACCCCCGGGGCGCAGCGCGCCCGCCAGGTGAGCCGTCGCGTAGCCGCGACCGGCGACGCTGTCGGCCGGCAGCGCGAAGGTCGCGCACATCGGCCGCGGGTCGAACTCCGAGACGCCGAGCTCGAGGGCGAACGGCGCGCGGTCCGCCTGCGAGAGATCGAGCTGACCCCTGCCAGAGAGATCGCCGCCCGCCAGGCTCGCTTTCAAGGCGGTGATCGCGACCAGCGCGCCCTCCGCGGTGACCCGCGCGTTCACCTCCGAGAGCGGCCAGTCGGGCAGAGACAAGCGCTCGAATGCGATCTTCGCGGAGAGCCAGCGCGGGCCAGTCAGCGGGCCGCCGGGCGCTGCGTCTTCGCCGTACTTGACGTCGACGTCGACGCGGTCCGCGGCCCGCTCCCAATTCACGGAGAAGGTCGCGGGCGCGCCGCCGAGCACGCCCTGCACAGGATCCGCCGAGATGCCTCCGTCTGGAAAGCGCATCGCCCCCGACGCCTGGCGCAGGGGCAGCATGAACTGCGGCATCCGGATCGACAGGTCCTCGAAGCGCAGGACGGTCGGCTCACTCGCGGCCGTCTCGCCGGCGCGCAGCGCGGCGGCCATCGGCGTGAGGCCCGCGAGCGGAACTCCGGGCCCGCCGACGACGTGGTCCTCTTCGTCGGGCAAGTGGACGAGGCGGTGCATCCCGTCCAGGCGGATGTTCAGCTCGGGCAGCGCGCGGCCCTCCTGAGTCATCCGCAGGTGGCGGATGTCCATGACCTCGCCCCGGATCTCGAGCTCGCCCTGCATCCGCTCGAGCGGCGCCGAGTCGGGCCTCGCCCGATAGGTGCCGTCGCGCACGCGGAGCTCCAGCACGAACGCGTTCGGCGCCATCGGCACGTCGTAGGAGAGACTCTCCGCGGCAGTCGCGCGCGGCACGTCGACCGACAGGTGGATGTCCTCGGCGACGCCGGCCTCGATGCGCGACTTCACGCGCGCCCAGCTCGCGAAGCGCAGCGCCAGGAAGGTCAGCGGACTCACTCGCTCGCGGCGCCCCGGCTCGAAGGGCGCCAGGCGCAGGTCGGCGGCGAGCCGGCCGTTCGGCGAGGTGCCGACCCGCACGCTGCCGGTCGCCACCAGGTCGTCGAGCTCCAGCGGGTGGAGCTGCAGCGCGAGCTGACTCGCGCGCCACTCGACGTCGGCGACCAGGCGCGCGCTCGCGGGCGCGATCGGGCCGGACAGCTTCGGGATGCCCAGCGCGAAGCGGTCGATCTGCAGGTCGACGCGGCCGCGCAGCGCGCCGCCCTCTGCGGTGAGATCGAAGGCGCCGGCGGCGCGGCCGCGCGGCGTGACCACGGCCTTCGGCAGGGCGGCGAGATCGAGCCCCGCGAGCGTGCCGTGCAGCTCCGCGCGGCTGCTCGCGACCGCGAAGCGCACGGCGAGCTCGCTGACCGGCGTGTCACCGCGCGACAGACGCGCGCTTCCGTCGCCGTCGACGCGGGTGCCGAACGCGGCGCGGTGCGCGTCGAGCTGCAGCCCGAGCAGTGACCAGGTCTCGCCGCTCTCCGTCTCGAGCTCGACCCGCCCGTCGCTGACCTTGAGGCCCAGGCGCGGCAAGCTGGACAGATCGAGCTCGCTGTGGGTGCTCGTGTGGACGCGAAGCACCGGCGCCTCGAGCGTCCAGTCGAGCGGGAGATACTGGCCCGCGAGCAGGCGCGGCCACGCCTGCACGCCGCTCGCGCGCCCGACCTCGAGCAGCGGCGGGGCGTCCAGGCGCGACGGGTCCGCGATCCGCACGCGCTCCAGCTCGACCTCGAGCCGGCGGCCGAAGTGCAGGCTGACTCGCCCGATCTCGACGCGGCGACCCAGCAGCGTCGACAGCGCGCCGGCGACGAAGTCGGCGTCCGCGGTGTAGAGGGCGGCGAACAGCGCGGCGACCGAGGCGAGCGCGAGCAACAGCGCTGCGGCGATCAAGCGCCGGATGATCTGCGCGGCGCGGCCTGGCTTCGGCTCCGACTCTCTCGGCGAGCGCGGCGGCGGCTGCGTCGGCGGCTCGGTGCTGGGCTGCGTCAGTCGTCAGCTCCTCGACATTTGTGCTCGTGCGCCGGCACGCGGCGCGCAGATCCAGGCGCAACACCTTCGCAAATCACGTGCGGCTGGGCTCGTCGGCGACGCGCGGTGTCCCCGCTGGCATCGGCCCTAAATGGTGGCCGCCGCTAAAGAACTCGATTCGGAGGCCCGATCGAATGGAGCGAGCAAGCAATAGGGAGCCTCTGTGAGGGGGGCTTCTCTACTGACCTGGAGGAGCTCCACGCAATGGAGCACACGAGCTTCGAAGAGCACATGGACGACAGCAAGCCCCGGAAGCGAAACCGGGTGCGTGAGCTGCGCGAGAACAAGCTCATGACCCAAGCGCAGTTGGCCAAGAAGGCCAAGGTCGCTCTCCGCACGATTCATTCGGTGGAGAAGGGCATGAACTGCCGGATGGACACCAAGCGCAAGATCCTCCTGGCCCTCGGGATGCGCTTCGAGGACAAGGACCAGGTCTTCCTCGACTGACCGCCGGTTGAGATTTCAGGGCGGATCTCTCCGCCCAAAGGCACGGCACGCAGGCTCTGTGTGCCGTGTTTCTTTTTTCGGGCGCCGAGAGGTGACCCGCTAGACTCGCCGCATGCCGCGACCGTCCGCGAACTTGTTGCGCGATCTCGGCCGCCTGCTGACGCGCAGCCACGACCTCGAAGAGACGCTCAACAACGTGGTGCGCCTCGTGGCGCGCTGGATGCGTGCCTCGGCGTGCTCGATCTATCTGCTCGACGAAGATCGCGACGAGCGACTGGTGCTGCGCGCGACGCGCGGGCTGAATCCTCAGGCCGTGGGGCGCATGCGGATTCGCGTCGGCCAGGGCATCGCGGGCCGCGCGCTCGAAGAGCGCGCGACGATCGCCGTGCCCGACGTGCGCAAGGACGCGCGCGTGCACGCCTTCCCCTATTCGGGCGAGCAGCGCTTCCGATCGCTGGTCGCGGTGCCGCTGCTGGTGCGCGGCGAGCCGCTGGGCGTATTGACCGCGCGCACCGCGCGCGTGCGCGTGTTCACCGCGGCGCAGCTCGAGTTACTCGAGATGATCGCCGCGCAGGTCGGCTCGATCGTGCTGAACGCGCGCCTGCTCGACCGCGCGCTGCGCGACGCGGGGGCCGGCCGCGCGGGCGGGCCGAGCGGCGCGGCGGCGGTGCTCGAGGCGCGCAAGCCCGGCGCGGTGCTGCGCGGGATCGGCACTTCGCCCGGCGTCGCGCGCGGACCGGTGCACGTGCTCGCGCCGCGGCTCGACCTGGCGAATCTCGACTACCGGCCGGCGCGAACCGCGGCTGCGGAGTGGCGCGCGCTGCAGCGCGCGCTGCGCGAGACGGTGCGCCAGCTCAACGATCTGCGCGAAGCCGTCGGCGAGCGCTTCGGCGAAGAGCTCGCCGACGTGTTCACGACTCACATCATGATCCTCGAAGATCAGGGCTTCCGCGAGCGACTCCACCGACAGCTCGACGTGCACGGCAACGGCGCGCGCGCTCTGGTCGAGACACTGCAGGGCTACGCGTCGATCCTGGCGACGACCGGCGACACGACGCTGCGCGAGCGCGCGGCCGACCTCGAGGACGTGCTGCAGCGGGCGGTCGGCGAGCTGGTGGGCGTGCGGCTGCACAACGCCAAGCTGCGCCACGGGGTGATCGTCGTCGCCGAGCGGATCACGCCGAGCGAGTTCGTGCTGCTCGAGACCGAAAAGGTCGCGGGGCTCGTGACCGAGCACGGCGGCCCGACGAGTCATGCTGCGATCTTCGCGCGCTCGCTCGAGATTCCCGCGGTCTCGGGCTTGCCGCGACTCACTTCGCGCCTGCGCCCGGAGGACGAGCTGATCGTCGACGGGCTCGAAGGCGTGGTGATCGTGAAGCCGCGGCGAGAACAGCGCGCGCGCTACGCCGAGATCGCCGAGCGCTACGAGCGCCTGCGCGGGCGCCTCGACGAGCTCCGGGGCCTGCCGAGCGAGACGCGCGACGGCCGCCGGATCCAACTCTCCGCGAACATCGGCGGCCTGTTCGACCTCGACCTCGTGAAGCGCTACGGCGCCGAGGGCGTGGGTCTCCTGCGCACCGAGATCCTCGCGCTCTCGTCGCGCGGCCTGCCCGACGAAGAGGAGCAGCTGCGCGGCTACTCGCGGGTGGCGGAGCAGATCGCGCCGGACTCGGTCACCGTGCGCTGCTTCGATCTCGGCGGCGACAAGGCGCTGCCGAACGAGCACATCTCGGAGGCGAATCCACAGCTCGGCTGGCGCGCGATCCGCGTCCTGCTCGATCGGCCCGAGCTGTTCCGCACCCAGCTGCGCGCGATCGTGCGCGCGAACACGCGTGGCAATCTGCGCGTGATGCTGCCCATGATCGCCTCGCTGGACGAGGTCGACGCCTCCCGCGCGCTGCTCGACGAAGTGAGTCGCGAGCTCGGCCGCGAGCGTCCGCCGCTCGGCGTCATGATCGAGACACCGGCCGCCGTCGCGATCGCGCCGCACCTCGCCGCCGCCTGCGACTTCTTCTCGATCGGCACCAACGATCTGATGCAGTACACGCTCGCCACGGACCGCGAGAACGAGTTGGTCGCCGCCGCGTACGATCCGTTCCACCCCGGCGTGCTCTCGGGGATCGCGCGCGCCGCCGAGTGCGCCCGCGCCGCCGGCATCCCCTGTTCCGTCTGCGGCGAGCTCGGTGGAAACCCGGTGATCGCGCCGCTCCTCGTCGGCATGGGGATCCGCGAGCTGTCGATGGCGCCGTTCTCGGTGCTCGTGATTCGCCAGGTCGTGCGGCTGATGGAGGCCGGGGTGATGGACGCCTGCGCGCGCGACCTGGCCGGCGCGGCGCGGGCGAGCGACGTGCGCGAGAGACTCACCGAGACCTACTCGCGCATGGGTCTGCTCGACGACCCGGACATCGGCGGAGCGATGCGCCTGCTCCTGTCCTGGCGCGTTGACAGGCGTACCGGCCCTCGATAGCGTGGCGCGCCGATGGCATCGAGTGCCGAGTCCGACCGGCGCATGCAGAAGCAGCTGGCCGAGCACCTCGCGAGTCACGGCCTGAAGCAGACGCGCCAGCGCGAAGCGATCCTCGACGCGTTCGGGGCCGCCAAGGGTCACGTGTCGAGCGAAGAGCTGTACGAGGTCGTGCGTGCGCGCCACCCCGAGGTCGGCGCGGCGACGGTGTACCGCGCGCTGAAGCTGTTCTGCGACGCCGGCCTCGCGCGCGCGCATCACTTCAGCGACGGCGTGACTCTCTACGAGCGCGAGGGCCACCACCACGACCACCTGATCTGCACCGGCTGTGGCGCGATCGTCGAGTTCGAACGCGCGCTGATCGAGGAAGAGCAGATCAAGGTGGCGGCCGAGCACGGCTACCGACTCACTCAGCACCGGCACATCCTGTACGGGCTCTGCCCGAAGTGCCAGAAGAAGGCGTCACCCTCCGCGCGGCCGGTCCGGTAACTCGTTCCGGTCGCCGGGGCGGGGCGGGAAGCTCGCGCCCAGGATCTCGCCGCACAGCCGGATCCCGTCGATCAGCCCCTGCTCCGCGCGGCCGGCGCGGATGCCCGCGAGAACGCGCTCCACGACGCCGTCCCAGGTGCCGTCGGCGACGCGCGCGTGGATGCCGCGGTCGGCCATGACCTGCACGCGGCGCTCCAGCAGCGAGACGTAGATCAGGATGCCGGTCCGGTCGCGCGTCTCCACCAGCGCCGCGTCGTGAAAGGCGAGAGACGCCGCTCGATGCACGCGCTCGGCGGCGAGCGCGTTCGGCAGCAGATGGCGCAGCAGCGGCCGCCGGCCGAAGAGCCAGTACAGGGCCCCGACCGCGCAGAGCTGCGCCGGGACGATCCAGAGCGAGATCTCTGGAGCGAGCCCGAGCGCGGCGCCGCCGAGCCCGAGCGCGACCAGCCCCGCAGCCGCGAGCCGCAGATCGGCATACGCGTCGCTGTGCGCGACCACCACGGGGACGATCTCGCCCGAGGTCATCCGTTCGGCGCCGCTCACCGCGGCAGTGACTGCGGCGGCGCCGTCGGGCGCGAGCAGCGCGTCGACGTGCATCACCAGCTCCCCGAGGAGCCGCCGCCGCCGAAGCCGCCGCCTCCCCCGGAGAATCCGCCGCCGCCGAAGCCGCCGCCGCCGAAGCCGCCGCCGCTGAAGCCGCCGCTCCGGTAGCCCGCGCCGGAGTAGCCTCCGCCGGGTCGGCCCCAGCCGCGCAGCGCCCGCGCGCCGAACAGCCACCACAAGAGCGGAGTCCGCCCGAAGACGATCAGCAGCACGAGCACGAGCCAGAGGACCTGCAGAAACGGATGCAGGCGAAGATCGCCGGACCGGGTCTTCGGCAGCGGCAGCTCCTCGCCCTCGGTGACCGCCTCGATCGCGCGCACGCCGGCGACGACCCCCGCCTCCATGTGGCCCGCGCGGAACTCGGGGGTGATCTGCTCGCGGATGATGCGCGCGGCGACCGCGTCGGGCAGCACGCCCTCGAGGCCGTAGCCGACCTCGATCCGCAGCTTCCGCTCGTTCGGCGCGACCGTGAGAATCACGCCGTTGTCGAGGCCCTTCTGGCCGATCTTCCAGGCTTGCGCGACTTGCATCGAGTAGTCCTCGATCGGCAAGCCTTCCAGGGACGGCGTCGTGTGGACCACGATCTGGTGGCCGGTCTTCTTCTCGAAGGCGGCGAGTGACTGCTCGAGTGACTGGCGCGTTCCGGGAGACAGCACGCCGGCGCGGTCGACCACGCGCGCGCGCAGCTCGGGGATGTCGAGCGCGAGCGCGCTGTGGGCGAACCCGAGAGAGACGGCGGCGAGCGCGGCGAGCGCGCGGCCTGCGTTCAGAACTTCACCTCGGGCGGCTTCTCCGCGCCGGACGCCGCCTCGAACGTCGGCCGCACCTCGACGTGCAGCAGGTACTTCGCGGTCAGGTTCGTCGGGAACGAGCGCACGAGCATGTTGTATTCCGCGACCGAGTCGACGAAGCGCTTGCGCGCGACCGCGATCCGGTTCTCGGTGCCCTCGAGCTGCGCCTGCAGATCCCGATAGCCAGCGGTCGCCGTCAGCTCCGGGTAGCGCTCCGAGACCACCAGCAGCCGACTCAAGGCGCTCGAGATCTGTCCCTGCGCGTCCTGAAATTTCTTGAAGGCGTTCGGGTCGTCGAGCACGCTCGCGTCCATCTTCATGCTCGTCGCGCTCGCGCGCGCCTGCACCACGGCTTCGAGTGTGTCCTTCTCGAACGCCGCGGCGCCCTTCACGGTGTTGACCAGGTTCGGGATCAGGTCCATGCGCCGCTGGTACTGGTTCTGGACCTCCGCCCAGGCGGCTTTCACGCCTTCGTCCGACGACTGGATGCGGTTGTATCCGCAGGCGCTCAGAGACAGCAGCAGAGCCAGAGCGCAAACCAGCGATCGCTTTGAGGTTTCCATTTGGCCAGCGTAGCCGAGCGCGGGCCGTTCGGGCACTCTGGAATTGAAAGTCATTCTCAATTGAGCTAGAGTCCGGCCCGCGTTCGAGGAAGGGACTTGATCGTCTGCAGCTGCCACGCCGTGACCGACCGGGAGATCCGCCGCCTCGCGCGCGCGGGCGCCTGCTCGGTGCGCGAAGTCGCCGAATCCTGCGGCGCCGGGTCCGCGTGCGGCGGCTGCCGCTCGGCGGTCGTCGCGATCCTCCGCGACTCCGAGGCGCCGCGCGAGCGAAGCGACTCAGGCTCGATCTCGTCCGCGATCAGCGGAGCGACGTAGCGCCCCCTGCTAGTCTTCGCGCGATGCGTCTCTCGCGCGCGGCGCTGCGCGCCCATCTGCTCGGCGAATTGCTCCCGCTCTGGGAGCGGCGCGGGCTCGATCGCGCCCGCGGCGGCTACTGGAATCGGCTGGGGCCCGAGCTCAAGCCCGCAGCAGACGGCTTCAAGCGGCTGCTCGTGCACGCGCGCCAGATCTTCGCGTTCTCGCGCGGGGCGGAGCTCGGCGCGGGTGACTGGGCGGAAGCCGCGGCGGCGCACGGGCTCGAGTTCCTGACTCGCCGGTTCTGGGACCCGAAACACGGCGGCTGGTTCACGACGACCAGCGAAGGTGGCGAGCCGCTCGACCGCCGGAAGGACCTCTACGGTCACGCGTTCGCGATCTTCGCGCTGGCCGAGCACCACCGAGTCAGCGGCGAGCCGGAGTCACTGCGCCTCGCGCGCGCCACGCTCTCCCTGGTCCGCGAGCGGCTGCGCGACGCGGAGGCGGGCGGCTTCTTCGAGGCGGCGAGCGAGGACTGGCAACCGCTGGCCGGGCCGCGGCAGCAGAACCCGCACATGCACCTGGTCGAGGCGCTGCTCGCGCTGCACGCGGTCGCGCCAGGCGAGGGTGCGCTGGCCGAGGCGAGCGCGCTCGTGCGGCTCCTGGCAGCTCGCTGGAGCGACCGCGCGACCGGTGCCCTGGGCGAGTACTTCGCCGCGGACTGGACGCCTGCCTCGGACGCGTCTGGCCGGGTCGCGGAGCCCGGGCACGGGTTCGAGTGGTTCGCGCTTCTGCACCGCTTCGCCGAGCTCGGCGGCGATGCCGGCGCGCTCGACACGGCGATCCGCCTGCTGGGGTTCGCCGAGCGACACGGGGTCGATGTCGACGGCGGGGTATTCGACCAGGTCGATCGCAGCGGTGCAGCACTCCGTACCGACAAGCGCCTCTGGCCTCAGACCGAGCGCCTGAAGGCGCTGGCGACCTTGGTCCGCGTGCGCCCCGACCCCGAGCGGCGCCGGCAGCTCGAGGCGGCGCTAGAGCACTGCGCCGAGCGCTACATCGAGCCCGCGAGCCGCGGCTGGCGCGAGCAGCTCGCGCGCGATGGGAGGCTGCTTTCGAGCGCCCAGAACGCGACGAGCGTCTACCACGTGGTGGCGGCGCTGGGCGAGGCGCTGCGGGTGGCCGACTGAGTCTTCAGCGGGTCCGGCGGACGTCGCGCTGACAGAAGTTCCCGACCAGGTGGACCCGGCCGCTGTCGATCAGGTGATGCACCGCGGCGACGACCTCTTCCTCGGTCTCGGCCACGTCGGCGACCGCCGTGACCAGGTCGAGCAGGGTCAGCGTCTCGGGGTGGGCCGCCTCGAGGCTCTCGAGCTCCGCCAGCGTGTGCGCGACCTGTGCCATGACTCGCTCCCTTGCTCCGCAAGCGCTTCGTACGCGGGATCACAAAGCATCGCGCGTGCCAATGTGCGCGACGGGCAATTGCGCCCACAACCCCGCGAAACTTCGTGCGTCGGAATCGATGGCTACGCGTGCAACCGGCGGGACGAGGCCGAGTTCCGTCAGCGCGGTGACGCTGTTCGTCAACTCCTCGGCGCTGGCTCGCTCAGCGGATCAGGCTCGACCAGCGATTGTCGCCCGCGCGGAAGATCAGGATCTTGTGCGGGAGGATCAGAGTCACCGAGGCGTCGCTGAAGGTGGTGCCCTCGACGTCCTCCTCCGGCCCCAGCGATTCCTCGACGAAGCCGCTCGAGCGCGACGAGAACGCGATCGCACGGCGTGGGGTCACCATCGCCGCGATGCCGCCCTCGCCGTCGATCCTTCTCGGGTACTCGCCGGGGCCGAGGCCGAGCTCGAACCAGCCGCCGAGCTCGGCCGAGAACCCGACCAGGCGGGTGTGGAGCTCGACCAGAGCTACGCGGTCGAGCACGTGCACCGCGTTTGCGTCGACGGGCTTCTCGGCGATCCGGTAGCGCAGCTCCGCGAACTGGCTCGAGCGCGCTCCGACTCCCAGCAAGCGATGATTCGTCGCGATCACGCCGACGAAGCCGCGGCTGTCGAGCGCGACCACGGTCTCGCCCAGCTCGAGGTCTGTCTCGATCGCGGCGAATCCCACACCGGCGACCGCGATCAGGTGGCGATCGACCTGCAGCACCGAGACCCGGTCTTCGGGGCGGAACGGCAGGTCGGCGCGCCCCGAGACCGCCGCGAGCGCGGCAGTCAGGGCCGCCGCGAGCCCCGCCCGGCGCGCGCTCAGAACTTGTCCTTGAGCGTCCGCACTGCGCCGAGGATGCCGATCGGATCCGCCGGCGCGCCCGGCATCCGCGCGCGCACGCTCGCGACCAGCTCCGGCGAATGGGCGCGCATGAACGGGTTCGTCGCGCGCTCGTCGGCCAGGGTCGAGGGCACCGTCATCTCGGCCTCGCTCGCGGCGTGCCAGTCACTGGCCACGCTGGCGCGCGCGGCGCGCACTCGGGCGATCCGCTCGCGCAACGCCGTGTTCGACGGCTCGAGCGTCTGCGCGAAGCGCAGGTTGTTCTCGGTGTACTCGTGCCCGCAGTAGACCCGCGTCTGGTCGGGAAGGCGTGCGAGCTTCACGTTGAGCGCCTCGTGCATCATTGCCGGAGTGCCTTCGAAGAGCCGGCCGCAGCCACCCGCGAACAGGGTGTCGCCGCAGAACACGGCACCCGGTAAGACGTACGCGATGTGCCCGCGCGTGTGAGCGGGAATGAAGAGCACCTCGGCCGACAGCCCGCCGATCGCGACGCGGTCGCCCTCCGCGAGACCGTTCGTGAATCCGGGCAGCCGCTGCGCGTCCGACGCGTGACCGAACACCGGCGCGCCGTAGCGCGCGGCGAGCTCGGGGTTCGCGGCGCTGTGGTCGGCGTGATGGTGCGTCGACAGGACCTTCACGACGCGGACGCCGAGCTTCTCGGCGCGAGCGATCACCGGCGCCGCCTCGGGCGCGTCGACCACCGCCGCCTCGCGCGAATCGGCGTCGACGATGAGATACGTGTAGTTGTCGCGCAGCGTCGGGATGCGCTCGACGCGCAGACTGGGGGTGGACATGGCCCGAGTCTAGCCGATCAGCCGAACACGACCTCGATCTCCGCGCACACGAGCTTGCGCAGGCGGTCGGCGATCAGCGCGCGAACTTCGGGGAGATCGTTCACTGCCAGGTGCAGCTCGACGCGCAGGCCGTCGACCGAGACCAGCTCCACCAGCGTCGCCGGCGGCAGCCGCGCGGAGATGCTCCCGAACAGCGCGGTCTCGACCCGGCGGAGTGTCTCGGCGCCGTTCCGCGCGCGGTTGGCGCGCCGCACCGAGTCCTGAACTGGAACGCCGGCAGTGTCTGCCAGCATCTCCTCCAGCTCGGGCCGGCAGGTGCCACAGCCGCCGCCCGCCCCGCAGGCGAGCGCCAGCGCGTCGAGGTCGCGAATCTCTCCGCCGCGCAGCAGCTCCGCGATCCGCCGGCTCGACAGTCCCATGCAGCGACACGCGAGCCGCGCCATCGCGCGCTTATCGGCCGGGCGCGACTACTCCAGAAGCAGCGCGAGCTGCTGCATGCCTCCCGACGCGAGCAGGGGCTCGGGCGCGCTCGGTGCGCGCAGCTTGGCGACGGCGCGCGCCTCGGCCGGAGCGTCGGGACACAGATCCGAGTAGTCACACCAGCGGCACAGCGGGCCCGGGCGCGCCGGGTACTGGGTCTCGGCCTCGATCGCGTCGATCAGCCGCACGACCTCGCCGCGCAGCTGCTCGAGCGCCTCCGGCGTGCGCCGCGAGCGCAGCGTCTTGTTGAACGCCAGGTAGTGCCAGACCAACTCGACCTCGCGTGCCTCCGGGTAGGTCTGCTCGAGCCCGATCTGATACATCGCGAGCTGCCGGTCTTCGTCGAGCCGCCGCTGCGGCGGGAGATAGGCGCCGGTCTTGTAGTCGTGGATCTCGAACACACCGTCGCCGCGGCGCGCGATGCGGTCGACGATTCCGATCGCGCGGTAGCGGCCGTCGCCGTCGAGCGAGAGGCGCAGCCGCTGCTCGAGCCCGAGCGTCTCGCCGTCGCTGAACGGGTAGTGCGCGCGGTAGAAGTTCTCGAGGCAGCGCGCCCCGCGCTCCTGATAGAACTCCGCTGGGTTCTCCGCGCGCACGATGGTGACCTTGTCGTGCCACGCGCGCGCCCAGTCCTGGCGGAAGCGGTCGAGCACCTGCGCCAGGCTCGGCGGCCGGCCAAAGCGGCCGACGTGGTGGTAGAGGCGCTCCAGGATCTCGTGGACGCGCTTGCCCACGAACGCTTCTACACCTTCGCTCTCGACCTTGATCTCGTCGACGTAGCGGTATCGGAATTTGCGCGGACAGTCCTCGTAGGCTGTCAGGCGCGAGTGACTGTACTCGGTCACGCTCCCCCCGGAGGTCGACCGGCAGTATGGGGAGCGATCGCGCAGCGCGTCAACGGTGTGATGCGCTTCATTGTGCAACCTCGGGCCGGGCGAGTAACCTTCGGCCGGGGTGGGGGATCGAAGGCGCAAGGGAGTCCCAGACGTGTCGACGTTGACGGAGACGATCGCCCAGCATCTTTCGGCAAAGCGAGACCAGAACGACCCGGTGAGCGAAGCGCGCCGCCAGGCCTGCCCGGACACCGGCCGCGTGGTCGACGTGCTCGAGAACCTGCGCGCGATCGTCTTCGAGCGCACGCCGATCGAGCGCCTGAACTCGGATCTCGAGGTCGTGCATGGGCTCCTTTCGGGGCTGGTGGGCTCCGACCTCGCGTCGGGCTTCGTCGAGCGGCTGCCCGAGGTGCGCCACTGCGTCGGCATGGACGTCGAGGCCGCCTTCAAGGCAGATCCCGCCGCCAAGTCGTACGCGGAGGTGATCGCAGCCTATCCGTCGGCGTACGCCGTCTCGACCTACCGCATCGCGCACGTGCTCTACGAGCTCGGCGCGCCGGTCGCGGCGCGCATCATGTCCGAGCACGCGAAGAGCAAGACCGGCATCGACATTCACCCCGGGGCGTCGATCGGCTGCCACTTCTTCATCGATCACGGCACCGGCGTCGTGATCGGCGAGACCGCGGTGATCGGCAACCGCGTGAAGATGTACCAGGGCGTCGGCCTGGTCGCGTTCTCGAACAAGCAGGGCCGCGCAGACATCGGCAAGAAGCGGCATCCGACGGTCGAGGACGACGTCACGATCTACGCGAACGCGACGATCCTCGGCGGCAACACGGTGATCGGCGAGGGCTCGGTGGTGGGCGGCAACGTCTGGCTGCACGAATCGGTGCCGCCGTTCTCGCGCATTCAGATCGAGCCGCCGCGGCTGCACGTGAGTCAGAAGGATCAGGAGTCTGGGTCGGTCGATCCGGACTACCAGATCTAGCGGGGCCGGGCGCCGCGGAGCCGCGCCAGCCGCTCTTCGTTCGCCTTCGGCTCACTGCGCGCCTTGCGCTGCGCGCTGGGCTTGCTGGCTTCCGCGGCCAGGGATTCGAGGCCGTAGACGAGCGCGAGTGACCTGAAGGGGCGCCAGCGTTCGGAGAACGCGCGGACCGCGGACTCGCTCGGCGGCTCGGGGTCGGGGAGCCAGCGGCGCGCGAGGCGCTTCAGCACGGCGAGGTCGCCGGCGGGGAAGATGTCGAGGCGGCCGAGGCCGCGCAGCAGGACGATCTCGGCCGTCCAGCGGCCGACGCCCCTCCAGCGCATGAGCTCGGCGATCGCGTGCTCGTCGGGTAGCGCGGCGAGGTGTGACTCGTCGAGGGCGCCCTCGGCGCACGCGCACGCCAGCCGGTGGATGGCCGCAGCCTTCGCGGAGGTCATGCGAAACGCGCGCAAGCTCGCCTCGCTCTCGCGCGCGATCCGCTCCGCGGTCGGGAAGGCGAGCCACTCGCGTGAGTCGACCCGGGCGCGCGCGCCGAAGGCGCACGCCAGCTCGGCGCGAATCGAGAATGCGAACTGCAGGTTCACCTGCTGCGTCAGCACCGCGTTCACCAGCGCCTCGAACAGGTCGAAGCTGCCGGCGACCCGCAGGCCGCGGTGCGCGCGCAGCGCCGGACCGAGCAGCGGGTCCGACGCGTGCGCGCGCTGGAACGGGCGCAGGTCCGCGTGGGCGCCGAGCACGCGCTCCAACAGCCGCTCCGCTGCGGGCCGCGCCGCCGCGCCGCGCGCGCCGTCGATGCGCACGCGCAGCCGGGCGCGAGTCACCGGGCCCTCCTGCGCGACGCGCACGAGCGCGAGCTCGCGGCCCGCGGGCACCAGCCGCGCGAAGGCGCCGTCGGCGATGACGTTCACCGGGTCCGGGAGCCGCACGAAGCGCGCGCTCGTCCGCGCGAGCGAGAACGGACCGCGCGGGGCGAACACGAACTCGTGGGCCGCGCGCTCGGTCACTAGGCGCGCAGCGCGAGCTCGACTGGACAGTGGTCGGAGCCGCGCACGTCGCTCTGGTGCCTGACCCGCGCCACGCGGTCCTGGATCTCGCGGTTGGCGACGAAGTAGTCGAGGCGCCAGCCGACGTTCCGCGCGCGCACGCCGGGCCGGTAGCTCCACCACGTGTAGTGACCCGGCTCGGGGCAGCGACTCCGGAACGTGTCGACCCAGCCGTGGCGAGTCAGGAAGCGCTCCATCCAGGCGCGCTCTTCGGGCAGATAGCCCGCGTTCTTCTCGTTCTGGCGCGCGTTCGCGAGATCGATCGCGCGGTGGCAGATGTTGTAGTCGCCGCACAGCAGCACGTGCTTCCCGGCGGCGCGCGTGCGGTTCACCAGACGCAGCATCGCGGCGCAGAAAGCGAGCTTGTAGTCGAGGCGCGCGTGATCGCGCTGACTGTTCGGGAAGTAGGCGTTCACGAGCACGAAGTCGGGGAACTCCAGTCGCAGCACGCGGCCCTCGCGATCGAACTCCGGCGATCCGAGCCCGTACCTCACGTCCAGAGGCTCCCTGCGCGTGAACGTCGCGACGCCGCTGTAGCCGGGCCGCTCCGCCGGGTGGAAGTAGGAGTGATAGCCGAGCGGGTTGCACAGCTCGGGCTTCAGCTCCTCGGGGCGCGCCTTGATCTCCTGCACGCACACGGCGAACGCGCGCTCTCGCGCGAACCAGTCCAGGAAGCCCGCCCGCTCCGCGGCGCGCAGTCCGTTCACGTTCCATGAGAGAAGCTTCACGCGCGCGATATTGAGTTGGGGGCCTGGAGCGCGCAACTCGGCCTTCCTCGCTGCCGGGGACCTGCCGATAGGAAGCCATGTGGAAGATCGTCCTGCTGGTGCTTGCGGTCTTCATCCTCGGGCACTTCATGGTGCGCTACGTGCGCAAGAACCCGCTCGATCCGGTGATCGAGGGCGGCCAGGTCGTGGTCGAGTCACAAGACGAGGAAGTCCGCTTCACGCGCAACGGAGCCGTCGAGGGCCGGTACTTCATCGTCGACGCGGCGAGCGAGGATTGGACCCGGTCGCCCGTGAATCTCAAGGTCATGGTGATCGACGCGGACAACGCGCTGGGTTACATGCGCGACTACCCGGACTTCCACCTGTACGGATCCGAGTCGGGTGCGCGGCTCGCGAACATCGCCGTGCCGATCGCGCTGATCGCTGCGAATCGCGGGACCTACGGCACGCTCTTCGGGCTGGTGCAGGACGACGACGCGCGCGCGGTCGGCGGCGGAGAGCGGCTCTGCCTGCGTGTCTCGGGCGAGGCGCTTTCGGTCGCCTCGGCGGAGTCACTCGAGGACGGCAGAGATGAGACCGATGACCTCTCGCGACGGATCGGCCAAGAGCCGATCATCTACGTCGAATCCGCGGACGTCGACGACTGCCGCGACTGGCTGGCGCCGAAGCGCTAGCCGCCGGCCGGCGGATTCCCGGCGACCGAGCGCAGCGCGGCGACGCTCGACGTCGTCGACACGGCGTAGGGCACGAGCACGGTCAGGCAGATCCGGAACAGCCGCACGCCGTCGACGTCGCCGCGCAGGATCGCCTCGCCGTGATTGATCGCGGTCAAGATCGATCCGACCAGGAGCGCCGTGCGCAGTGCGCGGCGCACGACCGCGCCGTCGCGCGCCAGGCGGAGCCAGTCGGACATGGCGGCATGCTAACTCAGCGGCGCGCGCGGAGCGCCTGCAGGCGGCGTTCGACCAGCGGCAGCACGCGCGCGGCGCGCGCCTCCTTGATCGACTCGAAGCCGCGGATCTCCTGCGCGAGCGACGCGGTCTCGACCGCGTCGCGGCGATTCTCGGCCGAGAGTGCGCTGCACAGCTCGTCCAGAACGTTCTCGTACCAGCGCGCGAGATCGCGCTCGAGCCGGCGCGCGCGCGTGTAGCCGAACGGGTCGAACGGCGTGCCGCGCAGGCGGCGCAGCGCGGCGAGCGCGTGCAGCGCCGGCTCGAAGTCGCTGCCGAGCGCGAGCTTCCGGCGCAGCCCGAGCGCACGCAACACCGGCGGGTGTAGGTGGTAGCGCAGCCGCGGCTCGCCGCGGCTGTGCCGGCGCAGCCAGCGCCGATGCGGGCCGCGCAGCAAGAGCCGCGCGACTTCGTACTCGTCCTTGTACGCGAGGACGCGGTAGAGCTCGCGCGCCGCCACCGCGGTGAGCGAGGGCGCCTCGGCGTCGACGGCCGCCTCCGCGTGCGCCACGCGCGCCAGGCGCGCGCAGTAGCGGGCGGCCAGGCGCTTGTTCTGATAGTCGACGAGGTCCGCCGCGAAGCCGGCGACTCGCCGCAAGAGATCCGCCGAGTCCTTGCTCGACGCGAAGCGCCCCAGCGCTTCCTGCAGCGCCGAGAAGTTGGAGCCGAGCAGGCGCTCCGCGCGCTCGAGTGACTCCTCGCCGCCGATCGCGGGCGGCGTCGCGTCCGCGACGAGCCGAGCCGCGAGCTCGGGATCCGCTGCGGCGGCGCGGCCGAGCGCGAACGCGCGCAGATTGCTCTCGACCGCGACGCCGTTCTCGCGGATCGCGCGCTCGAGCGCCGAGGCCGACAGCGGTACCAGGCCGCGCTGCCACGCGAAGCCCAAGGTGACCAGGTTGGCCGCCAGCGGCTGGCCGAGCGCCGCGTCGGCCAGCAGCTCGGCCGGCACCAGCGCGAGCGAGCGCGTGGCTGCGCGCAGCGGCGCGACGAGTGACTCGATCTCGGGCTCGCGCGCGCGCGGGTTCACCACGTCGGCGCCGGTCGGCACGTACAGCGAGTGCGCGACGGCATGGGTGCGCGCGGGGTCGAGCGCGCGCAGCGCTTCGCGGTCCGCGGCGCCCAGCGGGTCGAAGGCGATCAGCACGTTCGCGCGGCCGGGCTCGATGCGCGCGCTGCCCTCGATCGGCTCCGACGAGAGCACGCAGTGCGAGACGACCTTCCCGCCGCGCTGCGCGAGCCCGGTCTGGTCCAGGTGCGCGGCGAACAGCCCGTCGTGCTCCGCGGCGCGCACCAGGAGCGCGTCGATCGTGACGACGCCCGTGCTGCCGATCCCGACCAGCAGCAGCTCGAGCCGCTTGCCGTCCCAGTCGAGCGCCGGCGGATCCGGCAGCGGCAGAGTGACTTGCGCCTCGAATGGCTCGGGCGTGCTGCGCGGAGTCTCGATCGAAATGAACGCCGGGCAATCGCCGTCGAGACAGGCGCGGTCGTCGCTGCACGAGCTCTCGTGCAGTCGCGTCTTGCGCCCGAGCGCCGTCTCGACCGGGCGCAGCGACACGCAGGCCGACTTCACGCCGCAGTCGCCGCAGCCCTCGCAGACGTCCTCGTTTATCGCCAGGCGTTCGCTCGCGCGGGGGCGCAGTCCGCGGCGCTCCTGCCGCTGCTTCTCGTTGGCGCAGAGCTCGTCCCAGATCATGGCCGTCACGCCAGTCCCGTCGCGGAGCTCGCGCATGGCCGCGTCCCAGTCACTCCGCTCGAGCATCCGCAGCCGCGGCTCGCGCAGCGCGAGCTCGCGGAGCTCGGCGTCCGCGCTCATCGCGACCACGCAGCGCACGCCGTCGGAGAGCAGGTCGCGCGCCAGCTCGAGCAGTGACTTCGCGCCGATCGCGCGCTGGCCGCCGGTCATCGCGACGACGCCGTTCCAGAGAATCTTGAAGGTGATCGGGACGTCCGCGGCCACGCAGGCGCGCACCGCGAGTCGGCCGGAGTGGAAGTAGGTGCCGTCGCCCAGGTTCTGGAACAGGTGACGCGCGCTGGTGTAGGGCGAGAGTCCGATCCACTGCGCGCCCTCGCAGCCCATCGCGCCGATGAAGCGCACCTCGCGCTCCGGCATCTGCAGCGCCATTGTGTGGCACCCGATGCCGCCGCCGGCGAGCGAGCCGGCCGGCACACGGGTCGACGCGGAGTGCGGGCACCCGCTGCAGAAGTGCGGCGCGCGCGTCGGCGGCGGCGCGCTCTCCGCGCGCGCGAGCGCCGCCTCGAGCGGCGCGAGCTGGGCGGCGATTCCCGGCGCGCGCAGACGCTCGGCGAGATACGGGCCGAGGTCGAGCGCCAAGCTCGCGCCCGAGAGCTCCGCGCGCCGCGCGAGCCAGAGCTCGCCGTGCGGGCCGCGCTGTCCCAGCACCGAGGGCCGTGACTCCGCGCCGTAGAGCGCCGCGCAGATCTGCTCCTCGAGATACCCGCGGCGCGTGTCGACGACCGCGATCTCGCCGAGGCCCTCGGCGAACTCGCGCACGCGGCCGGCTTCGAGCGGCCAGACGAGGTCGATCTTCATGAGTCGCAGGCCGAGCCTCGCGCGCGCGACCTCGTCCAAGCCGAGCAACGCGAGCGCGCGCTCGAGCTCGCGGTAGAGCGAGCCCGCGGCGACCAGGCCGACCTTGTCGCGCGCGTGGCGCGACAGAATTGGATTCAGCCCGTTCGCGGCGGCGAAGCGGCGCACCGCTTCCAGCCGTCCGAACACCAGCTCCTGCTCGATGCGCAGCACGTTCGGCGGCAAGAGACCAGTGTCGAAGCGCGGCGAGAAGCGCGCCCCCTGGACCTCGAACTCGGGTCGCTGGAACGAAAGCTCGCGCGGCTCGAGCTCGAAGATCTGGCCCGCGTCGGCGACGTCCGCGACCACGCGCATGCCCGTCCAGAGCCCCGCGTAGCGCGAGAGCTCGAAGGCCGCGAGCCCGAGGCGCAGCACGTCGGCGGGATCCGCGGGCGCGAACAGCGGGACGAAGGCGTGGGCGAAGGCGTGCTCACTGTGACTCGGCAGCGAGGAGCTCTTGCAGAACGGGTCGTCGCCCACGACCGCGAGCGCGCCGCCCAGGCGCGCGCTGCCGGCGAAGTTCGCGTGGCGGATCGCGTCGAGCGCGCGGTCGAGACCGGGCGCCTTCGCGAAGAAGACGCCGATCGCGCCATCCCAGGTCGCGTGCGGAAACACTTCGAGCAGCTGCGTGCCCGCGATCGCGCTCGCCGCGAGCTCCTCGTTCAGTCCGGGCGCGAGCCGCACGTTCGCGCGCTCGAGCAGCGGGGCGAGGCTGCGCAGCAGCTGGTCGAAGCCCGCGAGCGGCGAGCCCGGGTAGCCCGAGAACAGCGCGCCGATCCTGTGGCCCGCGCGCTCGTCGCGGCGCAGCTGATCGAGCGCGAGCCGCACGAGCGCCTGAAGCCCAGTCAGGTGCACCCGCCCGCGTCCGAGCGTGTACCGCTCGAGGAGCGGGCCGTCGGCGGCGGCGCTCATGTCCCGGTGATCGGACCCGCGACTCCCTGCCTTGAGGCGGCCGTGGCGCAGGAGTCGCGCGAGTTACTTTCCGGCGAGCGGGGCGACGATCTTCTCGGCGAAGCTCTCGACGACGGCCGGGTCGCGGCCCTGGATCACGATGTACGAGAAGCCGTAGCGCTCGCGGCGCTTCTCGAGCCCGTCGCGGATCTCGGCCGGCGAGCCGGTCAGGAACATCGGGCAATCGGCGACCTGCTCGGGCGTCATGCCGGTGTTCGCGCCGAGCGCCGCGCGCAGGCCCTTCGGATCGTCGGTGATCGCCACCACGAAGGTCAGTGAGTTGACCTCGATCTCCGCGAAGCGCCGGCCCGCGGCCTCCGCCCCTTCACGCACCCAGCCGAGCTTCTCGTCGAGTCGCTCGGGCGCGAGGTCCGCCGCGGTGCGGGCAGTGACTTTGCCCTCGATCAGGCTCGGGTTGATGCCGACGATGTCCGCGTGCCGTCCGGCGAGCCGCAGCACCTTCGGTCCGCCGCCGCCGATCAGGACCTTCGGACTGGCGAACGCGGGCTCCGCCGCGCGCGCGATGTTCGTCACCTTGTAGTGTCTGCCCGCGAAGGTGGTGCGCTCGTTCTGCCACATGCTCTTGATGATCTGCAGCGCCTCCTCGAGGCGCGCGATGCGCGTGCCCGGCGAATCGTAGGTCATGCCCGCTTCGTCGTAGTCGGTCTGCATCCAGCCGGCGCCCAGGCCGAACTCGTGGCGTCCGCCGGAGAGCAGCTGAATCGTCGCCGCGCCCTTGGCGTGAATCACCGGGTGGCGGTAGTCGACGTCGTAGACCAGCGAGCCGACGTTCAGCCGCGTGGTGACCGCCGCCGCGGCGGCCAGCAGCGCCGTCGGATCCCATTGCGGCCCGAAGTGATCCGGGACGAAGACCGTCGAGTAGCCCATGCGCTCGATCGCGCGCACGCGCTCGGGCCACGAGTCCGGAGGCAGTGAGTGGATCTGGACCGCGAAGCGGAAGGGTTTCGCCATGCCGCCATCTTACTCTAACGGGGCCGGTCGAGGAGATTGGCGTCGAGGATCAGCTTGGCGAGCGCCTCGCCCGAGACGCGGTGCGAGAACGGCGTCCAGTGTTGGTGCGAGTGCGCGTAGTACAGCACCTCGTGCTCCAGGTGTGGCTGCAGCACGGACTTGGCCGGCAAAAAAGAGAGTCCCTCTCGCTTCACGTCGAACTCCGCGAACGGGAACAGCTCCATGAGGTCGGTCGGGTGCTCGTTCTTGTTCGGCGTGGGAATGCTCTGGATCACGAGCGGAATGCCCCGCTCGCGGCAGTCGGAGTAGATCCGCTCGAAGAGCGCGCCGGCGAGCGCGCGCTCGCGCGCGGCCTCGGGGTCCTCCGCGCCGGAGTCACTCCCCGTCGCGTGCGCCTGCTGCGCCAGGTTCTGCTCGACGACCTCGTGCTTCACGAGGACGTTCGCCGCCTCCTTCACCATCGCGAACGCGTTCGAGTAACCCGACAGCCAGTTGAGCAGCCAGCTCCGGTTCAGATAGTCGCCCAGTCTGCCGCCGGGAACGTACGTCTCGCGGCCCACCACGAGCTTGCCGTTCTCGAGCCGGAACAGGTCCGAGCGCACGTCGTCGACCAGATCGTTCTGGTAGAACGAGACCAGCACGACGTCGGGCGAGTAGTCGAACAGGTCGCGCTCGAGATACAGCAGCTCCTCCGCGGTGCCGAAGCCCGAGACTCCCGCGTTCAGCACCTCGACCGAGCGCCCCGCCGCGCGCAGCTGCCGCTCGAGCACGCTCGAGAAGGTCTGGTCGCCCTCGACCTCGTAGCCCACCGTGAACGAGTCGCCGAGCGACGCGATCCGCTGCAGGCCGGCCGGCTTCTGCCGCGGATAGTCGCGGTCCGCGCGCATGCCCTGGGCGTTGATCCGGAACCAGACATTCACGTCCGGCGACTTGTGGCGGTAGACCGCGCCGGGATCGTTGATGCGAATGCCGAACGGCGCGCCGACCACGTGGCGCGGGAACTTCACTTGCTCGCCGAAGATCAGGAGCACCCCGACCTCGGCGATGGCGCCCGCGATCGACAGGCCGAGCAGCGCGGCGATGAGGACGAACAGAGTTCGGCGCACGGGCGCGCAGGATATCCGACTCGCCCGCTACGATCCCGGCCGATGATCGACACGATCCACGCGGTGCAGACCCCGGAGGGCGTCGACCTCTCGCTTCCGGTCGCGGGCCCGGTGCCCCGCGCGCTGGCCTACTCGCTCGACCTGTTGATTCAGACCGTCGCGCTCTCGAGCCTGCAGACCGTTCTGTTCGCCGCCGGCAGCGGCGGCTTCGCGACCGGGCTGTATCTGATCGCGGGCTTTCTCACCTATTGGTTCTATCCGGTGTTCTTCGAGGTGCTGGCGCACGGTCAGACTCCGGGCAAGCGCGTCGTCGGCCTGCGGGTCGTGCAGGAGAACGGGACGCCGATCGGCTGGCCGGCGTCGCTGTTGCGGAACTTCCTCTTGGTCGCGGACTTTCTGCCGCTCTTCTATCTCGCCGCCATGGTCTCGATGTGCGTGGACGCGAGCTTCCGCCGGCTCGGCGATCTGGCGGCGGGGACGCTCGTCGTCCACGCGGAGCGCTCGGTCCGGCGGCGGCGCGAACCGCGAGCCCCGATCGCCGAGCGCGCCGCGCCGCCGGCGCTCGCGCTCAGCCTGGAGGAGCAGGGCGCGGTGATCGCATTCGCCGAGCGCGCGCCGCTGCTGTCGAGCGAGCGCGCGGCCGAGCTCGCGGCGATTCCCAGCGCGCTGACCGGCAGCGAAGACGCGCGCGCGCGGCTGCTCGCGATCGCGGCCTTCCTGCTCGGGCGGAACGCGTGAAGCTCGCCGCGTTCGAGGCGCAGGGGCGCGCGCGCTGGGACCGGCTCGCGGCGCTGCTCGACTCACTCGAGCTGGGCAAGGGCGTGGCGGACGGACTCGCGGTCGACGAACTGCCGGCTCTGTACCGCCACGTCTGCAACGATCTCTCGCTGGTGCGCGAGCGCCAGCTCTCGACGGCGCTGGTCGCGGAGCTGAACGATCTCGCGCTGCGCGGTCACCAGCTGCTGTATCAGGCGCGCACCGGTCAGTGGTCGAGCGTCGCCGAGTTTCTCAGCGTCGCGTTCCCGCGCGCCGTGCGGCGCGAATGGAGACTCGTGCTCGCGTGTCACCTGCTCTTCTACAGCCTGGCGCTGGGGCTCGGCGCGCTGGCCTACCGCAGCCCCGACGTGATCTACAGCTTCATCGAGGAGCCCGCGGTGAAGCAGTTCGAAGACATGTACGAGCCCGAGCACGGCACCGTCGGTGTGGAACGGGCGGCCGCGGACGACGCGGCGATGTTCGGCTTCTACATCTGGAACAACATCTCGATCGCGTTCCGCACCTTCGCGAGCGGCCTGGCGTTCGGCGTCGGCACGCTCGCGAGCCTGGTCTTCAACGCGCTGACCCTCGGGATGGTCGCGGGTCACTTGATTCGCCAGGGCTCGGCCCAGCCGTTCTTCGCGTTCGCGATCGGACACAGCGCGTTCGAGCTCACGGCCATGCTGCTGGCCGGGGTCGCGGGGATGCGACTCGGGCTCGCGATCGTCGCGCCCGGCCCGCGCACCCGGCTCGCGTCGCTGCGCACGGCCGCCAGCGAGAGTCTGCCGATCATCGCAGGCGCGGCGCTGATGCTCACGATCGCGGCCGGAATCGAGGCGTTCTGGTCGCCGCGGGTGCTGCCGGCCGGCGTGAAGTACGGCGTGGGCGCGGGTCTCTGGACTCTGGTGGCGGCGTGGCTCGCGTTCGCGGGGCGAGTGAGTGGAGACTGAGCGCATCGCGGTCGCGGTTCGCCCGCGCGGCAGCCTGGAGGCTGCGGACCTCGGCTTCCAGCTCGCGCGCGCCTGCGCCCGACCGCTGTTCGGCGCGCACGCGCTGGTCGTGCTCGGACTCGCGCTCGCGCTCGGCTGCGCGCTGCCCAACCAGCTCGCGCTCGCGGCGGCGCTGGTGTGGTGGCTGAAGCCGCTCTACGACCGGGTCGCGCTGTACGTGCTGTCGATCGCGCTGTTCGGCGAGGCGCCCGGGATCGCAGAGACACTCTTCGCGCTTCCGCGGCTGATCTTCGGCTCCGGCCTGCTGGCGTCGCTCACCTGGCTGCGACTCAGCCCGACGCGCAGCTTCTACGCTCCCGTTCTGCAGCTCGAAGGGCTGCGCGGGCGGGCCCGCTGGCTGCGCTCGCGCGTGCTCGCGGAGCGCGAGTCAGCGACCGCCGTCGGCCTGCTCTGGGTGTGCAGCAGCTGCGAGATGGCGATCGTGCTCGCGGGCCTGCAGCTCGCCGCGACCCTGCGCCCGGACGGAACCCTGCTCCAGTTCTGGTCCGACACACTCTTCCATCCGAGCCGCGCGCTGCTCGCGTACGAGCTCGCGCTCTACGCGCTGGCGATCTGCGCGGTCGAGCCCTTCTACGTGGCCTCCGGCTTCGCGCTGTACGTCAACCGCCGAGTCTGGCTCGAGGGCTGGGACGTCGAGCTCGCCTTCCGGCGGCTCGAGCGCAGGATGCGCGCCGCGGCGGCGATCGCGGTGCTGCTTCTCGCGCTGGCGCCCGCGCTGCGCGCGTTCGCCGCGGCGCCCGCTCCCTGCAGCGTCGACTCCGCCGAAGACGCGGGTGACTGCATCGACGGGGTGCTGGCGCAGCCCGAGTTCGACCAGACCGTGAAGATCGACGTCTGGCGGCCGCGGTCGCTCGGCGGCAACGTCGACTTCCTCGGACCGATCGCGCGCTGGGTCGGCTCCGCGCTCTCGACCGTGTTCCGGATCGGCGCTTGGATCGCGATCCCGCTGGTCGTCCTGCTGCTGCTCGCGGCGATCGCGCGCGGCATGCGCGGCCGCGCGCAGCGTGGCTTGCGCGCGCGCGCGACCGAGACCGAGCCGATCCGCGGACTCGACCTGCGGCCCGAGTCACTTCCCGTCGACGTGCTCGGCGCCGCGCGCGCGCGCTTCGCCGCCGGAGACGCGACGGGCGCGCTGTCGCTGCTGTACCGGGGCGCGCTGGTCGCGCTTGCCCGGCGCTTCGGTCTGCGGCTGCCCGCCAGCGCCACCGAGGGCGAGTGCGAGCGGATCGCGCGCTCGGCGCTCGACGCCGCGCTCGTCGAGGACTTCTCCGTGCTCGCGCGGGCGTGGCTGCACTGCGCGTACGCGCACCGGCCGCCCGCGCCGGACGAGTTCGAGTCACTCTGCGCGCGCTGGTCGTCGGGCTTCGGGGGCGCCGCATGAGCGAGCCGTCTCCGCGGCGAAGGGTCGCGCTGGGCGTCGCGCTCGCCGCCGTCGCCGTCACTCTCTTCTTCGCGACCTGCGAGAAGCAGCAGGTCGAGCTGCCGCGCGGCTACGCCGGCGAGGCGGCCCGGAATCGCTATCTCGCGGCCGAGATCCTGCTCGACCGCATGGGCATGCCGGCCAAGAGCTTCGGGGACGTCGGCGCGCTCGCGTCGCTTCCGTCCGAGACGGGAACCCTGATCGTTCCGACGCCGCGCCGCTCACTCGATGCGGCCACATCGGCGCGCCTGCTCGACTGGGTCGACCGGGGCGGTCACTTGGTCGTGTTGACCTGGGAGCTGTGGGACGACCCGAAGCGCAATCCGGATCCGATCCTCGACAGCGTCGGCGTGCACCAGTTCCTGAACCGCGATGACTCCGGCGGAGGCGAAGACGCGCCGCCGCCCGAAGGCGCGGCGCCGAGCCGGCCGTCCGATGCGCCCGATCCGGAAGCCTCGCCCGACGACGAGGGCGACGGCAACGGCAACGGCGATGCCGATGCGGGCGACGACGCCGACGGCGATGCGAATGGCGACGACGCGGACGCCCCCGACGTTGCCGAGGCCGACTTTCCCGATCGCGACACGCCGCTCGAGGTGCGCTTCGACCCTCGGTTCCGGCTCGACATGGACGACCCGGAGAGCGACTCGATCCTGCTCGAGATCGGCGACGACGCTGGCTCGCACTGGCTCACGCTGCGCCACGGCAAGGGTCTGATCACCGGGCTCAGCGACGACTACTTCATGACGCAGCCCGAGATCGGAGACCTCGACCACGCGGAGCTCGTGTACCGGATGAGTCGGCTCGGCGGTCACCGCGGGCCGGTCTGGTTCGTCTACGGCGACCAACACCCGTCGGTGTTGCAGCTGGTGGCGCGTCACGGCTGGATGGTCGCGGCGAGCGCGCTCGCGCTGCTCCTGCTCTGGCTCTGGTCGGCGTCGCGCCGCTTCGGGCCGCTGACCCCGGAGCCCGCGCGCGCGCGCCGAGAGCTGATGGAGCACGTGCGCGCGGCCGGCCTGCTCCAGTGGCGGCGCGGCGGCGGCGGCGCGCTGCTCGCCGCGACGCGCGACGCCGTTCTCGCGCGCATGCGAGAGCGGCATCCCGGCTTCGAATCACTCGCGCCCGACGACCAGGTGCGCCGGCTCGAGACACTTTCCGGCCTGCCGCGCGAACGCCTCGCCGACGCGCTCGCGTTCCAGGCCGAATCTGATCCCGGCCGCTTCGCGGCGAAGATCGCCATTCTCGAAAAGCTCAGGAGATCGCTATGACCGCTGCCTCACCCGCTCTCCGCGCCGACCTGGCGCGCGCCGCGCAGCTCGCGCAGGCGATCCGCGACGAGATCAAGAAGGTCCTCGTCGGCCAGGACGCCGTCGTCGAGCAGGTCCTCGTCGCGCTCTTCGCGGCCGGTCACGTGCTGATCGAGGGAGTGCCGGGGCTGGGGAAGACACTCCTGGTGCGGGCGCTGGCGCGCGCGATCGCCGGCGCCAGCGCGCGCATCCAGTTCACGCCGGACCTGATGCCCGCCGACGTCGTCGGCCACGTGCTCTACGACGTAGAGTCGGGACAGATGCGGCTGCGCCGCGGGCCCGTGTTCACGAACCTGTTGCTCGCCGACGAGATCAACCGGGCGCCGGCGAAGACGCAGGCCGCGCTGCTCGAAGTGATGCAGGAGCGGCAGGTGACGCTCGAGGGCGAGTCACTCTTGGTTCCCGCCCCCTTCATGACCCTGGCGACGCAGAACCCGATCGAGCTGGAGGGCACCTATCCGCTGCCGGAAGCGCAGATCGACCGGTTCCTCTTGAAGGTGCAGATCGACTACCCGAGCGCGCTGGAGGAGGTCGAGCTGGTCCGCCGCGTCTCTCGCGGGCAGGTGGGCGACTCACTCGACGTGTCGGCGATTGCGCCGGTCACCGACGCCGCCGGGGTGCTCGCGATCCAGGCGGCGACCGCTGCGGTCACCGTCGACGAGCGCGTCGGCGAGTACGCGGTGCGGCTCGCGCGCGCCACGCGCAGCTGGCCCGGCGTCGCGCTGGGCGCCGGCCCGCGCGGCGGACTCGCGCTGGTGCGGGCGGCCCGCGCGCTCGCGCTGCTCTCCGGGCGCGGCTTCGTCACCCCCGACGACGTGAAGCAGATCGGTCCGGCCGCGCTGCGCCACCGCATCCACCTGTCGCCCGAGGTCGAGCTCGAGGGACAGCGCGGCGACTCACTGCTGGCCGCGATCCTCGCGCAGGTCGAGGCGCCGCGAACGTGAGTCCGGAGCGGCGGCTGCTGCTGTGCGCCGGGGCTTGGCTCGCCCTCGCGCTGGCCGCGGCGCTCGAGCCGCGGCTGCTGGGCGCGTGGGGGTGGAGCGGCGCCGCGCTCGCGCTCGTGGCGCTCGCCGATGCCCTCGCGCTGCAGCGGATCGGGCCGTTCGAGGTCGCGCGCGAGGTGCCCGCGGCGCTCGCCGTCGGCGTCGCCGCGCGCGTGACTCTGTCGCTCGCCAACCGCGGCGGGCGGCGCGCGCGGCTGCGCGTCTTCGATCACTTCCCCGCGGGCTTCGAGGCGCACGGCCTGCCGCGCGACTTGCCGCTGGCGCCCGGCGAGCGCGCGACCTTCAGCTACGAGCTGCGACCGCTGGCGCGCGGCAGGCGTCCCTTCGGCCGCGCGGAGCTCGTATCTCGCTCGCCGCTCGGTCTCTGGCGCCGCCGGATCGGCGCGGGGTCCGAGCAAGACCTGCGCGTCTTCCCGAACTTCCGCGCGGTGTCCCGCTACGAGCTGCTCGCGGCGGCCAACCGCGCCGGCGAGCTCGGCATCCGCCGTCGCCCGCGCCGCGGCGAGGGCCTCGAGTTCCACCAGCTGCGGGAGTACCGCGAGGGCGATTCGCTGCGCCAGATCGATTGGAAGGCGACCGCGCGTCTACACCGGGCGGTGTCACGCGAGTACGAGGAGGAGCGCGACCAGCGGATCGTCTTCCTGCTCGATTGCGGCCGGAAGATGCACGCGCGCGACGCGGCGCTCTCGCACTTCGACCACGCGCTCGACGCGGTGCTGCTGCTCGCGCACGTCGCGCTGCGCCAGGGGGACGCGGTGGGTCTGTCGACGTTCAGCGGCGAGCGGCGCTTTCTCGGCCCGCGCAAGGGCGTCCAGCAGCTCACGCGCGTGATGAACGCCGTCTACGACCTGGAGAGCGGAACCCGCGCGTCCGACTATCTGGCCGCCGCGGAAGCGCTCGCCGCGGTGCTGCACAAGCGCGCGCTGGTCGTGGTCGTGTCGAACCTGCGCGACGAGGACCACGAGGACTTGCTCGCCGCCGCGCGCCTGCTCGGCCGCCGGCACCTGGTGCTGGTCGCGAGCATGAAGGAGCGCGCGCTCGCGCAGGCGCTCGACGCGCCGGTGCGCGACCTCGATTCCGCGCTCACGGCCGCGGCCACTCACCAGTATCTGCTCGCGCGCCGCCGCGCCCACGAGCGCCTGCGCAGCGCCGGCGTGCTCGCGCTCGACGCCGAGCCGCAGCGGCTCGCGATCGCGCTCGTGAACGGGTATCTGGACGTGAAGCGGAGCGGGCTGCTCTAGGGCGCGCCGGCGCTCAATCGACGATCGAGATCGCCTGTCGCGGACAGAGCCGGACCGCGGCCTCCACCTTCCGGCGCAGTGACTCTGGCGGGCTCTCGATCAGGATGTGCAGGAAGTCGTTCTCGTCGACCTTGAACACCTCGGGCGCCTGGTCGACGCAGACGGCATTGGCCTCGCACAGATCGAAATCGACGACCACCTTCATCGCGCGCTCTCCCCGGAAGTTGCGGCGCCCGTAGCCTACCACGAGCCGGCGCGCCGGATCCGCCGGAGTTGCACGCCGCTGATGTGATCGCCTCAAGGTCGCTTCGGCGCCCGACGAATAAGGCGTCGATGAGAGCGCGCGTGTGCAAGAACATCCGCCTGCGAGCAGCGTTGTGCCTGGCGCTCTCACTCGCGAACGCAGCGCGTGCGCGCGCCGACGAGGTGCACCTCTACCGCTGGGTCGACCGCGACGGGCAGCTACACATTACTGCGACACCTCCACCCGACGGCGCGCGCAGCGAGTCGACGGAGCCCGGGGCGCGCGAGCCGCTGCAGGTCGTACCGGTCGAGCCGGCCGTGCCGGCCGCGGCCGAGCCGGTCGCCGAGCCGGACGCGCCCGCGGTCCCGCCGCCCCCGCCGCC
>JBIOJK010000010.1:0-61481 GCA_044450765.1 Myxococcota bacterium | reverse complement strand
GGCATGCCGACTCACTCGCCCGAGCGCTCCGTCGCGCGCACCTACGTCGAGTGGCTGCTGGATCTGCCCTGGAAGGCACAGACCGACGACGACCTCGATCTCGCCCACGCGCGCCGCGTCCTCGACGAGGATCACTACGACCTCGAGAAGGTGAAGGAGCGGATCCTCGAGTATCTCGCGGTGCGCCGTTTGGTGTCGGACCCGAAAGGGCCGATCCTGTGCTTCCTCGGCCCGCCGGGGGTGGGCAAGACCTCGCTCGGCAAGTCGATCGCGCGCGCCATGGGACGCAAGTTCATCCGCGCGTCACTGGGCGGAGTGCGCGACGAGGCCGAGATCCGTGGCCACCGCCGCACGTACGTCGGCGCCCTGCCCGGCCGCATCCTCCAGTCACTGAAGACCGCGGGCACGCGCAACCCGGTGTTCATCCTCGACGAGATCGACAAGGTCGGCATGGATTACCGCGGCGATCCGTCGTCGGCGCTGCTCGAGGTGCTCGATCCGGAGCAGAACTGGAGCTTCAGCGACCACTATGTCGAAGTCCCCTTCGATCTCTCGAAGGTGTTGTTCATCGCCACTGCGAACCGGGCCGACACGATTCCCGCGCCGCTGCTCGACCGCATGGAGATCATCGAGCTGCCCGGTTACACGGCCACGGAGAAGCTGCGCATCGGCCGCGACCATCTGCTGCCGCGCCAGCTCAGCGAGCACGGGCTCACCGGCGAGTCACTCGCGCTGTCGGACGAAGTCCTGCTGCGGCTGATCGAGGGCTACACGCGCGAGGCGGGCGTGCGCAGCCTGGAGCGGAACATCGCCTCGCTCGTGCGCAAGGCGGCGCTGCGCATCGCCGAAGGCGGGAAGCCGAGCGCGCTCGCGGTCGAAGAATTGCCGAAGCTGCTCGGGCCGGCGCCCTTCTCGCAGGAGACGGTCGAGCGCACCCAGCGGCCCGGCGTCGCCACGGGCATGGTCTGGACCCCGGTCGGCGGCGACCTGGTGTTCGTCGAGTCCGCTCGCATGGAGGGCAAGCCCGAGTTGAACCTGACCGGCCAAATGGGCGACGTGATGCGCGAGTCGGCCGAGGCTGCGCTGTCCTACGTGCGCACCAACGCCGAGTCACTCGGCATCGCTCCCGACGCGTTCGAGAAGAGCCGCATCCACGTGCACGTCCCGGCGGGCGGCCAGCCCAAGGACGGGCCGTCGGCCGGCGTGACCATGGTCGTGTCGCTCGCCAGCCTGCTCTCGGGCAAGCCCGTGCGCGACGGCATCGCGATGACCGGCGAGATCACGCTGCGCGGGCAGGTCTTGCCCGTCGGTGGCATCAAGGGGAAGGTGCTGGCGGCGCACCGCGCTGGGATCAAGGAGCTGATCCTGCCCAAACGCAACGCGAAGGATCTGGAAGAAGTGCCGGCCGAAGTGCTGTCTCGGTTCAAGATCCACCTCGTCGATCAGTCGATCGACGCGGTGCGCGAGGCGATCCCCGGCATTGGCTGACGGCGTCTCACTGATGCGGCTCGGGCGCAGTGACAAGGCCGCGGCGCGCGCGCGCCTGCGCGAGCTCGGCCCCGAAGAGCAGGCGTCGCTCTGTGAGGAGCTGCGCCCCGAAGCGCGCTCCGAGTTCCTGATGCTGGTCGAGCGCCCCGAGGACGTCGTGCCGCTGCTCGCCGAGGCCGAGCTCGTGCAGACGGTGCGCGCCGGCGGCATGACCGAAGCGGCCTGGCTGCTCGAGCTGGCCACGCAGGAGCAGCGGATCGCGTGCTTCGACCTCGACTGCTGGGACGGCCAGGAGCTGCTGGTGCCGCGCGTGCAGGAGTGGCTCGACGCGCTGATCGAGGCCGGTCGTCCGACCTTGGTGCGCGCGCTCGAAGAGATCGATCTCGAGCTCCTGCTCGTGGCTCTGCGCGCGGAGGCGGCGATCGCGGTGGTCTCGAAGGAGGAGCAGCCGCCAGACGGCTGGTTTACACCGGACGGTGTCGTGTACTTCGGGGTCGAGAGCGACCAGAGCCCGCACCGGGTGCACGAAATCGCGCACGCGCTCTTCGACCAGGCGCCGGCGCTCTACTGGCGCATGGTCTACGGCGCGCTCTTCGAGAGTCCGAGCGAGTGCGAGGAAGAGGCGCTGCGCTGGCGCACGAACCGGCTCTCCGACCTCGGCTTCCCGGACCGCGATCAGGCGATGCGCGTGTACCGCCCGCTGGTCGCGGAGAAAGTCGCGGACTGGACTCCGCCGTCGGCGTCGGGCGCGCTCGTGCGCGCGCTCGCGCTGCCGCGCCAGCTCCGCGGCTCGCTGCTCGGCGAGGCGCTTGCGGCGCTGCCCGAGATCCGCGCGGCCGACGTGCTCGGCTACGTGCTCGGAGTCGCGAACTCACTTGCCGTCGCCGACGGACTCTCGCTCTCGGAGAGCGAGTCCGTCCCGCAAGCGCTCGAGAAGGCGGTGCGCGGCATCGACGCCGGCCTGCGCGAGCTCGCGCGCGCGCGAAATCTGCCGCCGGAGCAAGTCCTCGAGCGCACGGCGCCGCTGGATCTATTCCGCGTCGCTGCGACGCTCGACCCGTCGCTGCGCCCGCGCGCGAAGCCTGCCGAGTCTTGAGCGACCCGCTCACCGCGCTGTCGCCTCGCTGGCAAGCGGCGCTCGCGCTCGCGTTCGGCGCGCTGACCTCGCTGTTCGTCGTCCTGCTGGGCTCCGAGCCGATGCCCGCGGTCGACCTGCTGGTGCTGGCCGCCTCGCTCGGCGCGCTCGCGACCGCCGGCCTCTGGCTCTGGCTCGTGGCCGCGCGACTCAGTCGCGGCTGGGGCTTCGCTTTCGCGCTCACGCTCTGGATTCCGTACGTGAACTTCGTCGTCGCGAGCCTGTTCGCGCGCCGCTACTGGAGCCAGGGCGCGCGCGCCCCCGCGCTGCTCGCTCTACTCGGCATGATCGGCCAGGCGGTGGCGACCGTCTGGGCCTTCGCCGCGACGGTCACGGTCCCGGTCTGAAGTCCCGGCCCAGCACCTCGAAGAGACTCGCCAGGATCCGGTACGTCAGGCCCCAGACGGTGTAGCGGTCGTAGCGCACCGCGGGGAACACGACCTTCTGTGAGTCGCGCGAGATCGCGTAGTCGACCGCGGCGTCCGGGTGCAGCAGCCACGACACGGGGATCCAGACCGTCGACTGAACTTCGCGGTTCGGCGCGAGCTGCGGCCGCGCCGCGATCTCGTAGACGAAGGGCGAGACCACGAGCGCGCCCGCGCGCGCGTTGGCGAAGTCGTCGAGCCGCGCGATCGGGGGATCGAGCGCGAGCCCGACCTCCTCGCGCGTCTCGCGCCGGGAAGTCGCGACCAGATCCGCGTCGGCCGAGTCGCGTCTCCCGCCGGGGAACGCCATGTGCCCGGACCACGGGTCGCCTTCCTTCTGTGCCCGCTCGATGAACAGCAGCTCGGCGTCGCCGCCCGGCGGCGCGAGGAAGACGAGCGCGACGGCGGCGAGCCAGCGGTCGCCCTCGGGAGGGCTCGCGAGCTTCGGTCGGTGAGCCGCGAGGCGCGCGCGGATCTCGCCCATCTCGAGCCGCGCTCCGCTCATCCGCTCCCCTCGGGCATCAGGCAATCGTACCCGAGCGGGCTATGCTGCCGCGCCGTGAGCTACATCCTGGTCACGAACGACGACGGCGTCGATTCGCCGGCGCTCCTGCCGCTGATCCACGCGCTGCGTCCGCTCGGCGAAATTCGCGTCGCGGTGCCCGCGAGCGAGCGCAGCTGGATCGGCAAGGCGATCTCGCGCTGGGACGAGATCCCGGTGGCGAAGCTGGTGCGCGAGGGCGTCGAGATCACCGCGGTCGAGGGCTACCCCGCGGACTGCACCAACCTGGCAGTCCACTCACTCTTCGGCGAGCCGCCGGAGCTGGTCGTGTCGGGGGTGAACATCGGCCTCAACATCGGTCTCGGCTTCTTCCTCTCGAGCGGTACGATCGGCGCCGCCATGGAGGGCTGGATCGCGGGCATTCCCGCGATCGCGCTGTCCGTCGGCCGCGTCGGCGAGGACCGCGAGTGGAAGCGCGAAGCGGTCGCGAACCCACGGCATCCGGTTTGGGCGCGCGCCGCGCGCGTCGGCGCCGACGTCGTGCGCGACGTGCGCGCGATCGGCTTCCCCAAGGGCGTCGATCTGATCTCGGTGAACTATCCGTCCGACGCCGACACGGCGACGCCGCGCGTGCTGACGGAGCTCGCGGTCGTCGGGTACGACCGCTTGTTCCGCCGCAAGAGCGAAGGTGTCTACGTCCACGACTTCGACGGTGCGCTGCGCGACGTCGACTCCGTGCCGGCGCTGAGCGACATCTCCGTCGTGCGCAGCGGTCGGGTGTCCATCACCCCGATCCGCCTCGCGCACACCGCGAGCGTCTCGAAGTCGCTGCGCGCGAGACTCGAGCGCGCGTGAGCGCGCGCACATCGCGGCCTCAGTCTGCGACGAAGATTCGTTGACAGAGAGCCGCGGCTCGAATAACTAGCGAGGAGAGGAGCGTCGCACCGAGGGCCACGGAGCCACGTTCCCTGGGGGTCGCCACGAACGCGCGCCGCATCGCCTTCATCAACGAGAAGGGCGGAAGCTGCAAGACGACGCTCGCCTCGAGCATCGGTGACTACCTCGCGCGCGAGCGCGGAAAGCGCGTGCTGCTCGTCGACCTCGATCCGCAGGGGCAGCTCGGCAAGGTGCTCGGAGTCGACGTCGGGGCGGCGCGCCGCACCGCGCTCGACCTGCTGCTCGACACCATGCTCGGTGAGTCGACGCGGCCTCTGCTCCCCATTCAGCGCGCGCGGCATCCGTATCTGGACATCGTGCCGTCGAACAAGTCGCTCGCACTGTTCGCGCGCGAAGTCGCCGAGCACGGCGGCGACGAGAACACCTGCCTGCGCAACGCGCTCGAGCGCGTGCAGAACTACGACTTCATCCTGTTCGACGCGCCGCCCTCGTTCGGCGCGATCACCTTGAACGTGCTGCTCGCTGCGACCGAGATCGTGCTGCCCGTGCCGCTCACCTATCTCGCGCTGGACGGCGCGGCCGAGATGACCCGCACGGTCGAGATGGTGCGCACGCGCTTCGCGCACGCGCGCCTGGCGATCAGCCTGGTGGTGCCGACGTTCGCTCGCAAAACGCGCTTGGCCGCCGAGATTCTCGAGAAGCTCCGGCTCCACTTCCCGAAGCAGCTCTCGCAGACCGTGCTGGGCTACTCGGTGCTGATCGACGAGGCGCAGAGCCGCGCGAAGACGATCTTCGAGTACGCGCCGCGCTCCACCGCCGCGCGCTGGATGGCCGCGCTCGGCGACGAGCTCCTGGCGCGCGAGCCGGCGCGGGAGCGGGAATGAATCACGACGAGCTACCCGACGCGCTGAGTCCGTCGCTCGGCTCGGATCCGTTCTCGCAGGGAGACGGCACGCTCCCTTATCTCATTCGGCTGCGCGAGCGCAGCCTGCGGGTCGTCGCCGAAGCCGTGACGGTGCGCGCGCGGAGTGAGTCGCCGGCGGAGTCACAGGAGCCGCCCGACCTGGGCCCGCCGATTCCCGAGCTGCCCAGCTTCGACGACCGCGACGAGTCCGCCGGCGCGCTGGATCGCCTGGCCGGAATGCTGCTCACCCCGGCGGACGAGGATCGCATGGCGCAGCTCGCCGCGACGCTGGGCGGCCGCGCGTACGACGAGTTCGGCCTCTCGCCGCGCGTGGCCCGGCGCGCGCTCGCGTTCTTCAAGCTCCTGTACAAGTACTGGTTCCGCGTCTCGAGCTCGGGTCACTCGGTGCTGCCCGAGAAGGAAGGCGCGATCCTCGCGGCGAACCACGGCGGCCTGTTGCCGTTCGACGCGACCATGATCGTCTGCGACGGCATGCTGGCCGGAAAGCCGCCGCGCCTGGTGCGCACGGTCGTCGACCGCTGGGCCGGTTCGCTGCCGTTCGTGAACGTCTTCTACGCGCGCGCCGGCCAGGTCGTCGGCAGCCGCGACAACGTGCGCGAGCTGCTGCGCTTGAAGCAGCTCGTGCTGATCTTCCCCGAAGGCATGGCCGGCATCCGCAAGCGCGCGGCCGAGCGCTACGTGCTGCAGCCCTTCCACCTCGGCTTCGTCGAGGAGTCACTTCGCCATCGGGTGCCGATCATTCCAGTCGCGGTAGTCGGCGCAGACGATCAGGCTCCGGTGCTCTGGGATCTGCAGCCACTCGCAAAGCTGCTCGGTCTGCCGTTCTTCCCGATCACGCCGACGTTCCCGCTGCTCGGCCTGCTGGGCCTCTTGCCCTATCCGGTGCGCTACGAGATCGCGTACGGCGAGCCGTTTCACTTCTACGACGAGTTCCCGCCCGAGGCGCTCGAGGACCCGCACGCCGTCCGCTACATGACCGAGCAAGTGCGGCGCCGCATCCAGGAGATGGTCGACCAGCGCGTGCTGGCGCGCCGCGCCAAGAGGCGATGATGCGCCGCGTCCTGGTGACGCATGTGGAGTCACCGGTCGGCCGGCGCGTCGTCAAGGCGCTCTTCCACGATCCCGACGTCGCGCTCGTGCTCGGCCTCGGGCCCGAGCCGGAGCCGAGCTATCTCGCGCCCTACCGAGGAAAGGTCGCCTACCAGCGGCTCGACCTGGCGAAGGCGCGGCACCTGCAGAGCTTCCTGCACTCGGAGCGCTTCGCGCGCGCGCGCCCCGACTCGGTGATTCACTTGCCCTTCGCGGCGGAGCGCGCGGGCGAGCGCGTGCCGGGCGGGGTGCCGTCGCTCGTCTCCGAGACCCGGCGCCTGGTCGAGGAGTGTGTCGAGAAGCCGGGCATCGAGCGCTTCGTCTATCTCTCCTCCGCGTTCGTCTACGACGTCGAGCCGGGCAACGGCAACGTCGTCTCGGAAGCTCAGCTGCTCGGCTTCGACGGCGAGGGCGACTCACTCGTCCGCGCTTGGATCGACGCCGACCTCGTGTGTCAGGGCGAGCTGCACGGCTCGGCGCTGCGGATGACCATTTTGCGCGCGGCGACGATCGTCACCGAGGCCGGCGAGTTCCTGAACTCGCCGCCGCTCGCGCGCCGAGATCCGGCGGTCGGCTACGACCCGATGCTGGCCGTGGTGTCCGACCGCGACGTCGCCCGCGCGCTCGTGCTCGCGCTGCACGCGGATCGGCCGGGCACGTACAACATCGCGGGCCGCGAAGTGTTTCCGCGCTCGCAGCTGGGAGTCAGCGAGCGGCGCATCGCGGGCTTCACGCTGCCTCCGCCGCTCGGCGGCGCCCTCGCGCTCGTCGAGCAGCTGCTCGGGCGCGGTTCCGCGCACCGGCCCATGTTCGACCGCTACGGAATCGTGCCCAGCGCGCGACTTGCCCAGGAGGTGCTGGGGTTCGAGCCGCAGTACCGGATCGAGGTGCGCGGCTCCGGCGCGTCGCGCCGCATCGACACCGTTCGGTGTCGCTGAGGCTCAGCGCCGGGCGTCGAGCTCCGAGCGGATCTCCGCGTAGCCGGCTTCGTCGAGGCGGAAGCGCGCGAAGAGCAGCGAGCCGATCAGGTAGCAGACCATCGGGAACAGTCCGTAGAGCGCGAGGATGGTCAGCTTCACGCCGGCAGTCTGCTCGGCGTTGGGCACGTAGCCCGAGAACGTGAGCACCAGGCCCGTGAGTCCCTGGGTGAGTCCGTTCGCGACCTTGAACACGAAGTTCCAGGCCGCGAAGTACGAGCCCTCTTTGCGCTCGCCGGTCGCGTGCTCGTCCCAGTCGATCACGTCGGCCTGGATCGAGGGGCCCATCATCGCGCCGCAGCTCGCCGCGGTTCCGGCCACGAAGGCGAGCACCAGCAAGAGAGTCGTCGCGCCCTCGGTCAGAAAGATCATCGCGCCGAACGCCGCCGCGGTCAGCAACATCGACGCCAGCCAGAGCACCTTCTTGCCGAAGCGCCGCGAGAGCGGCAGCCAGACCGGCACGAACAGAATGCTCGCCACCATGTACACGGCGATCGCCGGCGGACCGATCGCCGGCCGCTTCAAGACGTACTGCGCGACGTAGAGAGTCAGCACCGCGATCGTCGCGGCGCCCAGACTCTCGATCCCGAACACCACCAGGAGCAGGCGCGCGTGCGGATTGCGCCAGACGTCGCGGAACGCCGCGTAGGGGCGAGTCGCCCCGCGCCCCTGAAACTCCGGGCGCTCGCGCATGCGCCAGACCGTCCAGAGCGTGAGCAGCGCGGTGACCAGTGAGGCGCCGATCGCGAGCGCGAGCGCGGTGGCGCGCACGTCGCTCGAGCGGTCCATCGCGGCGAAGCCGGCGATCGCGCCGAACGAGCCGAGCGTCCAGACGGCGTGCCGCCCTCCGAAGATGCGCGTGCGATCGTGGTACGCGTCAGTGAGCTCGGCGCCGAGTGCCGTGTGCGGAATCAGCGCCACCGTCGAGGCCGTGTAGAAGAGCACCACCATCGCCGAGATCCACAGGAACAGGGGCATGGGCGCGAGGTCGCGCGGCGGCGCCCAGAGCAGCACGAACGCGACGGCGAGCGGCACCACCGACGCGAGCAGCCAGGGCCGGCGCCGGCCGAGACGCGTGTCGGTGCGGTCGGAGAGATAGCCCGCGACGGGATCGGCGACCGCGTCCCAGATGCGCGCGAACAGCAGGATCCCGCCCATGACCGCCGCCGACATGCCGAGCACGTCCGTCGCGAACTTCATGAGATAGATCGCGATCATCAGGAACATGAAGCCGAGCCCGAAGGTCGGCGCGACGTAGTCGAAGATCGCGAGCCACGAGAGACGCGCGCTCGTCGCCCGCGGCGGGTCGGTGGTCGTCTCCGCGACTGCGGTCCGCGCGCGCTCGGCGGTCGTCACGCGGCCAGGCTACCACGCCGCGAAGAGACCCATGCGCGCGCGCTCAGGCGTCGTGGAAGTCCGCGCCGCTCGGCTCCTCGGGTTCCTCGGCGCTCGGCTCGGCGAGCTCGTCCAGCGCCGGCTCGTCGGGCGAGTCGGCGAATGACTCACCGTCGAGCTCGTCCGACTTCGCCTCGTCCTCGCTGGCGAGTGACTCCGGCGCGTCCTCGAAGTGCAGCTCGATCGGCGCGTCCGGCTGCACGAGCAGCTCGACGCGCGCGCCCTCCGAGACGATCTGGTACTGCTCGGGGTGGTACGTCGGCACCGGGTCGATGACGAGCTCGCGGCCGATCCGCGCGCTCGTCTTCGCGAGCCCCTCGGCGCCGACGCCGAGCAGGATCTCGGTGACCGCCGGGTGCGCCTGGATGCGCAGGGTCGCCCCGTGCAAGTAAGTCGCGGCCTTCGGCAGATCGCGGAAGATGCGGTTCGAGATCGTCGCCGGAGACTGCAGGTAGCCCTTGCCTTCACAGCTCGCGCACGGCACGCAGAGCTGCTGCTCGAGACTCTCGCGGGTGCGCTTGCGCGTCATCTCGACCAGGCCGAGCTCGGAGATCTTGAGGATGTTGACCTTGGCCTTGTCCTCGCGCAGCGCCTCGGACAGCGCGCGGTACACCTTCTCGCGGTTGCCGGCGCTCTCCATGTCGATCAGGTCGAGGATGATCAGACCGCCGAGGTTGCGGAAGCGGAGCTGGTGCACGATCTCGCGCACTGCCTCGAGATTCGTCTTGAGGATCGTGTCCTCGAGGTTGCGCCCGCGCCCGCCGGTGTAGCGCCCGGTGTTCACGTCGACCGCGGTGAGCGCCTCGCCCTGGTCGAAGATCAGGTAGCCGCCCGACTTCAGCCAAACCTTGCGCCCGAGACCTTCCTCGATCTCGTTCTCGATCTTGAGCGCGTCGAACATCGGCCGCGGGTGGTTGTAGTAAGTGATGCGCGGGCGGGGCGACGCCATGAAGCGCTGCACGAACGCCTGCATCTCCGCGTACGCGTCCGGATCGTCGACGACGATCATCTTGGTCTCGTGCGACGCCATGTCGCGCAGCACGCGCAGGTGCAGCGCCGGCTCGGAGTAGACCAGCGCGGGCACGTCGCGGATCGAGTCCCGCCGCTTCTGGATCTCGGTCCAGAGGTCGGTCAGATAGTCGATGTCCGCCTTGATGTCGGCCTCGGAGACGCCGTGCGAGACCGTGCGCACGATGAAGCCCAGCTCGCGCGGCCGCAGCTTCTCGACGATCGCGCGCAGGCGGCGCCGCTCGCGGTCGCCTTCGATGCGCCGCGAGACCCCGACCCGACTCACCCACGGCATCAGCACCAGGTGCCGGCCGGGCAGCGAGATGCGCGACGTGATGCGCGCGCCCTTGGTGCCGAGCGGCTCCTTCGACACCTGCACGACGACCTCGCGGCCCTCCTGCAGGACGTCCTCGATCTGGGGCGGGGAGCCCTTGCCGCGGCGCGAGCGCGCGTGGCCATCGTCGTCGAGCTCCGCCTCGTCGAGCTCCGAGCGGTAGTCGCCGACGTACAGGAAGCCGGCGCGCGCGAGGCCGATGTCGACGAACGCGGCCTGCATGCCGGGCAGGACGCGAGTGACTCTACCCTTGTAGATGCCCCCGACGACGTCGCGCTCGTTGGCGCGCTCGATGTGGAGCTCCACGATCTTGTCGGATTCGCGCACGGCAACCCGCGTCTCGCGCGGGCCGACGTTCACGAAGATCTCGTTTCGCATGCAAAATCCCTTCGGGGTGCGCGCGCACGGCGCCGCTCATGCGGCCCTTGCGGCCGGCGGCGTAGGCGCAGCGCACCGTGATAAGCGCTGGAACGGACGGGCGGTTCGAGAGCAGGGCGTGGCCAACGCTCAACCCAGCGTATTCGGCCAACGCGTCCTCCTGGAACCATGACCTCCGAGGCGGGAACCTCGAAGCCAAAATCGGATTCGCCGGACGTCGGAGGTCAAGCCGGACCGTAAAGCAACCGGCCCGAGCGGTCAATGCACATCGCCGACGCAGGGACCTGCGCGTCAGCTGCGCCAGGCAGCCGCAAGCCACTCGCCGCGCGTTGAGACAATGCCCCGATCTGGCTAAGGTACCCCTCCATGCTGGACGCGGCCGTCCTCGTGCTGAACCGGTCCTTTCTGCCGATTCACGTCACTTCCGTCCGCCGCGCCTTCATTCTGATCTACCAGGGTCTCGCGAAGGCTGTCGACGAGCGCTACGACGTCTACGAGTTCGACGCTTGGCGCCGTCAGGCAGTTCGCAGCGACGACCACTCGATCGGCACCATCGCCGGTCGAATCCGCGTGCCGCGAGTGATTCAGCTCGCGCTCTTCGACCGAGTTCCGCGACGCCACGTGCGCTTCTCGCGCACGAACATCTACGCGCGCGATCGCAATACATGTCAGTATTGTGGCCGGCGCAAGACACGGGCAGAGTTGAACCTCGACCACGTGGTCCCGCGCTCGCAGGGGGGGCGAACGACTTGGGAGAACGTGGTCTGCAGCTGCGTGGAGTGCAACCGGCGCAAGGGAGGTCGCACGCCGCGTCAGGCGCGCATGCGATTGTTCCGCGCGCCGGCGCGCCCGCGCTGGACGCCGATCGTCGGCATGGTCCCCCCAGGACAAACACACCCCGAATGGGGTCCATTTCTATCGATCCTGGATGCGCCGGACCGGAACGCCGAGCTGGCTGAGCATTAAACGGGGTGAGCCCGGGCTCCCCGGACGCGACGGCGACGTCGTCGCGACACCGCCGAGTGTTGCCCGAATCTGGGCGGTCGGCGGCGGCAAGGGCGGGATCGGCAAGAGCTTCCTCGTCGCGAACCTCGCGACTGTGGCCGCGCGCTCCGGCAAGCGGGTCATTCTGATCGACGCCGATCTCGGCGGCGCGAATCTGCACACGTGTCTCGGCGTGCGCGCGGGCGAGCGTGTCTCGCTGTCCGACTATTTCGAGGAGCGCGTCGTCGATCTCGACAAGCTCGCGCTCGAGACGCCGATTCCCGGCCTGCGACTCATTCTCGGCGCGCTCGGTCACACGGGCAAAGCCGAGACGACCCAGGAGCAGCGCGGCGCGCTCTTGAAGGCGGTGCGCCGGCTGCCGGCCGACCTCGTGATCTTCGACCTCGCCGCGGGCACCGACCGCTCGACGATCGACTTCTTTCTCGAGGCCGACGACGGCTTCGTCGTTACCACGCCCGAGCCGACCGCGATCGAGAACGCCTACGCCTTCCTGCGCGCGGCGTTCTACCGGCGACTGGCGTCGGCGCTCTCGGAGTCGAACGTGCGCGAGCTGATCCGCGTCGCGATGGACCAGCGCAACGAGCGCGGCATCCGGACGCCGGGCGACTTGCTCGCCGCGATCGATAGCATCGACCGAGCCGAGGGCGACCGCTTCCGCCGCGTGCTTGAGACTTTCCGCCCGCACCTCGTCGTGAATCAGGTGCGCGACACCGAGGAAGTGAAGATGGGTTTCTCGATCACGAGCGTGTGCAAGAAATACTTCGGGATCGACATCGACTATGCCGGCTACATCTGCTTCGACGACAACGTGTGGCGCTCGGTCAAGGACCGGCGCCCGCTGGTGCTGGGCTATCCCCGCTCGGACGGCGCGCTCTACGTGCGGCGCATCGTGAAGAAGATGCTCGGGACCTGAGCCATGCGAGCGCTCGCCGAACAGAGCTACTACGAGTTGCTCGAGGCTCCGGCGGAGGGAACTCCGCAGCAGATCGAGCGTGCCTACCGGATCGCGCGCGCGACCTATGCGCCGTCGTCCACCGCGACTTACTCGGTGTTCTCGGCCGACGAGTGCGCGTCGATCCTGCGCCGGATCGAGGAGGCGTACGCGGTGCTCTCGGACGCGCGCCTGCGCCGCGAGTACGACGCGCGCCTGCGCCGGGTCGAGCCGCGCGCGGGGGTGCCGACCGTCGCCAGCCCGCCGCCGCCGCGGCCAGTCGCGCCGCTGCGCGAGCGCCCGGCCCCGCCGCTGCAGCGCTCCGCGCCCGAGCCGGATCTCGACGGCAGCTTGGCGCCCGAGAACGGCATCTTCGACGGCGACGTGCTGCGCCGCATCCGCGTGTCGCTCGGCATCGAGCTCGAGGAGATCGCGACCACCACGAAGATCAACGAGCACCATCTGCGCTCGATCGAGGGAAACCGCTACGACCAGCTGCCGCCGCCGGTCTACCTGCGCGGATTCCTGAAGCAGATCGCCAAGTGTCTTTCGCTCGACGCGGGACACGTCGCCGACAGCTACACTGCGCGCATGCGGGAGAGCTCCGGCAGGCGAGACTGATGGACCGGGTCGTCACCCCCGAACGCGCGCGCCGGTTGGCGCGCGTGCTGATCTCCGACGTCGCCGCGTACGCGGGCGACCAGGTGCGGATCGGCCTCGAGAAGGACGACCTGTTCGAGAGACTCGCTCCCGACATCGCGCGCGCGCGCGTCTTCTACCTGCACCACGTCGATCCATCGGTGGCCGAGCGCGCGCGCCTGTTCGACTTCGCGCTCGTGGACGTGCTGGTCTACGGACACCGGCGCGTCCAGACGCACATCTGGTGACCTTCGAGCACCGCGTGCCGCCCGAGCTCGTCGGCCAGCGGCTCGATGCGGCGCTCGCGAAGCTCGAACCCGCGCTGTCTCGCGCGCAGGTGAGACGTCTCGTCGAGCAGGGCGCGGTCACCGTGTCCGGCGCGGTCGTGAAGCCCGCGCATCGACTGCGCGCGGGCGAGCGCATCGCGGGGCACGTGCCCGAGACGCGGCGGACCGCGCTCGCGGCCGAGCCGCTGCCGCTGGCGATCCTGTACCAGGACGCCGACCTCGCGGTGATCGACAAGCCCGCGGGGCTGGTCGTGCACCCGGCGCCGGGTCACCGCGGCGGGACGCTGGTGAATGCGCTCCTGCACCACTGCCGCGATCTGTCGGGCGTCGGCGGCGAGCTGCGGCCGGGCATCGTGCACCGCCTGGACAAAGACACATCGGGAGTCCTGGTCGTCGCCAAGAACGACCTCGCGCACCGCGCGCTGGCCGCGCAGTTCAAGGCGCACTCCGTACTGCGCGAGTATCTCGCGCTGGTGAGCGGCGCGCCGCGCGCCCAGAGCGGCAGCGTCGAGGCCGCGATCGGGAGACACCCGACCGACCGCAAGCGGATGAGCACGCGCGCGCGGCGCGGGCGCGCCGCGGTCACTCACTACCGGGTCGAGGAGCGCTTGCGCGGCGCGACGCTGCTGCGGGTCCGGCTCGAGACGGGCCGCACGCACCAGGTGCGCGTCCACCTGGCTTCGATCGGTTTGTCGCTGCTGGGCGATCCGGTCTACGGCGGCGGGCGCGCGCGCGGGAGCGAGCTCGGCCTGACGCGCCAGGCGCTACACGCCGCGGTGTTGGGCTTCACGCATCCCGGCACGGCGGCCGCGCTGCGCTTCGAGTCACCGCTGCCGGCCGACCTGGCGCGCGCGCTGGAGGCGCTGCGGTGAGGGACGGGCCGTTTCTGCGCGCGCGCGGTTTGGAGGCACTCGGCGTCGAGCACGGCTTCGGCATGCGGGGCTCGGCGGAGGCCGCCCCGCGCGACGTCGAGCTCGCCCGCCAGGTGCACGGCAGCGCGCTCGCGCGCGCGCCGCTCGCGGCCCGGCCCGAGGCGGACGCGCTCTGGAGTGCCGCGCCGGGAACGGCCGTCGGCGTGGTGACCGCCGACTGCGTGCCGATCCTCGTGGCCGGGGCCGGCGGGCGCTTCGTCTGCGCAATCCACGCCGGCTGGCGGGGCAGCGCAGCCCGGATCGCCGCGCGCACCGTGCGCGCGCTCGCGCAGGCCACCGGCACGCGGCCGAGCGCATTCGTCGCGGCGATCGGTCCGCACATCGGCGCCTGCTGCTACGAGGTCGACGGGCCGGTGCTCGCCGCGATCCCCGAACGCAGCGTGTTCCGCCCGGCGCGCGCAGGCCACGCCATGCTCGACCTGTTCGCGCTGAACCGCTTGCAGCTGGTCGGAGCCGGCGTGCCAGCGCGCGCGATCGAGCGGGTCGGCGGCTGCACGGCCTGTGACTCGAGCCGCTACGCGAGCTATCGCCGCGACGGCACCGCGGGTCGCCTGCTGCACTTCGCGCGCGTCCCGCAGCGCGGCTAGACGCGCCGCCAGTCGGGGACTATCCTGCGCGGCCCATGAAGCCGGAAATCCATCCCCAGTACAAGCTCGTCCGCGTCCACTGCGCATGTGGGAACGAGTTCATCACGCGCTCCACGGCGAATTCGATTCGCGTGGAGATCTGCTCGAACTGCCATCCGTTCTTCACCGGCAAGCAGAAGATCGTCGACACGGCCGGCAAGGTGGACCGCTTCCGCCGCCGCTACGAGAAGAAGAGCTGAAGCGCCCCAGCGCCTGGGCCGGGTGCCCGCGCGCGCTTCTCATCGCTAGCGCGCCCCTCCCCGCCGGGTCCCCCGTGGCTAACCTGTCCCGACCGGAAGGCCCATGTTCGAGCGGATCGCTGAAATCGAGGCGCGCTACCAGGAGCTCGAGGATCGCCTCGGCGAGCCCCAGCTCGCGCGCGATCCGGGGAAGCTCCGCGAGCTGACCCAGGAGCTCGCCGCCCTGCGCGAGCTTGTCGCGGCCTACCGCGAGTGGAAGCGCGTGAGCGCCGCGCTCGCCGAGAACGAGGCGCTTGCCGGCGACGGCGACGCCGAGATCCGCGAGCTCGCCAAGGCGGAGCTGCCCGAGCTGCGCGCGCACCAGGAGGAGCTCGAGAAGTCACTGCGCGTGCTGCTGATGCCGCGCGACCCGCGCGACCAGAAGAGCGTCGTGATGGAGATCCGCGCCGGCACCGGCGGCGACGAGGCGGCGCTGTTCGCGGGCGATCTGTTTCGCATGTACGCGCGCTACGCGCAGGGGAAGAAGTGGCAGGTCGAGCTGCTGTCGCTCTCGGAGACCGAGGGCGGCGGAATGCGCGAGGTCGTGGCCAACATCGTCGGCCACGGCGTCTTCAAGTGGCTCAAGTACGAGAGCGGCGTGCACCGCGTGCAGCGCGTGCCGGTGACCGAGTCACAGGGCCGCATTCACACGTCGACGGCGACCGTGGCCGTGCTGCCCGAAGCGGACGTCGCGGACATCGCGATCGACGAAAAGGACCTGCGCATCGACCGCTTCCGCAGCGGCGGCCCCGGCGGACAGAGCGTGAACACGACGGACTCGGCGATCCGCGTCACACATCTGCCGACGGGGCTCGTCGTCCAGTGTCAGGACGAGAAGTCACAGCACAAGAACAAGGCCAAGGCGCTGAAGGTGCTGCGCGCGCGCTTGCTCGATCTCGAGCAGACGAGGCTCGACTCCGCGCGCGCGGCGGAGCGCAAGGGCCAGATCGGAACCGGCGATCGCGCCGAGCGAATCCGCACTTACAATTTCCCGCAGAACCGGGTCACCGACCACCGCGCGGGAGTCACTCTGCACCAGCTGGACCGCGTGATGGAAGGCGAGATCGGCGAGCTGATCGACGCGGTCTCGACTCACCTCGAGGCCGACGCGCTGAGGGAGAGCCCGTGAGCAGCGCCGAGTGGACCCTGATGGAGTTCGTGCGCTGGACCGCGGAGTTCTTCAAGCAGCACGACGTCCCACAAGCGCGTCTGGACGCCGAGATGCTGCTGGCGCACGTGCTCGGCGGGTCGCGGATGGATCTCTACACGGGCTTCGACAAGCCGCTCGGCGAGGCCGACCGCGCGCGCTTTCGCGAGCTGGTGCGCCGGCGCGCGAAGGAGCGGGTGCCCGTCGCGTATCTCACCGAGCAGCGCGAGTTCTGGTCGCTCGCCTTGCGAGTCACTCCCCAGGTGCTGATTCCGCGCCCCGAGACCGAGACGCTGGTGCGCGTCGCGCTCGATCAGAAGCCGCGGCGCGTGCTCGAGATCGGCGTCGGCTCGGGCTGCATCTCCGCGGCGCTGGCGCGCGAGCTGCCCGCGGTCGAGATCGTCGCGGTCGACGTCTCCGCCGGAGCGCTCGCGCTGGCGCGCGAGAATCTCGCCGCGCTCGGGGTCGGGGAGCGCGTGGCGCTCGTGCAGGCGGACGGGCTGCGCGAGCTGGTCGGCAGCTTCGACCTGGTCGTCTCGAATCCGCCCTACGTGCCGAGCGCCGAGCTCGCGCGGCTGGCCCCCGAGCTCCGCCACGAGCCGGCGCTGGCGCTCGACGGCGGTCCGGACGGGCTCGCTCTGATTCGCCGGCTCTGCGCCGACGCGCCCGCGCGGCTCGAGCGCCCCGGCGCGATCGCGCTCGAGATCGGCGCCGGCCAGGCCGACGCCGTGAGTGAGCTTCTGCGCGCAGCCGGCGCTGCCGAAGTGGAGTTGACCGAGGACCTGGCCGGGATCCCGCGCGTGGCTCTCGGTCGCTTTGCGGAGAGGGCCTGATGGACCAGTTTCGAATCGAAGGCGGCGTGCCGCTGCGCGGTGAAGTCGCGGCGAGCGGATCGAAGAACTCCGCGCTGGCGCTGATGGCGGCGGCGCTGCTCTCCGACGAGCCAGTGACGCTCTCGAACACACCGCGCGTCCGCGACCTCGACACCATGCTGAAGATCCTGGCCGGACTCGGCATCCGCGGCGGCTGGGAATCCCCGGACACGCTGCGCATCGACGGTGGTGAGCCGACGCAGATCGAGGCGCCCTACGACCTGGTCCGCACCATGCGCGCGTCGTTCATGGTGCTGGGCCCGCTGCTCGCGCGCTGCGGACACGCGCGCGTGTCACTGCCCGGCGGCTGCGCGATCGGCGCGCGGCCCGTCGACCAGCACCTGAAGGGCATGGCGGCGCTCGGGGCGAAGATCGAGCTTGCCGGCGGGTATGTCGATGCGCGCGCGAGCCGGCTGCGCGGCGCGCGCGTCGTCTTCGACGTGCGCACGGTGAACGGCACCCAGAACGTGTTGATGGCCGCGTGTCTCGCGGACGGCGTCTCGGAGCTCGAGAACGCGTCGTGCGAGCCCGAGGTGCTGGAGCTGATCGGCGTGCTGCGCGCCATGGGCGCGCGCATCGACCAGGCCAGCTCCGAGCACCTGATCGTGCAGGGCGTGTCGAGTCTCTCGGGCTTGCGTCACTACGTCGCCGGCGATCGCATCGAGGCGGGCACCTTGCTCGCGTGCGGCGGCATCTTGCCCGGCGGCGACGTCAAAGTGACTGGCATCGCGCCCGAGCACAGCGGCGTGGTTCTCGAGAAGCTGCGCGAGGCCGGGCTCGACGTGGAGGTCGGCGCGGACTGGGCACGCGTGCGCCGTCCCGGCGGCTTTCGCGGCCTGCGCGTGAAGACCGCCCCCTTTCCGGGCTTCCCGACCGACATGCAGGCGCAGGTCATGGCGCTGCTGACGCAGGCCGAGGGCGTGTCCGCGATCAGCGAGAACATCTTCGAGAACCGCTACATGCACGTGCCGGAGCTGGTGCGCCTGGGCGCGGACATCGAGATCGAGGGCAAGACCGCGGTGATCAACGGTCCGAGCCGACTCTCCGGCGCGCCGGTGATGGCGACTGACTTGCGCGCCAGCGCCTCGCTCGTCCTCGCTGGTCTGGCGGCGTCGGGCGAGACACGCGTGCGCCGCGTCTACCACATCGACCGCGGCTACGAGCGGATCGAGGAGAAGCTCGCGAGCCTGGGCGGCCGCATCCGCAGGGAAGCCGAGTAAGTCGCCGTGGCGGACGAGCTCGAGATCGAGCTGCTCGACGCGCGCGAGTCCGACTTCGAGGCGCGTTGGAAGCGCCTCGAGCGGCGCCGCGCGCACGGGCGCGAGAATCTGCAGGCGCAGGTCGCCGCGATCGTCGCCGACGTGCGGCGGCGCGGCGACGCGGGGGTGCTCGATGCGATCGAGCGCTTCGACGGCTACCGGCTGGAGGCGAGTCAGCTGCGCGTCGACGCCGCGGAGATCGCGGCCGGCGCCGCGCGGCTCGCGCCCGACGACGCATCCGCGCTGGCGCTGGCCGCCGAGCGAATTCGCGCGTTCCACGAGCTGCGCGTTCCGCGCAGCTGGGACGAGGCCAAGCTGGGCGAGCGCCTGGGACAGCTGATCCGCCCGCTCGCGTCCGTGGGGCTCTATGTTCCGGGCGGCACCGCGCCGCTCGCGTCGACCACTCTCATGCTCGGGATTCCCGCCGCCGTGGCAGGGGTGCGCGCGCGCACGATGGCGAGCCCAGGCCGCGAGCTACACGCCGCGGTGTTGGCCGCGGCGGCGCTCGCAGAAGTCACTTCGCTCTTCCGCGTCGGCGGCGCGCAGGCGATCGCGGCGCTCGCGTTCGGCACGCAGACGATCCCGGCCGTCGACAAGATCGTCGGGCCCGGGAACGCCTACGTGCAGGAGGCCAAGCGCCAGGTCTTCGGCCAGGTCGCGATCGACGCCGAGGCGGGACCCAGCGAGGTCTTCATCATCGCCGACGACGCGGCGAACGCCGAGTATCTCGCCGCGGACCTGCTGGCCCAGGCGGAGCACGACGAGCGCGCGAGCGTGGTTCTCGCCACGCCGAGCGAGGCGCTCGCCGGCGCGGTCGCGACCGCGCTCGGCCGTCAGATCGCGTCGCTGCCGCGCGCGCGCATCGCGCGCACGTCGCTGCGCGAGTGCAGCGCGCTGATCGTGACTTCCGATCTCGAGCAGGCCTGCGAGCTCGCGAACCGCTACGCCGCGGAGCACCTCGAGCTGTGCGCGGCCGACCCCGAGCACTGGCTCGACCGCATCACCGCCGCTGGCGCGGTCTTCATCGGCGAGCTCAGCCCGGTTCCGATCGGCGACTACATGGCGGGGCCGAGTCACGTGCTGCCGACCGGCGGCACCGCGCGCTTCTTCTCGGTCGTGGGAGTCGAGGACTTCCAGCGCCGCATCAGCCGGATCGAGATCGGGAACCCGCTGTTCGAGCCGCTCGCGCTGGCGGGCAGCCGGCTCGCCCGACTGGAGGGCCTCGAGGGGCACGCGCGCGCGCTCGAGATCCGCCTCGCGCCCGCCCGGCGCAGACTGGACCCGAAGCGCTAGATCCGGTTTCTTACCCGACAGCCGCGCCCCGCCCGGGTCGCGCCCGAGGAGTCAGGCCATGGACCGCGAAGCGACCGTACAGCGCCGCACCCGCGAGACCGAGATCGACGTCGAGCTGCGCCTCGACGGCTCGGGCGAAGCCCACGTCGAGACGGGGATCCCGTTCTTCGACCACCTGCTCGACTCGTTCGCGCGTCACGGCCTCTTCGATCTGCGGGTTCGCGCCAAGGGCGATCTGCACGTCGATCAGCACCACACGGTCGAGGACGTCGGCATCGTGCTCGGCCAGGCGCTGCGCAAGGCGATCGGCGATGGCGCGGGTCTCCGCCGCTTCGGCTCGGGCCGCATCCCGATGGCCGACGCGCGCATTCAGGTCGACCTCGATCTGTCGAACCGGCCCTATCTCGTGTACCGGGTCGAGCTGCCGCGCGAGTGGGTCGGGAACTTCGACGCCGCGCTCGTCGAGGACTTCCTGTACGCGTTCTGCATCCACGGTGGGGTCGACCTGCACGTCGAGAAGTCCTACGGACACAACGTCCACCACATCGTGGAAGGCGTGTTCAAGGGCCTCGGCCGCGCGCTCGATGAGGCGACGACACGAGACCCGCGCATTCGCGGTGCGCTCTCGACCAAGGGCTCGCTGTGACTGCGCGCGCCGAGAGAATCGCGCTGATCGACTACGGCATGGGCAATCTGCGCAGCGTCGCACGCGCCTTCGAGCGGATTGGCAAGGCCGTCGAGATCACCAACCGCGCAGCCGATGTGCGCGCCGCGGACCGGGTCGTTCTGCCCGGCGTCGGAGCTGCGCGCGACGCGATGAGCGGGCTGCGCGCGGGCGGGCTCGACGACGCGGTCCGCGCACACATTGCCGCGGGGCGACCCTACCTGGGAATCTGTCTCGGGCTCCACGTCCTGCTCGACGAGGCGGACGAAGGCGGCGTCGGGCCGTGCCTCGGCGTCATTCCCGGTCGCGTCGAGCGCTTTCCCGACTCGCTCGGCCTCGCCGTGCCACACATGGGCTGGAACCTGGTGAAGCTCGAGCGCCCGCATCCCGTGCTCGCCGAGGACTACTTCTATTTCGTGCACAGCTACCGCCCGACGCGCGTGCGCGCGGAGGACTGTCTGGCGCGCACCGACTACGGCGAGAAGTTCGCCTCCGCCGTCGGACGGGGCTCCTGCGTGGCCGTGCAATACCACCCGGAGAAGAGTCAACGCGCCGGGCTCGAGCTGCTCGAGCGCTTCTGCGCTTGGCGGCCGTGACGCGCGTCGCGGCGGTTGCCGCCGCGCTGCTCGCCGTCGCTTGCGCGGCGCCCATTCGCACCGAGCTGCACGAGACCGACTTGCCCCAGAAGATCGAGAAGCTGGCGGTGGTCGGCTTGCGCGCTGAGCCGTCTCTCGGCTTCGAGATTCCGCGCGACGCGCTCGCGGTCGTGACTGCCCGGATCGTGTCGGCGCTCGGCTCCGAGACCCAGCTGCGCGTCGTCGAGCCCTCTGACTCAGATGCAATCCTGACGGGCGCGATCCGCCGCTACAGCGAGCGCGACGGGTCGGCCAGCGGCGTGCGTCATCCGGCGTCGGTCTGGTTCGCGCTCGAGCTCCGAGACTCGAAAGGTCGGGTCGTGTGGACGGGCACCTACGAGGAGACGCAGACCGCGCTCTCCGACGACATGGGCTCGCTCCCGCGCGCGTGGGAGCGCGGGTTCCGCTGGGTGACCGCTGCGGATCTCGCCGACTATGGCGCGCGCATGCTGGTGCGCGAGCTCGCCCGCGAGGTCGCGACGTGGAGCTGATTCCGGCGATCGATTTGCGCGGCGGCCAGGTCGTTCGGCTCGAGCAGGGCGACTACGTGCGCGAAACCGTCTACGAGGCCGATCCCGTGCGTCAGGCGCAGCGCTTCGCCGCGTCGGGTGCTCGCCGCATACACGTCGTCGATCTCGACGCCGCGCGCGACGGGGGAGCCGGAAACGAGCCCGTCATCCGCGAGATCCTGGCGGCGTGTCGAGGCGTCGCGATCCAGGTCGCGGGCGGCATGCGTTCGCACGCGCGCGTCGACGCGGCGCTGGAGCGCGGCGCGGACCGCGTCGTGATCGGCACGGCCGCGCTCGAGGATCCCGACTTCGTGCGCAGCGCCGGCCTGCGCCATCCGCAGCGGATCGTGCTCGGGCTCGACACGCGCGGCGGGCGCGTCGCGACGCGCGGCTGGCGCGAGGTCTCCGCTCTGACGCAGGATGACGTGCTGGCTCAGTTCAGCGGCGTGCCCTTCGCCGCGCTCCTGTACACCGAGATCAGCCGCGACGGATTGCTGGGTGGGCCGGACGTCGAGGGCACCGCGGCGCTCGCGCGCAAGACGCAGATCCCAGTGATCGCGTCCGGCGGCGTCGGCGCTCTCGAAGATCTGGAGCGACTCGCCCGCACGCGCGTCATCGCCGCGGCGATCGTCGGCCGCGCGCTCTACTCGGGGGCGATCCAGCTCGAGGCCGCGCTCGCGAGGCTGGCCGCTTGCTGACCAAGCGCATCATTCCCTGTCTCGACGTGAAGGACGGCCGCGTCGTGAAGGGCGTACAGTTCGTGAACCTCGCAGACGCCGGCGATCCCGTGGAGGTCGCTGCCGCCTACGACGCAGACGGCGCCGACGAAGTCTGCTTTCTCGACATCAACGCATCGCACGAGAGGCGCGGCACCCTGGTCGAGCTGGTCGCGCGCACCGCCGACCGACTGACGGTGCCGTTCTCGGTCGGCGGCGGCGTGCGCTCGCTCGACGACGTGCGCACGCTGCTGCGCGCCGGGGCCGACAAGGTCTCGGTGAACTCGGCTGCCTTGGCGCGCCCGGAGCTGATTTCCGAGACGGCCCAGCGGCTCGGCTCGGCGAACCTGATCGTCGCGATCGACGCGCGCCGCCGCGACCGAGCCGATGCGTCGCGCGGCTGGGAAGTCCACAGTCACGGCGGGCGGCGCGCGACGGGAATCGACGCGGTCGGCTGGGCGGCGCGCGCCGAGGCGCTCGGCGCGGGCGAGATCCTGCTCACCAGCATGGACCGCGACGGCACGCGCGACGGCTACGATCTGGAACTCACTCGCGCAGTGACTCGCGCGGTTCGCATTCCGGTGATCGCCTCCGGCGGAGCGGGAACCCTCGAGCATCTGCGCGAAGCACTCGACGACTCACCCGGCTGCGCTGGCGCAGCCGCCGTGTTGGCCGCGAGCATTTTCCACTTCGGAGTCTTTCGCGTGCCCGAGGCCAAGGCGTATCTCGCGTCGCGCGGTGTTTTGGTCCGACCGTTTCGCGCCGCGTGAGCGGGGACAGGTCCGACCAATCGCTTTATTCACGGCTCTGCGGGGTGCATGTATTGCGCGGCGCGAAAATCGTGTGCTAGGTTCTGCTCCCGCTCGGTTGCCTTGTAAGTATTTGGACTATAAGGATTTTTGGCGCGATCCAGAAAGCGCGGCGACCGCAGCGGCTGCCAACACCCCCCCGTGATCGCAGAGCTCCCGCTCAGGCGACCCACAGGTTGAAGCGAATGAGGGAGATCGTTTGCCTGGTGTGAAGCTGAAGGAGAACGAGTCCTTCGAAAGCGCGCTCAAGCGCTTCAAGAAGCAGTGCGAGAAGGCCGGCCTGATGTACGAGCTCCGCAAGCGCGAGCACTACGAGAAGCCGAGCGTTCGCCGCAAGAAGAAGGCCATGGCGGCGCGCAAGCGGGCGCTGAAGAAGCTCAAGGCCGCTTACTAGATTTCAGGGGCTCGGGCATTGCCCGGGCCCTTTCTCTTGCAGGCTCAAATTCACTCTCGGAGCGAGGGACGGAGTGGGTCGGATCCCCGAGCAGGTCGTCGCGGAGATTCGCGAGCGCGCCGACATCGTGCAGGTTGTCGGGCGGCAGGTGACTCTCCGGAAGTCCGGGAGCCGGCTGTGGGGTCTCTGTCCATTCCACGACGAGAAGACCCCGTCGTTCCAGGTCCACGAGGACAAGCAGATCTTCTACTGCTTCGGCTGCGGAGCGGGTGGTGACGTGTTCGCATTCCGCATGAAGCAGGACGGGCTCGACTTCCCCGACTGCGTGCGAGCGCTGGGCCGCGAGCTCGGCATCGCCATCCCGGACGCGCGCGGCGACGAGGGCCAGAGCTCCGCCGCCCACCGCGCGAACGACGTCGCAGCAGCGTACTTCCGCTCCGAGCTGCGCGGACCGAACGGCGCGGGCGCGCGCCGCTATCTGGTCGAGCGCGGCGTGACCGAGGAGCTGATCGACCGCTTCCAGATCGGCTTCGCCCCGCCCGGCTGGGACGGCCTGGTCTCGCACCTGCGCCGGGTGGGAGTCTCGCCGGCCGATGCCGAGCTCGCGGGGCTGATCGCCAAGCGCCAGACCGGAGACGGTCACTACGACCGCTTCCGCGGCCGCGTGGTCTTTCCGATCAGCGACCCGAGCGGGCAGATCGCCGGCTTCGGCGGCCGCGCGTTGGGCGACGACACGCCGAAGTATCTCAACTCGCCCGAGTCACCGGTCTACAAGAAGAGCCGCGTGCTCTTCGGTCTCGCGCAGGGGCTCGATGCGATCCGCGAGCGCGGGCGCGTGATCGTGGTCGAGGGCTACTTCGACCTGCTCGCGCTGCACCGGGCGGGCCTGCACGAAGGCGTGGCGCCGTGCGGCACCGCACTCACTCAGAGTCACGCGCACCGCATTCGCCGCTACGCGGAAGAAGTCGTGCTGCTCTTCGACGGCGACGCGGCGGGGCAGGCCGCGGCCGAGCGCGCGCTGCCCGTGCTTCTGGCCGAGGGCGTGCGCGTGCGGGCGGCCTTTCTGCCGCTCGGTGAGGATCCGGACACGCTGCTCGCCAAGTCGGGCGTCGCCGCGCTGCGCGCCTGTGTCGACAGCGCGGTCCCGCTGCTCGATCACCTGATCGAGCGCGCGCTGAAGGACGCCGCGGGTCACGCCTGGGCTGCCGCCGACGCCGCGCGCAACCTCGCTCCCTACCTGCGCGCGATCGGCGACCCGGTCGAGCGCGCGGCCTACGTGCGCCAGCTCGCGAGCCAGCTCGAGATCCCACCTGCCGCGCTCGACGAAGCGCTGCGCCAGGGTCACTCGGCGGCCACCCCGAACCCGTCGACCGCGCGCGCCGGCGCAACCGCCCGACCGGCCGCGCGAGAAGTCGAGCCGGCGGTTCGCGGCCTCGTCGCCGCGCTCGCGGCTCACCCCGAGCTGGCGCCGCTCTTCGACGAGCTCGACCTCGCGTGGCTCGCGCCGGGTCCCGGAAGCGATCTGTTGGCGCGCCTGCGCGAGGCCTCGGCCGAGCGCGGTCGCGGCGCCGTCGCGGGCCTGCTCGCCGCTGACTCCGAGCCGCTCCCCGAGGACCAGCGCGCGCTGCTGTTGCAGCTCGCCGCGGAGTCCGGCTGGGACGACGTCGGCGTCGCGAAGAAGAGTGTTTCCGACCGCATCGCGACCTTGGAGATCTCCGCGCTCGACCGGCAGAAGCGCGAGCTCCACGTCCGGCTCGGATCCTGCACAGACCCCGCGCAAAGCGCGGCGATCACGGAAGAACTGCAGCAGATCGCGTATCGCAAACGCGATCTCAGCAAGCAGAGAGGCAGCCTCTAACTTTTTTTTCCCAGATCAGGCCGAGGAGTTCCCCCCAAATGACGCCCACCAAGACTCCCAAGACCCCGTCCCCGAAGCGCAACGGGCACGCAGCTTCGTCGCCGCTCGCGAGCGCCAAGCCGGAGCGCAGACAGGCGGCCGGCGGCGCCAAGCGCAACGGCCGGGCTACGCACAACGGTGTAACCAACGGCGCGGGCCAACCGAGCTTCCGGCAGCTCTTGCGCAAGAGCAAGGAGGCCGGATTCGTCGAAGGCTCCGAGCTGCTCAAGGTGCTGCCCGACCATCTGCTCGCGGCGCCCGAGAGACTCGAGGAGGTTCTCGAGCTGTTCCGCCGGCACTCCGTCGCGGTGCGCCAGTGGCAGCCGCCGGTGATGATGCGCAAGCCCGAGACACGGCGTCGCGCGTCGGGCCCGGAAGAGGTCGAGGGCTTCCGCTCGAACGACCCCGTGCGCGTCTATCTGCGCGAGATGGGCGCGGTCTCGCTGCTCACTCGCGAGGGCGAGGTCGAGATCGCCAAACGCATCGAGGCGGGCGAGAACGCCGCGCTGGCCGAGATCCTGAAGTCGCCGGTCGCGGCCGAGAAGCTGCTCGGCCTGGGCGACGAGATTCGCCGCGGCAAGCGCGACGTGAAGGACATGTTCCCGCCGATCGCCGAAGGCGAGGTCGAGACACTCGAAGACAAGAAGCAGAAGCTCCTGACGGCGCTGACCGCGCTGCGCCGCTCGCAGGCCGACGTCGCGCGCCGACTGCGCGTCCTCTCGAACGCGCGCACCAGCCGCGAGACACGCACGCGCCTCGAGGCCGAAGTCGACGAGATCCGGCTGCGGAACGCGCAGCGCATCCGCGAGACGGGAATCCTGAAGGAGTCGATCTACTCGCTGGCCGACGAGATCCGCACCTTCATCGCCGGGATCGAGGAGCAGGGCCGGGTGATCGCCGGCATCCTCGCGCCCTTCTCGCTGCGCGCGGCGGGCGAGTTCCTGTCGCTGGCCGCCCAGTCGCGGCGCCGCTCGATGCCCGGCAAGAAGGCGCTCGCACAGCTCGGCGGCAACGCCGAGGCCGTGCTGATCGCCGAGAAGGACGTGCTCGCGGTCGAGCGCAAGATCGAGACGATCGAGCACGAGGCGCGCTGCACGCTCGCCGAAGCGCGCCAGTCACTCGTCCACTTCAGCGCGGCCAAGGAGCGCGCGGGTCAGGCGAAGAGTGAGCTGATCGAGGCGAACCTGCGCCTGGTGGTGTCGATTGCGAAGAAGTACACGAACCGCGGTCTGCAGTTCCTGGATCTGATCCAGGAGGGCAACATCGGCCTGATGAAGGCCGTCGACAAGTTCGAGTATCAGCGCGGCTACAAGTTCTCGACCTACGCCACCTGGTGGATCCGCCAGGCGATCACGCGCGCGATCGCGGACCAGGCGCGCACCATCCGCATCCCCGTCCACATGATCGAGACGATGAACAAGCTGGTGCGCGCGCAGCGCTACCTGGTCCAGAAGCTCGGCCGCGAGCCCGCGCCCGACGAGATCGCGGACGAGATGGAGATGCCGCTCGAAAAGGTGCAGATGGTGCTCAAGATCGCGAAGGAGCCCATCTCGCTCGAGACGCCGATCGGCGAGGACGAGGATTCGCATCTGGGCGACTTCCTCGAGGACAAGAAGCGCCCGTCGATCACCGACGAAGTCATTCAGCGCAATCTCGCCGCGCACACGCGAAAGGTCCTCTCGACCCTCACGCCGCGCGAGGAGAAGGTGCTGAAGATGCGCTTCGGCATCGGCGAGCGTTCGAACCACACGCTCGAAGAGGTCGGCCAGGACTTCGCAGTCACTCGCGAACGCATCCGCCAGATCGAGGCGAAGGCGCTGCGCAAGCTGCGCCATCCGAGCCGGGCGCGCGTGCTGCGCGCGTTCGTCGACTAGGGACGAGCTCCGCAGTTCGCCGGCGGTTTCGCTCCGGGCTTAAGCCGCGCGCGGAAGAGCCCGAAGGTCCCTGTATGCGAAGGGGATTCATCGCGCTTTTGTGTGGCTCTCTGTGGGCGTGCGCGACCGGGCTCGGGCCCGAGTCACAGCTCGCGCCCCTGTGGCGCCCGGTGGCGGCGACGGCGGACGCGGACAGGCTCCGGATCGAGCCGCGGAACGCCGTGGCGCGGCTGGGCGAGAACGCGCGGCTTCAAGTGCAGAGCACGCTGAACGCGAGCGCGAGCTGTCAGACCGCGGACGGCGAGGGTCTTTCCGGCGATGCGGAGGGGCTGGTCGTCCCGTCGCCCTCGGTTCCCACGCCCGTCGAGGTCGTGTGTCAGGCGGGCGACGCGCGCGCCCGCGCGCAGGTGACCTTCACCGACTCGAAGACGCTGCCGGTGGCGGATCCCTACGCGGGCGGCGTCGTGCTGTTCAAGCTGCGCGAGCTGCCGGACGCTTTCAAGGACGGGGTCGCGCGGAAGTCACTCGGGCTCGACTCACTCGACGCCAAGCTCAAGATGCTGGGCGCCGACGTCATGCCCGCCTTTCCGTTCGATCGCACCGGCACCCGCGACGCCGTCGGGCTCGGGCTCTGGGTCGTGATCGAGCTGCCCGAGGGCGTGAACTTCTACCAGGCGGTGAGCTGGCTGCGGAGCGATCCCGCGATCTATCCCGAGAGCTATCTGGCCGAGGACGCGTCCTTCCTGCGCGTGTCGGCGACGCCGGGCTGGCCCGCCGCATTCGCCGAAGTGACTCGCGTCGTCGACCCCGACGCAGACGCGTACCAGAAGCAGGTCCGGCTCGCGAGTCAGAAGCGCGTGATGCCGACGCAGGCGAGCCCCGATCTGGCCGCGATCGGAGCGCCCCAGGTCTGGGGCGAGGAGCAGGGCGACGGCGTGCGGCTCGCGGTGATCGACACCGGCATCGACGTCGACCACGCGGCGCTCCGGCCGAACCTGATCGACAAGACCAGCGAGCGCGGCGGCGCCGACCTGGACGGGAACGGGGTTCCCGGCGACGAGTTCGGCGCGAACCTCGCGCACCTTGCGATCGCGCGTGGGGACGGCCCGACGCGGCTCGCGCTCGGCCTGGCGACCAACGTCTCGGACTGGGCCGGCGCCGAGGACCGGACGCGCCACGACTGGGGCCACGGCACCGCCGTCGCGTCGATCGCGGCCGGCAGCGGCACCACCGGAACACGGATCGGTGTAGCCCCGCGCGCGCAGATCATCGCCGTCGACGTCCAGGAGAATCTGCGCACGAGTCTCACGCAGCGCAGCGGCGACGATCCGCGCATGCGCAACGCCGACGGGCCCGCGCGCCCGCTGCGCCCGATCTCGGTCTGGTCGCGCGCAGCCGGGGTCGTGTACGCCGTCGGCGAGCGCGCGCGCGTGCTCACCTGCGCGTGGCCCGGCCAAGAGGCCCACTGGATCCTGCACGACGCGCTGCTGTTCGCCGAGGACAACTGCGCGATCCCGGTCTGCGGTCCCGGCGACGAGCCGGGCGCGACCGGCGCCTACCCGTCGCAGTGGCGCGAGTCATGGCTGCGCAAGCACGGCGGCGATACCGGCGTCGTGTACGACCCCTGGACCGGCCAGGAGCTGTCGAGCGTGCTGCTGCGGCCGCTGCGCGGGACGCTCGTCGCGGAGGTCTCTCCGACTCCAGGCACCGACGCCGATCTCGTGCTGCCCGAGCCCGGCGGGAACCGCCTGATCCTCGACGGCGCGGTCTCGAATCCGTGGAACGACGGCACCACGATCCCCGACAAGCGCACTGCGCGCGTCACTGGCTCCGCCGGCGCCGTCGGGCTGGCGGCCGGCGCCGCCGTGCTGCTCACGGGCACGCGCCCCGATCTGGAGCCCTGGGCCGTGCGCCAGGCGCTGGTGCTCGGCGCCGTGAAGACCCCCGCGGGAGCAACTCTGTCACTGCCCGGCGCGCTCGCCACCACGGGCAAGGTCGAGGTGGGGATCTGCCGGAACCTGCTGCGCCGCGTGCCGTCGCGCGATGCGTCGCCGTGGCCGAAGTTCAAGGTGAAGCTCGACCCGGCCGGCGACCGCTCGACGGCCCCTCCGCCTGCGAGCCCCGACAAGAGCGGGCGCTAGCTCAGGGAACCCGCGCTCCGACACCAATCGGTGTCGGATCGCCGCGCAGCTCGCCGCGCAGGCCGATCAGCGCCTCCGCCGCAGTGGGTCCGGCTCGTCCAGTTCGGGGGGGCGCGGGTCGCCCCCTCAGGGCCTCGGGTAGCCCTGTATGCGGCGCTCAAGCACGGACTTGCCCAGCCCGATACCGATCCCGGAGGCCGGAGGTCTGCGTGCAGCAGTCCGGATCCCGCCCCCGTTGGCGCAGCTGCGCCTGGCGCACCGCCGCGAGTTGCCTGCTGGCTGCCAGCGCGTGGGGTTGCAGGTCGTCACTCCGCGAGCCGCCGCAGCTCCGCGAGCCGCCGCGCGATCTGGGCGGCGTCGAGGGCGAAGTTCACATCGCGGGCGGCCGCGAGCCGCTCGCCGACCTCGGGCCGGTCGTCGTGTATCTCGGGCACGCTCGAGAGAGCGCGCCGCGACGCTCCAAACCGCTGGTCCTGGCCGACGATGCCGCCGGGGGTGACTCACTCGGACACGATCTCGTCGTGATCAGCCCCGGTGAAGCGCTGCGCTTCGCCAGTCACAGCGGGGTCGCCCATCGGCTGTTCGCGGTCCGCCAGGACTCGCGTCTCGAGGTCGCCGTTCCGGAGCGTGGCGAGTCACCGCCGGTGAGCTTCGACGCGCCCGGGTCGATCCGCTTCTACTGCTCGCTGCACCAGGACGAGACCTGGGACGTGTTCGTCTCGCCGTCACCACACTTCGCGCGGCTCGATCGCCGCGGCGCCTACCGCATCGACAACGTCCCCCCGGGCGACTACGAGCTCTCGATCTGGAGCGCCGCCGTCGACGGGGGCGTTCGGACCGTGCACGTGGGCCTCGGCATCTCCGCGCTCGAGCCCATCTTGCTCGATCCCTCGAAGATCGCCCCGTGAGCCGCCCGCGTGTCTCCGTCGCGGTACGGCTGATGGCGCTCATGGTGGCGCTCGCCGGAGGCTCGATCGGAGTCACTCTGGCGCTCCAGGACCGCGCCCTGTGGCAGGACCTCGAGGGTGCCGCGGTGGCGCGCCTTGACGGCGCCGCCTCCGGCTCGCTCAGGCTTCTCGCGGACCACCTGCGGGAGCAGGCCGTGCACTACGCGGCGGTTGCGCGCACTCCGGAGTTCCGCGCGAACCTCGAGACCGGCCAGGCGGCGACGCTGCGCTACTGCGCGGGTGCACTGCTGCGCCGGGAGGGTGCGGCCGCCGTCGTGTTCGTGCGCCGGAACGGCTCGCGCGTGGCCGGGGCCGGGGAGCCTGCGGTCGCTGCTGCCGCCCGCCGGGCATTTGCGAGTGCGGGGTCCGCAGCTGGCGAGAGGCTTCCGTGCGTGCGCGCGGGCGCGGCCGCGGGCGATCTCTTCTCCGAATGCTCGACCCAAGGGAACGCCCCCGAAGCCACCCTGGTGCCGGCGGGAGGCGCCGTGTACGCAGTGATTCGCGTCCCGCTCGCGACGCGCGGGCGCGCGCTCGGCTCGCTGATCGCCGCGGTGGAGTTCGATCCGGAGACACTCGCCTCGTGGTCCCGACTCACGGGTTGCAAGCTCTCCTTCACCGCGCCCACAGGCGGCGGTTCCGCCCCGCTCGACCGATCCGTGATCCGCTTCGGCGAGGTCGAGCTGCGCGCCGGCTCTTCGTTGGAGCGCGAGCGCGCGATGCTGGATCGGGCGCGGCGCAACCTCGTCGGCGTGGGATCCGCGGCGCTCCTGCTCGCCGCGATCTCCAGCGCAGTGCTCGCGCAGGGGTTCGTCCGTCCGATCCGCGAGATCCGCCGCGCCACCGAGCTGGTGGGAGAAGGCCAGCTGAGCGCGCGCCTGGACATTCAGCGGAACGACGAGATCGGCGACGTCGCGGTGGCGTTCAACGAGACCCTGCGCCGGCTCCACGAGAGCCGCGAGCGCGTTCGCGTGGCGCAGCGGCTGGCGCGCTTCGGCGACTGGAGCCTCGATCCCGATACACATACGCTCGAGGGCTCGCCGGAGTTCTGGCGAATCGTCGGGGTGGAGCCGAGCACGCCGCAGCTCTCGGCTCTCTTGGCGCAGATCCACTCCGACGACCGCGAGGCGCTCGACTTTGCGCTGCGGCGCTGCGCTGAGTCGGGCCACTCCTTCCGGCTCGAGGTGTACACCAAGGAGAGCTCGTCACGCGCGCTCCAGATCCAGGCGCAGCGCGAGAGCGAAGGCCAGGGAGCACGCGTCGAAGCGTCGGTGCAGGACGTCACCGAGCAGCGGGCCGTGGAGCGGCAGATCCGCTATCTCGCCTACCACGACAGCCTGACCGGTCTGGGCAACCGCCGGTTCTTCGAGGAGCGGGCGGCCGTGGCTCTCACCGAGGCGCGCCGGCAGCAGCAGCCCATGGCGGTGCTCTTCCTCGATCTCGACCGGTTCAAGAGCATCAATGACTCGCTCGGTCACTCGGCTGGAGACGCGATCCTGCAGGAGACCGCGTCGCGTCTGCTCGCCGAGATCCAGGCGCCACATGACTGGGGCCGTTCGGAGCCGGCGGTGGCGCGGCTGGGCGGCGACGAGTTCATGATCCTCTTGCCGGCGCCCGCCGACGCCGTCGCTGCGGCCTCGGTCGGTCATGCGATCCTGCGGCGCGTGTCGGCGCCGATCCGGTTCGGGGCGCAGTTGCTCACGGTCACGGGCAGCATCGGCATCGCGATCTGGCCCGACGACGGGGCCGACGTCGAGGGTCTGCTGCGCGGCAGCGACACTGCGATGTACTTCGCGAAGTCCCGCGGTCCCGCCCAGCTCCAGCTGTGCACCGAGGGCCTGACGCTCGGCGCGCGCCGGCGACTGGAGCTCGAGACGCGGCTGCGCGAAGCGGTCGAGCGCGACGACCTCGCGCTCCACTTCCAGCCGCGCGTCGACGCGCGCACCAGCCGGATCGTCGGCTTCGAGGCGCTGCTGCGCTGGCGGGACCCGGACCTCGGCGTCGTCTCGCCCGCGGATTTCATCCCGATCGCCGAAGACGCCGGGCTGATCAGTTCACTGGGCCGCTGGGTGCTACAGCGCGCCGCGTCCCAAGCCAAGGCCTGGCGCGACGAGGGCCTGGGGAACGTGCTGGTCTCGGTGAACCTGTCCGCGCTGCAGCTGCAGGCCGACTTCCTGCACACCTTCGACGAGATCGTCGACGCGACGGGCGTCGACCCGAGACAGATCGAGCTCGAGGTCACGGAGAGCGCGGTGGCACAGCACATCGCGCAGGCCGTGGAGACCTTCGAAGCGCTGCGGCGCCGCGGAGCGCGCATCGCGCTGGACGACTTCGGCACCGGCTACTCGTCGTTCAGCACCCTGCGTGAGCTCCCGGTCGACACCTTCAAGATCGATCGCTCGTTCGTGAAGCCGATGGCGCACGACGACGATGCGGCGGCGCTGGTCGCCGGCATGATCTCCATGGCACGGGTGCTGCGTCTGCGCGTGGTCGCCGAGGGCGTCGAGGAGGAGGAGCAGCAAGAGCTGCTCCAGGAGATGGGCTGCGACGAGCTCCAGGGGTTCCTGTTCTCCGACGCGGTGACCGCGCCGGAGGCGGGACGGTTACTCACTCGCCGCGGGCGCGCCAAGATGAAGCGGCGCCGGCGTCCGTGAGTCCCGTGTAGGGCCGAGTTGCCCGTCAGCCGCCGTTCTCGATTCGCCACGCGAGGTGCGGAGCCACACCGCGCAAGAGCGCGCCTTCAGCGCGAAAGCGGCGCAGAGCCGCGAGTCCCAATGGGTCTGCCGAGCGGAGGTTCTCGAGGTCGAGACACACGCTGGTCGGATCGTCGCCGATCGCCAGCTCGAGCTCGCCGACTTCGGCACCGGTGAGACGGCCCTCTACGACGATGCGGCGTGGAGCCCCATCGGCCACGATCGTGATCCGAACGGTCACGCTCGCGATCAATGCGAGGGCCGTGCCGTCGTCCGAAGGGCGGTAGACGGTTCGCAATGCCGGGCGCGCGTGGCCCGTCACGACATGTCGCGACTGCCCTCGTATGATGGGGTCGTGGAAAGCGCAGCTCGCTTCGAACGGCTGCTCGCAGATCTCTCGGCGCGCTTCTCGGGGGTGAGTTGCGAGCGCGTCGATGCGGAGATCGACGGCGCGCTCGAGGCCCTGGTGACCTTCCTGGGAACGGACCGCGCCAGCTTCGCGGAGCTCCTGCCCGACGGCGCGAGCCTCGCAGTCACTCACTCGTGGGCGAGGCCCGGCTTCACTCCGGCGCCGCTCGAGGGAGTGGTCGGGGCGGGACTCTCCTGGTACCACGGTCGCCTGCGCGCGGGCGACGTGCTGCGTTTCGAACGCCTGCCCGACGATCTTCCGAGCGAAGCCGTCGCCGAGCGCGCGTATGCGCTCGCGCTGCCGCTGCGCTCGCACGTCGCGGTTCCGCTGCTGGTCGGCGGTCACTGGGTCTGCGCGCTCGTGACTGCGATGGCGGAGCGCGAGCGCGCCTTCTCGGACGCCGAAGTCGAGCGCATCCGCATCGTGGGCCAGATACTCGCCAACGCGATCTTTCGCCGGAATCTCGAGCTCGACCTGCGCGACAGCGTCCGCGAGGTCCGCAGACTTCAGCAAAGACTCGAAGCCGAGAACGAGTATCTCCGCGACGCAATAGGCGCGGAGGTCGGCTTCGACGAGATCGCGGGGAAGAGCCGCGCGCTGCGCGAGGTGCTCGAGCAAGCCGCGCAGGTCGCGGGGACGTCGACCCCCGTGCTGCTGCTCGGCGAGACGGGAACGGGCAAAGAGCTGGTCGCGCACGCGATTCACGCGCGCAGCAGACGGGACGATCGGCCGCTGATCAAGGTGAACTGCGCGGCGCTTCCCGCGTCGCTGATCGAGAGTGAGCTCTTCGGTCACGAGAAGGGTGCGTTCACCGGCGCAACGTCGGCGAAGGCCGGGCGCTTCGAGCTCGCCGATGGCGGCACCTTGTTTCTCGACGAAGTGGGTGAGCTGCCGCCCGAGGTGCAGGCGAAGCTCTTGCGCGTGCTCCAGGAAGGTGAGTTCGAGCGCGTCGGCGCGGTGCGCACGCGCAAGGTCGACGTGCGAGTCATTGCCGCGACCAATCGCGAGCTCGAGCGCGCGATGGCGGACGGGAGCTTTCGCAAGGATCTCTACTACCGCATCTCCCCGTTCCCGATCCGTCTTCCGCCGCTGCGCGAGCGGCGCGAGGACATTCCGCTGCTCGTTTGGGATTTGATTCATCGGCGGCAGCACGAGCTCGGGCGGCGCATCGAGCACATTTCCGAGGACGCCATGCGAGCGCTCTGTCGCTACTCGTGGCCGGGAAACATCCGCGAGCTCGGCAACGTGATCGAGCGCGCGCTGATCCTGTCACAGGGCTCGACGCTTCAGCTCGATGCGTTCATCGCGTCGCAGGAAGCCGCGCCGGAGATCTCCGATCGCGCTGCCGCCGTCGAGCGCGCGCACTTCGTCCGCGTGCTCGAGCGCTGCGGCTGGCGCATCACGGGACACGGCAATGCGGCCGAGTCGCTGGGGCTTCGCCCCAGCACTCTGCGCTCGCGGCTGAAGAAGCTCGGCGTCGTGCGTCCAGCGTCGATCGCGCCACACTGATTCGTCACTCGCGAAATGTCGTGAGGAGTCGCGACCTGTCGCGAGTGATCTCACACCGCGGTGAGGCATTCGCGCACACGGGCGCGTGATCTCGACTCTCGTCGTTCAGTCGACTCTGGCGCAGCGCTTGCAGTTCCGCGCGCCATGCAAACAACAACACGGCTTCAGTCAGTGTCACTGCTCGCCGCGGCTGCCCTGTTGTTTTCGGCGTGTGCGACGACGCAGCAGGTCGGGGTCAGCAATCAGAACTACTGCCCGTTCCTCGGGGCGGAGCTGTGCTCGAAGCTCAGCAACACTGGGACGTCCGGGAGATTCTCGGCCGGCCCGCTCGTCGATATGCGGTATCTCAATCCGAGCGCGCAGTGGGCAAAGTACGACAAGATCCTCCTCGATCCGGTGACCTACTGGAGCGGTGACGACACGAAGGTCTCGCCCGAGGACCAGCAGCGGATGGTGGACTTCTTCACGCAGGCGCTGAATCAGCAGCTCGCGACGAAGTACGCGATCGTTCGCGAGCCGGGGCCCGGGGTCATGACGTTGCAGGTCGCGCTGATCGACGTGGACTCGGCGACGCCGGTGCTGCGCACGATCTCGATGCTGATCCCGCAGGCCCGGGCGCTCGCGACGCTCAAGTACATCGCGACCGGCACCTACGCGTTCATCGGCGGCGCCGAGGCCGAGGCCAAGATCATGGACTCACAGACTCATCAAGTGCTCGGCGCGGCGGTCGACAAGCGCGTCGGAGGCGGCGCGGTCTCGACGGCCGCGCAGTGGCAATGGGGTGACGCCGAGAACGTGATGACGGCCTGGTCGAAGCAGCTCGCGACGCGACTCAGCGACTTCAAAGCAGGGAAGATGTGATCCCCTACCGCTCGAACCGACTCACTCGAAAGGAAGCTCTCATGCGCCACGCATTGCTGTCACTTCTGCTCCTGTGCGGAGTGACTGGACTCGCGTGCTCGGCCGCCGCAACCGACGGCAAGCCGAACATCGTCGTCATCATGGGCGACGACATCGGCATCTGGAACATCGGCGCCTACAGCCGCGGCATGATGGCCGGGCGAACGCCGAATCTCGACAAGCTGGCGGGCGAAGGGATGCTGTTCACCGACTACTACGCGGAGGCGAGCTGCACCGCGGGCCGCGCCGCGTTCGTCACCGGCGAGCTCCCGATGCGCACGGGAATGACGACGGTCGGTCAGGCGGGCGCAGACATCGGGCTCCCCGCAGAGGCGTCGACGGTCGCAACTGCGCTCAAGTCGATGGGCTACGCGACGGGGCAGTTCGGCAAGAATCATCTCGGCGACAAGAACGAGTTCTTGCCCACCGTCCACGGCTTCGACGAGTTCTTCGGATACCTCTATCACCTGGACGCCATGGAGGACCCGGCTCACTCTGCCTACCCGCAGTCACTCCTCTCCAAGGTCGGCCCGCGCAACATGGTTCACTCCTGGGCGACGACCGCGGACGACGCCACCGTCGACCCGCGCTGGGGCAAGGTCGGCAAGCAGAAGATCGAGGACGCCGGGCAGCTCTATCCCAAACGCATGGAGACCATCGACGACGAGATACTCGACTTGTCGCTCAAGTTCGTGGACAAGGCTAAGAAAGACGGCAAGCCGTTCTTCCTGTGGCTGAATCCGACGCGCATGCACGTCGTGACTCACCTCTCCCCGAAGTACCAGGCGCTGCGCAACGACAAGAACGGCTGGACGATCGAAGAAGCGGGCATGGCCCAGCTCGACGACATCGTCGGCTCGATCATGCAGAAGCTCAAGGACATGGGTGTCGCGGACAACACCATCGTCCTGTTCACGACTGACAACGGTACCGAGGCCTTTACTTGGCCCGATGGCGGAACGACGCCGTTCTACGGCGCCAAGGGCACGGGCTATGAAGGGGGCTTCCGCGTGCCCGGAATTGTTCGCTGGCCCGGTCACGTCCCCGCCGGCAAGGTGGAGAACGGGATCATCTCCAATCTCGACTGGTATCCCACCTTCGTCGCTGCGGCCGGCAACTCGAACATCAAGGACGAGTTACTGAAGGGCAAGCAGATGGGCGACCGGACTTACAAGAACCATCTCGACAGCTACAACCAAATGGACATGATCACCGGCAAGGGTCCCTCGGCTCGCCACGAGCTCTTCTACTTCACGGAGAGCAACCTGGCCGCCGTCCGCATCGACGACTTCAAGTACCGGTTCATCGACCAGCCCGGCGGCTGGATCGGCGAGAAGACGCATCCCGACATGCCAGTTCTCATCAACCTGCGCCTGGATCCGTTCGAGAGGATGGGCTGGCCGGGAGCTGACGGGAACATGGGAAGTTACATGTACATGGGTGACTGGTTCATGTACGAGTTCTGGCGCTTCGTGTTCGTCCAGCAGGAAGTCGCGAAGCTCGCCATGACCGCGATCGAGTATCCGCCGATGCAGAAGGGCGCGAGCTTCAACCTCGACGCCGTGAAGGCCAAGATCGCGGAAGCGATGAAGGCCCATCAGCAGTAGTCGGCGAGTGACTCCGAGGTGACTTCGCCGGCGGGAGCAGTAGGCACGAACTCGACGTCGGGCCGCTGCGGTCGGCCAAAGGCCGACGTGGTCGGGGCGGGCGGATTTGAACCGCCGACCTCTTGGTCCGAAGCCATACGGGGTCGAGCCGATCTGCCACGTGCTGCCGATGGCCCCGTCGACCGATCACGAGCGCAAGGCTCGTGAGCGGGAGCCCGGTCGGCTACCGCAGCGACTCGTCCGCGATCGGGAGCTCTGCGTGGAGATCGAGCGGGTCTGGAAGGAGAACCGTTCGGTGTACAGGGCGCGGAAGGTCTGACGGCAGCAGCCCGTGCGCGAGGGCTTCAAGATCGCGCTCTGCACGGTGGAGCGCAAGCAAACGTTCGCAGTCACTCGGGCGAGGCGTTCAGCCTGCCAGTTGTTCCTCTTCTCTTGTCTTGGAGGACTTGACAGATAGCCCCGGACCGCGCGTATGGTGGCCGGAGGGCGGCGGACGAAGACCTGTCTGGAGGAGGAGGGCAAGAGATGAAGCAGATGCGGCTCTGGGGGCTCGTCCTTTTGGTGGCGTGGGTATCCCCGGCAAGAGCAGCGAACATCGTGACTAACCCGGGGTTCGAGTCGGGCCTGGCGGCGCCCTGGTTCTACATTTTCTGGGGGTTGGACTCGGACGCTCACTCAGGCACCCTCGCGGCAACAACGAGTTGTTCGGGACCGTGCAATCTCTTCCAGGATCTAACGACGGTGAGCGGGCAGAAGTACGACCTGAGCTTCTGGTTCAAGTCCGACGGCGGGCCGACCGGCGGAGGCGGTGACCTGACCGTGTCCTGGGATGGCGCGGCCGTGCTGAGTCTGACCAACATCGTCGGCGGGTACACGCAGTACACGGTGCCGGGACTCGTGGCTGGAGCCAGCCCCGATCAGCTGGGCTTCGCCGCAGGGTCCAACGGCGCGACTCTACATCTGGACGATGTCGTGGTGGATGGCCACGCAATCCCGGAACCTTCCACCATGCTCCTGTTGCTGGGCGGAACCTCGCTCGTGATTGCCGCTGCCCAGCTCGCGAGCGGTGTCACGGCCAGCAAACGGATCCGCGGGTAGGAGCTCCTCAAAGGGACTCACCGTCCGCGCCACCATCATCGCTGGGCTCGACGCCAATGTGCTTCCGCGGGAGGGCGAGGATCAGGGAGAGGCGCGTCGCCTCCTCTACGTGGCGATGACTCGGTCCAAGGAACACCTGTTCGTGACGTTCACCAAGAAGCGGACCGGCCCAACGGCGCGTGCCGGCAGTGCGAGTCTCGAGCGCCGACTCCCGTGCCCCACTCCTAGATGGGGGACCCGAGAAGGTCCAGAACGCGGAAGCCTTCATCGCGAAGCGATGGCCGTAAGGGGCATCGCTCCCCCTGTCGCTCCCCCGAGGCGCTCCATCGGGTAGGACCTGGAGGTAACTGCCGGAGTAACATCCTGATCTCACAGGTGGTCGGGGCGGGCGGATTTGAACCGCCGACCTCTTGGTCCCGAACCAAGCGCGCTACCAAGCTGCGCTACGCCCCGAAGCGCGCGGCAGCATAGCGCGAATCGGCCGCGCGAGCCGCGCGTGCTAGTTTCCCTAGATGTCGACCCCCCGCGGCATCGAGATTCGGCCCGACATCCCGATCTGCCAGACGGACTTGCCGCTCGACTGGTACCAGCCGGAGTTCAAGCCGTACGCCGAGGAGTATCTGGCGCTGCCGGATCGCTTGCCGGCGACGGTGTTGCCCTGGATGGACCGCTATCTGCTGCCTGCCCGTGCCGAGCTCGGGCCAGAGCTCGTGCTGCTCGCCCACTACTACATGGGCGGCGAGATCGTGAAGCTGGTCGAGCGCTATGGCGGGCTGATCGCGGACTCGTACCAGCTCGCGCGCGAGGCGGTGCTGCACCCCGAAAAGCACATCTTCGTCGAGTCCGCGGTGCACTTCATGGCCGAGGCGATCGCGCTGCTCGCGGCTCCCCATCAGCAAGTGTGGATCACGAATCCGAAGTCCGGCTGCACCATGGAGATGATGGCGAAGGAGTTCATGGTCGCGCCGGCCTTCGCGAAGCTCGAGGCGCGCTACGGCGAGTCACTCATGGTGGTCGCGTACATGAACACGTCCGGGCGCGTGAAGGCGCTCGCGGGGCGCACGGGCGGCGCGGTGTGCACGAGCTCGAACGCGGGCGCGATCATGCGCTGGGCGCGCGCGCAGGGGAAAAAGATCTTCTTCGTGCCGGATCAGCACCTCGGGCGCAACGTCGCCGCCGAAGTCGGGATCGAGCCGTCGCGGATCGCGCTCCTGCCGGCGGGTCACGAGGGCGGGGAGGTCTCCGAAGCGGATCTGCGCGCGCTCGACTCCGCCGAGCTCGTGCTCTGGGGCTCGTTCTGCGGCGTGCACACGATCTTCAAGCCGGCGCACGTCGCGTACTGGCGTGAGCGCGGCTACACCGTCGTGGTTCACCCCGAGTCCCCGCGCGAGGTGGTCGCGATCGCCGACGGCCACGGCTCGACGAGTCAGCTCTGGAAGCGGGTGCTCGACGCGCCCGCGGGCAGCCGCTTCGCGGTCGCCACGGAGGGCCACTTCGTGCGCAACCTGCGCGAGCAGGCGGCGCTGCGCGGAATCGAGGTCGTGCACATGGCCGACGTGCCGGGTGACGACACGGCGGGCTGCGGCTGCGCGACGATGTCGCGCAACGATCCGCCGCACCTCGTCGCGCTGCTCGACTTGCTGCGCCGGGGCAAGGCGCCGGACCTGAACCGCGTGCTGCCGGGCGACGTCGTCGACGAGATCAGCGGCGCGCGCGAGAGGCTCGACGCGACCGGGCAGGCGCAGGTCGCGCGCGAAGCGCGGCGGGCGCTCGAGCGCATGATCGAGATCACCGAGGCGAGTCACTGAGGGGAAGGCATGGGCGACGTCTTCGACCGCATCACGCCGCGGCTGCGGGACTTCATCGAGGCGCAGCACCTGTTCTTCGTGGCGACCGCCCCGGCGGGCGCCGGCGGCCGCGTGAATCTATCGCCGAAGGGGCTCGACACGCTGCGCGTGCTCGACGAGCGGACGGTGGCCTATCTCGACTTCGTCGGCAGCGGCGTCGAGACGATCGCCCACCTGCGCGAGAACGGCCGGATCGCGTTGATGTTCTGCGCCTTCGCCGGACCGCCGAAGATCGTACGGCTGCACGGCCGGGGCGCCGCCATCGAGCGCGCGGACCCGCGCTTCGCGGCGCTCGCGAAGTCCTTTCCGCCCGCGCCCGCGGCGCGCGCGGTGATCTCGATCGCGGTCGAGCGGGCGAGTGAGTCGTGCGGCTACGGCGTGCCGCTGTACTCCTACGAAGGCGAGCGCTCGCAGCTCGCGGCCTGGGCCGACAGGAAGGGCGCCGACGGCCTGCTCCAGTACCAGGAGGCCAACAACGCGCGCAGCATCGACGGGCTTCCGGGCCTGCGCTGGGTCGGCGAGAAGGGCGAGTGACTCCCGTCGTCCTCTTCGACCTCGACGGCACACTCACCGACCCGAAGCTCGGCATCACCCGCTCGATCCAGTATGCGCTGCGCAAGCGCGGTCGACCCGTGCCGGACGCGGACTCACTCGAGTCCTTGATCGGTCCGCCGCTCGAGGAGTCGTTCCGGAGTCGCTTCGCCATGAGCCCGGCCGAGGCGCGCCAGGCGGTCGACGACTACCGCGAGTACTTCGCCGAGACCGGCCTGTTCGAGAACGCGGTGTACCCGGGGATTCCCGAGCTGCTCGCGCGGCTGCGAGCGGAGGGGGCTCGACTGGCCGTCGCGACTTCGAAGCCGACCGTGTTCGCAGAGCGCATCCTCGCGCACTTCGGCCTGGCCGCGCACTTCGAGCAGGTCGTCGGCAGCTTCCTCGACGGGCGCCGCGTTGAGAAGCGCGAGCTGATCGCCGACGCGCTCCAGAGTCTCGGCGTGGATCGCCTGGACCGGCAGCAGGCGGCGCACGTCGGAGACCGCCGGCACGACGTATTGGGCGCGCGCGCGAACGGCATCCGCTCGATCGCCGTCGGCTACGGCTACGGCACGCGCGAAGAGCTCGCAGCGGCGGAGCCGAGCGCGCTCGCCGAGTCAGTGGCCGCTCTTGGGCGGCTGCTGCTGGTCTAGGTCCTCGAGCTTCTTGTCGAGCTCCTTCAGCCGATCCTCGCGCGACTTCACCACTTCCTCGGGCGCGGGAGTCAGTGCGGCGAGGGCGCGCGGCAGCTCGGAGCCGCCGACCGGAAACCAGTTGCCGTCCCAGGTGAACGCGAGATACCAGCGGTTCAACGCGTAGCGGAACCAGTGCTCGTCCTTGGCGCAGTAGTAGAGGTTCGGGTCGAGCGACGGCGCCTGCTTGCAACCGTCGACGCCGCTGTCGACGAGCGCGGGCGCCTGGCTGCCCTGGAACTTGTCGGGCACCGGGACGTGCGCCTCGGGCGGCGTTACGGTCTTGGTCGTTCCCATGCTCACGATGCAGCCGCCGGCGAAAGCCAGCGCCAGAGTCAGGCAGGCATGTCTCACGGCGCCGCCTCGAGCTCGAAATCGTGCGGAACGCAGCCGTGCGCGATCTGAGCCGCGCTCGCGCGCGCGGCGACCCGTCCCGCCGCGCGCGGCTCGCGGCCGGACGCGCGCGCGAAGAGATAGGCCGCGAGAAACACGTCACCCGCGCCGGTCGGGAAGCGGCGCTCGGCGGCGACCGCGGCGATCTCCTCGACACCGCTCCGTGTCACCAGCAGGGCGCCGCGCGCGCCGCGCGTCACGAGCAGCTCGGCGATCGAGAATTCGCGGCGAAACTCCGGCAGCGTCTTGCCCTCGAGCAAGACGGCGATCTCCTCCTCCGCGGCTTTGGCGACCGACACGCGCGCGAGAAAGTCCTTGAGCTCGGCGTTGGGCGCGAGCTCGGTCCCGGCGGGCGAGCTGAGGCGTGCAAGACCCTGTAGGTCGATCCCGATCCGGCCTTCGAGCACGGCGACCGTCTCGGGCACCAGGTCGCGCCGGTGCAGCGGCCCGAGGTGGATCGCGTCGGCGCGCCGCCACGCCAGCGGCAAGTCGCCGGGCAGGATCGGGTCCGAGGCCGCGAGCAGCTCGTGCCGGTCCTCGCTCCCGCTGTAGTCGTTCGCGTAAGTCGTCGTCTCGCGGCTCGCCAGGGCGCGTGTCTCGACCTTGGCCGCGCACAGCGGTGCCAGCAGCTCGCGCGCATCCTCCGGCCGGCTGCGCGTGACGACGCGCGTGCGCGCGCCGAGCGCTGCGAACGCGAGCCCAGCGTAGTGCACCACTCCGCCCGGAGACGACGCCCCGCCGGCTTCGACGTCGCGCGTGATGGCGCCGAGCACCAGCGCCGAGAGGCCGTCCGTTCCGGGCATCGAGCGGAGCTTACCCTCTTCGGAGCTCGCGCTCACCGCTCCTCGCCAAGCGTGATAGATTCGCGCCACGGGGGGGAGCCCAGGCGAAGGGGGTCTCACCGTGGCGCTTCGACCCGCTCACTCCGCGATCCTGCTCGCGGCTGCCCTCGCACTTGCGTGCGGGATGCGCGACGCCGACGACGCGTCGCTGCGCACCGTTCACATCGCGGACGTGCGGATCGATCCCGAGACATCGACCCCGCTCGTCGAGCTGGTGGAAGACGGCGAGCGCGCGCGAACGCTCGACATCGCGGTCGGTGAGTTCGAGGCCGAATCGATCGCGCGCGCGATCGACCACCAGCCGATCGTGCGGCCGAATCCGCACGACCTGCTGAAGAGCGTGCTGGACCAGATTCACGGGCACGTGCGGCGCAGTGTCGTGACGGAGCTGCGCGGCGCGACTTACTACGCGGTGATCGAGGTCGAGCTCGGCGGGCGCGTGCTCAGCGTCGACGCTCGCCCGAGCGACGCGATCGCGGTCGCGCTGCGCGCGAACGCCCCGGTGCTGGTGCGCGACTCGCTGTTCCGCGCCGCCGGGATCCCCGACGACGCGCACGCGCGAGAGATCGACTGGCGCACGCAAAACCCGCGCGAATGCGCAGTGGGCGCGCCGCTCTAGCGCGCGACTTGCAGCGAAGCCGCACGTGCAACTCTGCGTCCTGCGTTGACTCGCGCGTCGCCGCGCTGTCATGATCGACTGGCTCGACGGCAAGGGTGCACCGTCCAGCGACAGTCAGTCCGTCGAGCTGCAGCGTCGGAACAGCGTCGGAGAGGGGTCACGAATGACCGGCCGTGAGATCGCGATCGAATTCACAGAGATGTTCGACGGCTTCGACGTCAAGGACATCAACACGATGCTCGCGAAGAACGTGAGCATGGACATGCTGGAGTTCTTCGCGTCCTACGCGGATCGCTTCGCCGATGACTGCGAGAAGAAGGGCCTCGATCTCGACGACATGCGGCCGCGGCTCCCGAATCTCTTGATCATCGGCTACATCATTCGCGTGCTCGAGGAGCGACTCACCTAGTCTCTCCCGGCGGCAGCACGCCGTTCACGCGATCGTCCTCGGGGTGACTCCTCCACTCGGAGAGGTCCTGCAGATAGGCGCCTCGCCAGGAGCGCGGGTGCTCGACCATCACGCCCGAGAACGGGTTCAGCAGGTCGAGCACGAGCACGTAGGGTGAGACACCGGACGACTTCGCGAAGGCGACCAGCACCTGATCTACCGTCTCGCCCGACTCGACGTGAACCTTGCCCTTCGGCATGCCGTCGGTGATCTCGCCGCCCATGAAGACGTCTCCGGCCGGCGACTTCCAGTGCGAGTTGATCCAGCGCGCGAGCTCGGGAAGGCTGCCCTCGAAGTCGCCTCCGAGCAGCGGCGCAGAGATCATGTCGCGGCCGCGCAAGTAGTAGAGGAAGTGATTCGTGCGCAGCACCGGCACGCCGTCTTCTTCGCGCCAGTGGAAGTGCCAGCTTCCGGGCCCGAAGCCGGACGCGGCCAGCACATCGAGCGTCTCGTTGACGGTCGCCCGGCGCGGATCGCGCTGCAGCGGGAGATTCAGGATTCCGCGCACGTCCTGCAGCACGGTACGATCGAAGATCAGGAACGCGGTCTTGAGACGATCAGACGCATCGGCGAGCCCCGCGATGGTCGAGAGCCGGTTGTACACGAACGGCAGCCGCGAAGTTCCCGTGCGCGGCCCGCGCGGTTCGATGGTCGTGGCCATGATCGCCGGCCGGCCCTGTGTGTCGCGAGTCGTCTCGCCGCCGCGGTGAATGACCCAGCTCGACTTCGACGCGCGCGCGTACAGGATCAGCACGTCCTTCAGCGAGGCGTTCTCGGGAATGTCGAAGGTGGCTTGGGGTCCCGCGAACCCGTCCTGGATCTGCGCCAAGCTGATGAAGCTCGTCGGGTGCTGGGCCATGATGAACCGCACCAGCTCGGCGAGCTCGCCGTGAAACGTGCCGCCCTTCATGTAGGGCAGGTCGAGGTTGGTTTTCGAGTCGAGCAGCAGGTTGCTGCGAACGAAGATCACCCCGTCGTCGAGCTTGTAGTCGAAGCCGCCGACGGTGTCGCGCAGCTTGCGCATCACCTCGTCGAGCGAGCCCGCCGGAAGATCGACGTCGACCCGCACGAGCGTGAGGTCGGGGCTCAGGTCCTTCGGGGTGATCTCGTCGATCCCCAGCGCCCAGTTCGACTCCGTGGCGATTCGCTCGAGCGCGTACTCGAGGTTCACGCCCGCGAAGCGGAGGGCGGGCACGGTGTCCTTCGCCGGCTCCGATTTTCCGCGACAGCCGGCGCTGAGCAGGGTGAACGCGAGCGACAGCGCGAGCGCCCTGCGATGAAGTGAACTGCGCGTCGGCACGATGGATTCTCCTCGACGGGGAGCCGCAGTCTAGCAGCGCCACGGCGGGCGCGGAAACGCGCTGGGCGCGTTGACAGCCGATTTCGGGCACGTCTACCTTGCGGAGGCGGTGCCTGCGGAGGACGCGCGCTGAGCAACAAGGTCCACATGACCCGACAAGGTCACGAGCAGCTCTCGGAAGAGCTGCGGCGCATGAAGGGCGTCGAGCGACCCGCGATCTCCGCGGCCATCGGACGCGCGCGCGAGCACGGCGACATCTCGGAGAATGCGGAGTACGACGCCGCGAAAGAGAAGCAGGCAATGATCGAGGCGCGCATCCGGCAGATCGAGGATCGCCTGGCGCGGGCCGAAATCGTCGACACGGGCGGCGAGCCGCCGGACGTGGTCCGCTTCGGCACCACCGTCGTGCTCGAGGACCTCGACACGGGCGACGAGGTGACGTATCGCATCGTCGGTGAAGACGAAGCCGACGTGACTCGTGGACTGCTCTCGGTGTCGAGCCCAGTGGCGCGCGCGCTAATCGGGAAGCGCGTCGAGGACAACGTGACCGTCGTGGTCCCGAAGGGCAAGCGCGAGTACGAAGTGCGCGACATCCGCCTCGACGCATGAAGCCGGTCACTCGCGTTCGCCTGGCGATCATCGGCAGTGGCCCGGCTGGCTACACCGCGGCGATCTACGCCGCGCGCGCGGAGCTCGCGCCGGTGGTGATCGCGGGCGCGGCGTTTGGCGGCCAGCTGATGATCACGACCGAGGTCGAGAACTACCCGGGCTTTCCCGAGGGCGTCTCCGGCCCCGAGCTGGTCGAGCTGTTCCAGAAGCAGGCGGAGCGCTTCGGCGCGCGCATCCAGTTCGAGGACGCGACCGCGATCGATTTCGCGCAGGCGCCGTTCGCGATCGAGACCGACGCGGAGCGCTTCGTCGCCGACGCGGTCGTCGTCGCGACCGGCGCCCAGGCGAAGTGGCTCGGGCTGCCCTCGGAGCAGAAGTACGTGAACCGGGGCGTATCCGCCTGCGCGACTTGCGACGGCGCGCTCTACCGGGGCGCGTGATGGCGGTCGTCGGCGGCGGGGACACCGCGATGGAGGAGGCGCTCTTCCTCACGCGCTTCGCGAGTCAGGTGCAGCTGATTCACCGCCGAGGCGAGCTGCGCGCGAGCAAGATCATGGCGGAGCGCGCCCGCACGAACGAGAAGATCCGCTTCGTCTGGCACTCCGAAGTCAGCGAGGTGATCGGCGACGAGAAGGCGCTCACGGGAGTCCGAGTGCGCGACATCCGCAGCGGCGTCGAGACGACGCTCGAGGTCGGGGCGCTGTTCGTGGCGATCGGACACAAGCCCAACACGGATTTGTTTCGCGGCGTGCTCGACCTGAACGCGCAGGGCTATCTGCAGACGACGCCCGGCTCGACCCGCACGAACGTGCCCGGTGTGTTCGCCTGCGGAGATGCGATGGATCCGATCTACCGGCAGGCGGTCACGGCGGCGGGGACCGGCTGCATGGCCGCGCTGGACGCGGAACGCTGGCTCGCGGCGCACGAGTAGCGCGTTGCGGGTCGAGTTCGACCGCCACAGCCTGCGCGTTGACGGGCGGCGCGTGATCGTGCGCGCCGGGTCTCTGCACTACTTCCGGCTGCCCGCGCGCGCTCTCTGGCGCGACCGCGTCGCGCAGATGCGCGATGCCGGCCTGAACGCGATCGACGTGTACTACCCGTGGAACTACCACGAGGAGCGCCGCGGCGAACTCGACTTCGCGGGCCTGCGCGACGTCGACCATCTGCACGACCTGATCGAGCGCGCGGGCCTCTATCTCATCGCGCGGCCCGGTCCGTACATCTGCGCGGAGATCGACTTCGGCGGGCTGCCCGCCTGGCTCCTGCGCGACCCCGCCGTCGTGCCGCGCTGCCGTGCGCACGGCGAGTTCCTCTACTCGCGTGCCTACATGGAGGCGGTGCGCGCGTGGTTCGAGGCGATCGTGCCGCGCATCGCGGCGCGCGCGAACTTGCTGCTGTTCCAGATCGAGAACGAGTACGCGATCCCGTCGCCGGTCGGCGCGCTCTCGTCGCCGAGCGCGGATCTCGCGATCCGCCTGTTGGGCGCGCGCAACGTCGCGCGCCTCGCGAGCGCGCGCTGGCTGCGCAGACTCACCCTGGGTGGCTCTCCGGCGAGTCACTCGCCCGGCGAGTTGGGCCAGCACAACGCCTACATGCGAGAGCTCTACCGGCTCGCGCGCGCGCTGGGCGTGCGCGTGCCGATCTTCCACAACGACGTGCAGCCATACCGCGGGCGCCAGCTCGACGTCGATCTGCTCGCGCTCGACCGCTACCCGATCACCGACTTCCAGAGTGACTGGCGCGGCGACCCGCACACCTTCGATGCGTTCGCAGGCGACGAGGCGGCGCTCGACGCGCACGGCCGCAGCCAGAACCCGGTCTTCTACCCCGAGCTGCAGGGCGGCTGGTACGACGGCTGGAGCGGCCCCGGCTATGCGCGCGTCCGCGAGCGGCTCGGCGCCGACGGCATCGACGCGACCACCAAGGCCGCGCTCGCCGCGCGCGCGACCCTGTGGAACTACTACGTGTTCGCGGGCGGAGTCACTTGGGGCTACCTGGCGAGCCCCGACGTCTACTCGAGCTACGACTACGGCGCGCCGATCGGCGAGTCGGGCGCGACCGACGCGCGCTACGAGGCCGTGCGCCGCCTGAACGAGTTCATCGCCACCCACGAGAGCGACCTCGCGTGCACCGATCCAGACCCGAAGCACGAGGCCTGGTCGCCCGAGCACTTCGCGACGCGCATCGGCGCTGCAAAGCGCTACGTCTTTCTGCGCAACCCGACGCGCGCACGCGTCGGTGTGCCCGCGCCCGAGCGCGAGCGCGCGGAGCTCGCGCCTTGGGAGACCCAGATCCGCGTCTACGACCGGCGCACGCACAGGCTCCTCGGGGTGAGTCCCGAGCTGTCCGTGTCGCAGCCGTCGGCGCAGGCGCCGCCACCGCTTCTGCCCCGGCTCGAGCGCTGGCGCTTCTCGGACGCCAGCCCGCAGCTCGACCCGAGCTACGATGACTCGTCCTGGCTCGAGCTGCCGCAGCGCTCGCTCGAGACCGGCTCGCTCGATCTCGACTCACTCGGCCTGCACTGGGGCTTCGCCTGGTTCCGCGGCCGCTTCTGGGGCGCGCTCGACCGGCTGGTGCTCGACGCGCGGCACTGCTTCGCGGTCTGGATCAACGGCCGGCTGATCGCGGCAGGGGATCAGCTGCGCAACCCGCTCGGCGTCGGGGCCGACGGCGCCCGCCCGCGGCGCGTGTCGCTGCGCGGCGCGCCGATCGCGAGCGACGGCGCGAACACGATCGCCATTCTGGTCGAGAGCCTGGGCCACAACAAGGCGTTCGCCGACGACGGCGCGAATCCGCGCGGGCTCGTCTCGCTCGACACCGGTGCGACGCGGGTGACTTGGCGCACGCGCGGCGGCCTCGTGCGCGGCGAGCGCGGACTCACTCCACTGGTCGACTTTGCCGGCGTCGAGCGGGCGCGCGGCGAGGAGGTCGTCCTGCCGCACGGCTGGGCGGGCGCGCCCGAAGGCGTGGGCCTGTACGAGACGAGCTTCCGGCTCGAGGGCATCGACCCGAAGCACGTCGCGCTGGCGCTCGCCTTCGATCCGGGGCGCGGCAAGGCGAATCTGTATCTGAACGGTTTTCTGATCGGGCGCTATTGGCCCGAACGCGGCCCGCAGCGCCGCTTTCCACTGCCGTGGGGCGTGCTCTCGCCCGACGACGAGAACCAGCTGGCGGTCGCGCTCTGGAAGCGCAGCGAGCGCGCGGCGCTCGGCAAGCTGCGCCTCGAGCCCGCCTGAGCTAGCGAGCGGCGCGGTCTCGTCCCGCACCGAGACGACGACGACTTCGCGCAGGCCGGCATGCTGCACCGCGCGATGAAGCCCGACGCGCGCGAGCGCCTAGTCGAGAACATCGCCGGCAGTCTCGCGCAGGTGCGCGCGCTGACGTCGTCGCTCGCTCGCTCGACCACTTCCGCAGGGCCGATCCTGAGTTTGGCGCGCAGCTGGCGTCCGCTACGACGCGTTGCGTCGGAAGGGCCGCGCGATAGACTCGGCGCGATGCCGTTGGACAAGGAGATGCTCGAGCGTCTGATCGAGGCTTCTCCCGACATCGTCGTCGCCACGGACGCGGACGGCACGGTCCAGTACTACAACGACGGCGCGCGGGAGAACCTCGGCTACTCCCGCCTGGAGATCATCGGGCGGTACGTGGCGACGCTCTACCCGTCGCTCGACGAAGCGCGGCGAGTCATGACCGCGATGCGCAGCCCCGAGCATGGCGGCCCGGGCCGGATCGTGAATTTCCCGACGTCGTTCGTCGCGAAGGACGGTCACGAGCTCGACGTCGCGATCTCGGGCGTGATCCTCTACGACGACGACGAGAAGGAAGTCGGCACGATCGGCTTCGCGAAGGACATCTCGGAGCTCAAGCGCCGCGACCAGCTCGCGGTGCTCGGCGAGGTGGCGATCGGTCTCTCGCACGAGATCAACAACCCGCTCACCGTGATCGAGAGTCAGATCGCGCTGCTCGAGCGCCAGCTCAAGGGCGGAGACACCGGGCAGCTCGATCGCACCGCGAAGATCCGCGCCGAGATCCGCCGCATCGAGTCACACCTGCAGCGGCTGCACGACATGGCCGAACAGGGCGGCTACTCGAGCACCGAGTATCTCGGCCGCGCGCGCATGATCGATCTGTCTTCGGCGCACGCGCAGCGCGCGCGCCCGCTCGACGGTCGCCGGATTCTGGTCGTAGACGACGACACCGCGGTGCGTGAGTCGATCGCCGAGATCCTGCGCTCCGAGGGCGCTTCGGTCGACGAAGTCGCGAACGGGCGCGAGGCGATCGAACGCCTGCGCCGCGAACGCTTCGAGCTCGTGCTCTCCGACGTGGTGATGCCCGAAATGGACGGCTACGAGCTGTTCCAGGCCGCGCGCCGCGAAGCGCCCGACACACCGGTGGTCCTGATGACGGCCTTCTATTACGACCAGGACCACGTGATCAAGCGGAGCCGCCTCGAGGGGCTCGACGGCGTGATCTTCAAGAAGCCGGTGAACCCAGAGCGGCTGGTGAAGACGCTCGCGGAGCTGGTCACGCGGGTTCGGCCAGATCCTTCTTCACGTTGAAGAGCTTCCCGTCGCTGGTCTTGGCGAGCCACGCGGTGTCCCACTCCTGGAGCACGCTGAGCTCGTCTCCGGCGGAGAGCTCGATGTCCTCGAGATCCTCGCCCAGGTTCGCCTGGTGCTTCAGGGTGATTGCGGCCTTCAGTCGGATCGAATCAGCCATGGCGGCTTCATAGCACAGCGGCGGAAGCGGTTTCCATTGCGGGTGTCCCGGCGACCGCCGCCAGCGTGACGCGCTTCGCGCCGCTCGCTCGGCGCAGCTCGCGCGCCGCCTCGGCCAAGGTCGCGCCGGTGGTCGCGACGTCGTCGAGCAAGAGCACCCGCCGGCCGGCCAGCGCGCGCGCCCGGGCGGCGAAGCTGCCGGCGACGTTCGCGCGCCGCGCGGCGATCGAGAGGCCCGTCTGCGGCGGCGTGGTGCGCGCCCGCCGGAGCGCGTGAGTCGCGAGCGCCGCGCCCGTCTCGCGCGCGAGCGCCGCGGCCAGCTCGAAGACCGGGTCGCAGCCTTCGGCGCGCACGCGCGCGACGTGGCGCGGCAGCGGCACGATCGCGTCGAACTCGAGCGCTCGTGCGCGCGCCGCCAGCCAATCGACGAGCAACTCGCGCGCGTCGCGGCGGCCGTCGAACTTGAAGCGCCGCACGAGCTCCAGCCCCGTACCTTCGTAGGCGATCGCCGTGTGAACCGCGCGCAGCCGCTCGAGCCGGCGCACGCCGCGCGCGCAGTGACTGCAGAGCAGTGAGTCGCCCGGTCTGCGCGGCGCGTCGCAGGCGGGGCAGACGCTCGGCACGGCCAGCTCGAAGAGCGCGCGCGCCAGCCCGCGCACGCGCGGCCTAGGCGGCGCCGACGAGCAGATTGCGGCCCGTCATCTCGCGCGGCACCGGCAGGTCGAGGAGCCGGCACAGGGTCGGCGCCAGGTCCGACAGGCCGCCGTCGAGGAGCCGCTTGCCCGCGGACTCTGTGCTGACCCAGTACAGCGGGACGGGGTTCGTGGTGTGCGCGGTGTGCGGCCCGCCGGTCGCCGGATCGATCAGCTGCTCGATGTTGCCGTGGTCGGCCGTGATCAAGAGCGCACCGTCGCGCGCGAGCACCGCGCGGCACAGGCGCGCCAGGCAGGCGTCGACCACCTCGACCGCCTTCACGCCGGCGGGAATCACTCCGGTGTGTCCCACCATGTCGGGGTTCGCGTAGTTGACGAGCACGAACGCGTAGTCCCGGGACGCGAGCGCGCCGAGCAGGGCGTCGGTCACTTCGACCGCGCTCATCTCGGGCTTCAGATCGTAAGTCGCGACGTCGCGGGGCGAGGGGATCAGGATCCGGTCCTCGTTCGCGAACGGCTGCTCGCGCCCGCCGTTGAAGAAGTAAGTCACGTGCGCGTACTTCTCGGTCTCCGCGATGCGCAGCTGGCGCGCGCCGGTCGCGGCGACCAGCTCGCCGAAGCTCGCGCGCAGGTCGACCGGCCGGAACAAGGCCGGCAGGCAGAACGTCTCGTCGTACTCCGTCAGCGTCGCGAACACGCTCGGGCGCACGCGCGGAAGTGTCGCGACCTCGGCGCCCAGCGCGTCGGGTCGCACGCGCATGAGCGCGTTCGTCAGCTCGCGCGCGCGGTCCGCTCGGAAGTTGAAGAACAGGACGGCATCGCCGTCGCGCAGGCCCGGCGTGCCCGCGATCGCGGTCGGCTGGATGAACTCGTCGCCCTCGTCGCGGCCGAGCGCGCGCTCCACCGCGGCGACCGCGCTCGGCGCCTCGAGACCTTCGCGCGAGACGATCGCCCGGACCGCGCGCGCGACCCGATCCCAGCGCTGGTCGCGGTCCATCGCGAAGTAGCGGCCGGACACCGTCGCGATGCAGCCGCCCTGCGCGCGCACGCGCGCCTCGAGCGGCTCGATGAAGCGGCGCGCGCAGCGCGGCGCGGTGTCTCGACCGTCGGTGAACGCGTGTACGATCGGGCGGATCCCGCGCTCGTCGAGCAGGCGCAGCAGTCCGTACACGTGCTCGAGCGAGCTGTGCACGCCGCCGTCGGAGACCAGGCCCATGAGGTGGAGCGCGCCGCCGGCGCGCTTCGCCGCGGCGAGCAACTCCTGCATCGCCGAGTTCGCCGCGAGCTCGCCCGCGTCGATCGCCTTCTTGATGCGCACGATGTCCATGTCGATCACGCGGCCCGCGCCCAAGGTCGTGTGACCGACTTCGGAGTTGCCCATCTGGCCGGCGGGCAAGCCGACCGCGGCGCCCGAGGTCTCGATCGCCGCATGCGGATAGCGCGCGGCCAGCTCCGCGAAGAACGGCGCGCGCGCGAGCGACGTCGCGTCGCCGGGGCCGCCGCTGCCGATCCCGAACCCGTCGAGCACGACGAGGACGACGGGCCCCTTCACCTTCACGAAGCCGCTCCGACCGCGTGCGGAACGGTGAGCTCCTCCGCGTCGCCCCAGAGTCGCTCGAGGCCGAAGTACTCGCGCGCCTCCTCGCTGAAGACGTGCACGACGATGTCGCCGAGATCGACGAGCACCCAGCTCCCGACCATCTTTCCCTCGATGCCGAGCGTCCTGGCGCCGCGCCGCGCCGCCGCTTCGACCGCGGCGTCCGCGAGCGCGCGGATGTGTCGGTCCGATCCGCCGGTCGCCAGCACGAAGTAGTCCGCGAATCCGCAGACTCCGTGCAGATCGAGCACGCGCACCTCCTCGCCCTTCTTGTCGTTCATCGCGGTCGCCAGAGCCATGGCCATTTCCCTGCCCGTCAATCGGCCTCTCTTTCGTCGGTTTCTTCCTGATACAGGTGGTGTTTCGCGATGTACTCGCGCACCTCGTCGGGCACGAGATAGCGGATCGATTCGCCGCGCGCGGTGCGCCGCCGGATGTCACTCGCGGAGATCTCGAGCGGCGTGAACGGGACGGCCCGCAGCTCGTTCCCGGAGGCGTGCACTAGGCCCTTCGCAGCGTCGCGGAACGCCGCGGACAGCGCCCGCGGGAGAAGCTCGCGCAGGCGCGCAGAATAGCCCGGCCGCGTCGCGACGGCGAAGTTCGCGAGCTCGAATAGCCGCGCGGGTTCGCGCCATGACTCGAGCTCCGGCAGAGTGTCTGCGCCGACGAGAAACCAGAGATCCGCGCTCGGGTTCCGCGCGCGCAGCGCGCGCAGCGTGTCGACCGTGTAACTCGGCCCCGCGCGGTGGAACTCGAGGTCGTCGACCTCGAGCGCCGGGTTCGAAGCGCTCGCGCGCCGAGCCATCTCGAGGCGGTGCGCGGCTGCGGCGAGGCCGGCGTGCTTCAGCGCGGGCTCGCCGGCCGGAACCAGCAGGACGCGGTCGAGGCCGAGTGTCTCGCGCAGCTCCTCGGCCAGTCGCAGGTGTGCGAAGTGGATCGGGTTGAACGTGCCGCCGAGTACGCCGAGCTTCACTCGAGAATCGTTCCCTCTCCGAACGCGATGAACTTCTGCGTCGTCAGGCCTTCGAGCCCCATCGGTCCGTACCAGTGCATCTTGGTGGTCGAGACGCCGACCTCGGCGCCGAGACCGAGCTGGAAGCCGTCACTGAAGCGCGTGCTCGCGTTCGCGAAGACCGAGCTCGAGTTCACGCGACGCACGAACGCGCGCGCGCGAGTCACATCTTGCGTGACGATCGTCTCGGTGTGATTCGAGCCGTAGGTCCGAATGTGGTCGATCGCCTGGTCGAGCGAGTCGACCACGCGCACCGACATCGCCTTGGCCTGCCACTCGGTGTGGAAGTCCGCTTCCGTCGCCGGCAGGGCGGACGGGAAGTGCGCGCGCGTGCGCTCGCACGCGTGCAGCTCGACGCCGTGCGCGGCCAGCGCGCCGAGCACGTCGGGCAGGACCGTCTCCACCAGCGCGGCGTGCACGAGCAGCGTCTCTGCAGCGTTGCAGACCGAGACCCGCTGCAGCTTCGAGTTCAGCGTGATGTCACTCGCCATCTTCGGCTCCGCGAACTCGTCCAGGTACACGTGACACACGCCCTTGTAGTGCTTGATCACGGGAATGCGGGACTTCTCCGCGACGTGGCGGATCAGCGCTTCGCCGCCGCGCGGAATCACGAGGTCGATCGCGTCTTCGCGCAACAGCAGCGCGTCGACGATCTCGCGCTCGGTCTGCGGCACCAGCTGCAGCGCGTCCTCGGGCGCGCCCGCGCGCGCGATCGCCTCGCGCAGGACCGCCACGATCGCGCGGTTCGAGTGAATCGCCTCCGAGCCGCCGCGCAGGATCGCGGCGTTGCCGCTCTTCAGACACAGCGCGGCGACGTCGGCGGTCACGTTGGGCCGCGACTCGTAGATGACGAGGATCACGCCGAGCGGGATGCGCATGCGCCCGACCTGCAGGCCGCTCGGGCGGTTCCACATGCGCGTCACCTCGCCCACCGGATCGGGCAGCGCCGCGACCTCGCGCAGGCCCGCCGCGACGGCGGACACGCGCTCCGGGGTCAGGGCCAAGCGCTCGAGCAGCGGCGCCGCCAGGCCCTTTTCGCGGCCGGCTGCGAGGTCGCGCGCGTTCTCGCGCAGAATCACCCCGCAGGCGTCCTCGAGCGCGTCTGCGCCCTGGCGCAGCGCGGCGTCCTTCAGGTCAGTGCGCAGGTCCGCCAGCCGCTCGGAAGCGGCCCGCGCGCGGCGCACGAGATCGGAGACCAGCTCAGCCTGGCTCATCGACTTCCTATCTTAGCGGCATTCCGGGGGATCGGGCGGAGCCCCCCTCAGGGACGCCGGCCCGGGTCCCCGGCGGCCGGATCGCGGTCACGGTTGCCAGTCCACCGTCCGGTCGAGCTTCCCGCGCCGGCACGCGCGCAGCTCCGCGTGCTGGTCGGGGTCGCGGCCGCAGTCCAAATCCCAGAGCACCGCGAGCCCGTCGAGCCGCGCGGAGACGCTGCAGTAAGTCGCGCGGTCCGCGGCCAGCTCGACCTCGCGGGCGGGCAGCCGCACGAGCGGGGTTCCCGATGTGACGCCGGCGACGACCTCGACCCTGCCCGGCGGGAGTACGACGGACACGTACTGGCCCTTCTCGAGCGAGCTCAGCGGGCGGTGATCGACGTCGACTCCGCCCGCGTCGCGCGGGCCGGGCGCGCCCGCGGCCCGATACACGTACAGCCGCGACTGCCCGGGCGGGATCGAGGCGTACTCGGCGAAGCCCGAGTCGGGCGGCGACGCACAGCCGGCGACCAAGAGCAGCAGAGTGCCGAGAGCGCCGCGGCGAGTCACTTCGCTCCGGCTCGCGGCCTCGGCGCGGCGATCGGAGTGCGGGCAGCGTCGGTCATCGCGTCTCTCAGAACACGATCAGGTTGTCGCGGTGAATCACTTCGTCGCCATTCGAGTAGCCCAGGGTCGGGTGGATCTGTGCGGTCTTGAGCCGCTTGATGCGCTCGATCTCGCGCGCGTCGTACGAGACCAGGCCGCGCGCGATCTCTTCGCCGTCGGAGGTCAGGCAAGCGACCAGGTCGCCGACGCCGAACCGGCCGCGCACCTCGGTGACTCCCGCGGGCAACAGACTGGCGCGGCGCTCGCGCAGCGCGCGAACCGCGCCCGCGTCGAGCTGCAGCGCGCCGCGCGGCTTCAGCGTGAACGCGATCCAGTGTTTTCGCGAGGAGAGCTGGTCCTCGGCCGGCCGCACGAGCGTGCCGACGTCGTCGCCGTCGAGGATGCGCGCCAGGACATCTCTGCGCCGCCCGTCTGCGATCACGGTCGGCACCCCGAAGCGGCCCGCCGCGCGAGCGGCCAAGAGCTTGGAGCGCATGCCGCCAGTGCCGAGCGGCGAGCCCTCGCCGCCCGCCAGCGCGAGCACGCGGGGAGTCACTTCGTCGACCTCGGCGACGCGCGTCGCGCGGCCGGCGGCGCGCGGGTCGCGGTCGCGCAGGCCGGCGACGTCGGTGAGCAGGATCAACAGGTCCGCGCCGCAGGTGTTCACGACCTGCGCGGCGAGCTGGTCGTTGTCGCCGAAACGCAGCTCCTCGGTCGCCACCGAGTCGTTCTCGTTGATCAGCGGCACCACGCGATCGGCGAGGAGCTGCGCCAGTGTCCGGCGCGCATTGAGGAAGCGCTCGCGGTCGACGAAGCCCGCGTGGTCGAGAAGGATCTGCCCGACCAGCAGCTTCTCGCGCGCGAACGCGCGCTCGAAGCGGCGGCACAGATCGATCTGGCCGACCGCCGCCGCGGCCTGCTTGCCCGGGATCGAGCTCGGCCGCTTCGCGAGCCCGAGCCGGCGCGTGCCCAAGCCGACCGCGCCCGACGCGACGACCACGACCTCGCGGCCCGCGCGCATCTGCGCGGCGACCTGCCGCGCGATCGCCGCGAAGCGGCGGGTCTGGACGCCGCCGGCCTGCGGCGCCAGCAGCGACGTGCCCAGCTTCACCACGATCCGCCGCGCGCGCGCTAGATCCGCGCGCTTCACCGTCGGCCGACCTCGCGCGCGAGCGCCTGGAGGAGTGAGTCGACGCCCTCGCCGGTCGCCGCCGAGATCCAGCGCGGCTCGAGGCCGCGGCGCACGAGTGACTCGCCGAGCAGGGCGCGCTCCGCGGGATCGGGCACCAGATCCGCCTTCGCGATGCACACGATCTCCGCGCGCTTCGCGAGGTCCTCGGAGTACGCCGCCAGCTCCGCGCGCAGCGCGTCGTAGTCGAGCTCCGGGCTGCGCGACGAGTCACCGCCCGCGAGACACGGCTCGGGATCGAGCAGGTGCACGAGCAAGCGCGTCCGCTCGACGTGGCGCAGGAAGCGGTGACCGAGCCCGACGCCCTTGTGCGCGCCGGGGATCAGGCCGGGAATGTCCGCGATCACGAAGCGCGCGCCGCCCGACTCGACCATGCCCAGGTGCGGCTGCAAGGTCGTGAACGGGTAGCTCGCGACCTTCGGCCGCGCGGCCGAGACGCGCGAGATCAAGGTCGACTTGCCCGCGTTGGGAAAGCCGATCAATCCGACGTCGGCCAGCACCTTCAGCTCGAGCCGGAGCCAGCGCTCGCGGCCTTCCTCGCCGGGTTCGACGGTGAGCGGCGCCTGGTTCGTGGGCGTGGCGAACATCGCGTTGCCGCGCCCGCCGCGGCCGCCCTCCTCGGCGAGCCAGGTCTGCCCGTCCTCGAGCAGCTCGACCAGCAAGCCGTGAGTCTCGTCGTCCTTCACCACGGTGCCGAGCGGCAGGCGGATTGCGACGTCGTCGCCCCACTTCCCGTCCTTGCGCGCCCCGGACCCGTGCGCGCCGCGACCCGCGCGGTAGAACTTGCGGTGGCGCGCGTCGAGCAGCGTCGCGAGCGAGCGATCGGCCACGAGCCAGACCGAGCCTCCGCGCCCGCCGTTGCCGCCGTCGGGGCCGCCGCGCGGCACGAACTTCTCGCGCCTGAACGAGCAGCAGCCGCGCCCGCCGTCGCCGCTGCGCACGAACACGCGGCACTCGTCGATGAAGTCTGGGGCGGACATCGCGGCCGGATTCTAGCTAGAGAACCCGCCGCGCGGAGTCGCTCTAGGCGTCCACCACGCTGGCGCGCTTCTGGTTCCGGCTCTCGTAGAAGCGGACGACGCCGTCGCGCAGCGCGAACAGGGTGAAGTCGCGGCCCAGGCCGACGCCGCGCCCCGGGTGAATCACGGTGCCGACCTGCCGCACGAGAATCTGGCCCGCGCGCACGGCTTCGCCGCCGTAGATCTTCGTGCCGCGGCGCTGTGAGTTGCTGTCGCGGCCGTTGCGCGTGCTGCCCTGGCCCTTCTTGTGCGCCATGACTCGGCCCCTAGACCTCGATCGACTCGATGCGCACGCGGGTGAAGTGCTGCCGGTGACCCTTGGTCAGGCGATAGCGCTTGCGCCGCTTGTACTTGAAGATGCGGATCTTCGGCCCGGCCGCGTCGCCCTCGATCTTGGCCAGCACCTTCGCGCCCTTGACCAGCGGACTCCCGACGCGCAGCTCGTCGCCGCCGACCAGGAGCACTTCGCCCAGCTCGATCTGCTCGCCGGCCTCGCCCTCCAACAGCTCGACGTCGACGACGTCGCCGGGCGACACGCGCAGCTGCTTACCACCGGCTCGAACGACCGCGTACATGGGGGGGCCGAGTTTACGCGAATCGGTCTCTCGGTCAACCGCTCGCTAGGTGAAGCGCTTGGCCTCGGCCAGCGCGCGTTCGGCCCCGGCGACGATGTCCCGCAGCACGTCGCGCGCGGGCCGGACGGCGTCGATCATGCCGATGCCCTGGCCCGCGAAGCCGGGCACGATGTCGCCGCGCCGGCCGATCGCGCCGGCCAGCAGCACGGGTCCCGAGACCATGCTCTGAAACGGCATCGGCAGCGCCTCGAGCCCGCTCTCGGCGAACGCCTGGGTCCACTTGCTGCGAATCAGTCGCGCCGGCTTCCCGGTGACCGAGCGCGAGACGACGGTGTTCTCCTCGTTGCTGTCGACGATCGCCTGCTTCTGGAAGTCCTGGATGCCGGCTTCGTCGGTGGCGAGGAACGCGGATCCGATCCAGGCGCCGGCGGCGCCGAGCATGATCGCCGCGGCGACGCCGCGGCCATCGGTGATGCCGCCCGCGCCGAGCACCGGAATCGGCGCGACCGCGTCGACCACCTGCGGGATCAGCGCCATCGTGCCGATCGGCGAGTTGTGGCCGCCGGCGTCGTGACCTTGCGCCACGATGATGTCGACGCGGCTCTCCGCGACCTTGCGCGCGTGGCGCACCGCGCCGACCACCGCCATCACGACCGTCCCATTCTTGTGCAGGCGGTCGATCCACGGCCCCGGGTCACCGAGCCCCGCGGCGTACACCGGAACGTGTTGCTCGATCACGACCTCCATCTGCGCCTCGAAGAAGTCCTTGGAGAAGATCGCGCGGCGCGAGCCGCCCTCGCGCGCGGGCGTCGGCGCCGCGGGTGACGCGTGCGGGAGGACGAGCCCCTCCTTCTCCATGAACTCGCGCGCGAACGCCTGCAGCTTCGGCACTTGATCCATCGGCGATGGACCTTTGCCGGGCTCCGCCTTCGAGCGCCGCACCGACGCGGGCAGAAGTGTGTCGACGCCGAACGGCTTGTCGGTCAGGCTGCGTGTCTCCGCGATCCAGGCGCGCAGCTCGTCGGGCTGGCAGCCCGCCGCGCCGAGAATCCCGAGACCGCCGGCGTTCGAGACCGCCGCCGCGAGCTTCGGCGTGCTCGCGCCGCCCATCCCGGCGAGCACGATCGGAACTTCGATTCCGAGCAAGTCACAGATCTGTGTATGTAGGCTCAAGCGGCGCTCCTCAGCCGACCGCGATCATACCAGCCGCGCGACGCGGGCCGCGATGGCGCCCGCGGCCGTCAAGCCGGGCGACTCGATCCCGACCAGGTTCACGAGGCCGGGCAGACCGCGCGCGGACTCCTCGGCGATCACGAAGTCGCGGAACGGCTCGCCTGGGCCCGAGAGCTTGGGGCGCACGCCCGCGCCGTCGGGAGCGAGCTGCGCGGCTTCGATTTCGGGCAGATAGCGGCGCGCGGCCTCGGCGAAGGCGTGCGCCTTGTGCTCGTCGACGCCGTAGGAGATCTCTTCGACGAAGGTCGCGTCGGGTCCGAGCCGGCAGCGGCCGCCGAGGTCCACCGTCAGGTGCACTCCCAGCCCGCCGCCGTGCGGGACCGGATAGATCAGGCGCTGGGCGAGTCGGCCGAGAGAGGGCGCGACGCTGAAGTAGTCACCCTTGCACGGCCGCAGCCGATAGCCGGCGCGCTCGACGTCGATCCCGGCGAGCTCCGCGACGCGGTCGGCCCCGAGACCCGCGGCGTTCACGACCGCCTGCGCGCGCAGGTTCTCGCGCCCGCCGCCCTTGGTCTCGACGTGGACCCGCCAGCCGGCGCCGGCGCGCTCGAGAGCGCACACCGAGCTGTGTAGGAGGACGCGCCCGCCGAGTGACTCGAACTCCGCTTGGTAGCTCGCCGCCAGCTCCTCCTGGTCGACGATGCCCGTCACCGGCACCAACAGGCCGCTGCGCGCGCGCACCCGCGGCTCCAGCGCGCGCAGCTCGCGCGCGTCGACCAGCCGAAGGCCGGGCACGCCGTTCTCGCTGCCGCGCGCCAGGATTGCCTCGAGCTCCGCCTCCTCGCGCTCGGAGCAGGCGACCACCAGCTTGCCGGTGTTCCGGTGCGCGATCCCGCGCTCGGCGCAGCGCGCGTAGAGCTCGATCCGGCCGGCGACGCAGAGCTCGGCCTTCAGCGAGCCCTTCGGGTAGTAGATCCCGGCGTGAATCACTCCGCTGTTGCGCGACGAAGTCTCGTGCGCGATCGCGCCGTGGCGCTCGAGCACCAGCACGTCGCGACCCGCGCGCGCGAGCGCGGCCGCGCACGCGAGGCCGACGACGCCGGCGCCGATCACCGCGACGCCGGTCTCGCCGGCGGCCTCTTGCCCCATGCGCCGACTATAGTTCAAGCGTTCAGTTGCCGACTCGTGAGGTGGAGTTGTGGCTCCGCTGCAAGAGGGGACCATGCGACGTGCGCTGACTTCGACGCTCACTGCGGTCGCCCTCGCCGCGAGCGCGGCGGCGCAGGGGCGCACGCACGTCCGCGAGGTGCGCGTCGGCGCTCACCCCGACTTCGACCGCGTCGTCGTCGAGCTCGACGGGCCTGCCGACGTGGCCTGGGAACGCGGACCGGCAGCCGGTGCGGAGAGCTTCTATCTCGATGCGGATCTCGGGCGGCGCGAGCGGGTCGTGCCCAGCAAGCTCCCGCGCGTCGGCACGATCACCCTGCAGGCGATGCGGGTCGGGACGCACGTCTCACTCGAGCCGCGCGAGCGGCGCGTGCGCGCGTACCTGCTCGCGAAGCCGATGCGGCTGGTGATCGACCTCGCCGCGCCGGGCGCGGAGGAGTTCGCCGTGCCCAAAGGGGTGACTCCGCTCGCGCCTGCGAAGTCCGTCGGCCGGCTCGACAACGCGCCCGTCCCCGCGCCCGAGGTCGCCCCCGAGCCGGCGCCCGAGCCCGAGGTGGAAGCCGCACCCACCCCGGCGCCCGAGCCGGAGCCGCAGCAAGCCGAAGCGCCGGTCGCGCCGCCCGAGAGTGCCGAGCCCGGGGAAGGCGCCGTCGAGGGACCTGCCGCGCCGCCGCGCGAGCCGGAAGCCGCGGCGCCCGGGGAAGTCGCCCCCGCGC
>JBIOJK010000009.1:0-62858 GCA_044450765.1 Myxococcota bacterium | reverse complement strand
CGCAGGCCCAGACACATGTGCGGCCCGCCGCCGAACGGCGCGAACGAGTGAGTGTGTCGCTCGTGCTCGGAGCGTCCGGGCGCGAAGCGGTCGGGGTCCCAGCGGAACGGATCCGTCCACCACTCGGCCATGTGGTGCGTGTGGATCGGCGAGACGACGACCATGCAGCCCGGCGGAATGCGGAAGCCGCCGAACTCGAAGTCTGCGGTGTTGATGCGCGGGATCACCGGCAGCGGCGGATAGCGGCGCAGCGTCTCGCTCATGGCCATGCCCAGGCTCTCGAGCTCGCCGAGCTGCTCGAGGTTGGGCTCGCCCGCTCCGAGCTCGACTGACTCCGCGCGCACGCGCTCCTGCCACTCGGGGTGTTTCGCGAGCTCGTAGGTCAGCGAGGAGAGCGTGCTCGTGGTGGTGTCGTGCGCGGCCATCATCAGGAAGATCATGTGGTCGAGCACTTCCGAGTCGCGCAGCGCCTCGCCTTCGGGCGTGCGCGCGCGACACAGCCGGCTGAACATGTCCGGCCCGCCGTCGCCGTGCTTCTTCTCGAGCATGCCTCCGAGCGTATCGAGCATGAACTTGCGCCCGCGCAGCCCGCGCTGAAACTCGCGGCCGATCAGCGGCAGGCGGATGCGCGACATCGACGCCGCGACCATGTCCTCGAACGCGCGGTTCATGGGGCGCGTCGTCGGTCCGAGATCCATGCCGACGAAGATCGAGGCGGCGATCTCGAGCGTGAGCTGCTTGTACGCGCGGAACGCGAGGATCGGCGCGCCGCCCGCGGCGAAGGACGCGATGCCGCGCGCGACCGTCGGGTTCATGCGCTCGGTGTAGTCGCGCAGCGCCGGCCGCGTGAACGCCTCGTGCATGATCTTGCGGTGGTGCTTGTGATCCGCGCCGTCGCGCAGCAGCAGGCCGTTGGTGAAGATGCGCCCCATGATCTGAGTCCACGGGCGCATCGCGCTGAAGATCTGCTCGCGGTCCATCAGCACGAGCCGGTTCGCGTCGGGGCCGAACAGGTTCACGAGCTTGAAGGGACCGCTGAGCTGCAGCACGACCGGTCCGAGCTCGTCGTACTGTTCGCGCAGCCCGCTCAGCATGTCGACGCGGCCGCCGCCGCTCGCCGCGACGACGCGCAGCCCCTTCAGGAAACCGAGCTTCGGGATCGCGCTCGGCGGCTTCGCGCCACTCGAGCTCTCGGCGGACTCGCCCATCGACTCACTCCCTCCGCGTCAGTATACCCGGACACAGCCGCTGGATCCGCTCGAGCAGCTCTCGGCGGTTCACGGGCTTGGTGGCGAAATCGTCGCAGCCCGCCGCGAGACAGCTCTCGCGCGTGCCGGGAACGGCGTGCGCGGTGAGCGCGAGGATCGGGCCGCCGAAACCGCGCCGCCGGAGCTCGGCGGTCGCGGCATATCCGTCCATCTCGGGCATCTGCATGTCCATCAAGACGATGTCGAACGGGCGCTGCGCGCGCTCGCTCTCTTCGACCGCTGCCAGCGCCGCGCGGCCGTCGGTCGCAGTCACGACCTGCGAGCCCGCACGCCCGAGCAAGTGCGAGATCAGGCGCAGATTGTCGGGTCCGTCGTCGACCAGCAGCACGCGCGCGCGGAGCTCCGAGACGACGCTGGCGGTGTCGGGCGACCACGTGGCGCCCTCCGCCCCCGCGATCGGCACGAGCACGCGAAAGGTGCTGCCCCGGCCGAGCTCGCTCTCGACCTCGATGCGCCCGCCGAGCAGCTCCGTGAGTCGCTTGCACATCGCGAGGCCGAGACCGATGCCCGCGTTCGCGCGCTTCTCCGACGGCTCGCCGCGCGGGCCGGGCTGGAAGATCGAGGCGAGTCGCTCGGCCGGAATTCCGAAGCCGGTGTCTCGCACGCGCAGGTCGAGACAGGGGGCGCCCGCCTCGTTCGCCACACCGAGCGACACCCACACGCCGCCGCGCGCCGTGAAGGCGAGCGCGTTGTCCAGCAAGTGCAGAACCACCTGGCGCAGCCGCGCGGGATCGCTCTGCACGACACCCGGCAGTGGCGGGCGCAGCTCGAGCTCGAGCTCGAGGCCCAGCTCCGCGGCCCGCGCGCGCAGGGGCTCGAGCAGCTCGCCGACGAGCTCCGCGGGCGAGAACGCGATCCGCTCGAGCTCGAGCTTGCCGGCTTCGATCTTGGACAGGTCGAGCAGGTCGTTGATCGTGTCGAGCAGCTCGCGCCCGCTGCGCTGGATGCGCGCCAGCGCGTCGACCTGGCGAGCCGGGAAGCCGCGCTCGCTCCAGTCGTCGCGCAGCACGTCTGCAAAGCCGAGGATCGCGGTCATCGGCGTGCGGATCTCGTGCGTCAAGATCGCGAGGAAGTCGCTCTTCGCGCCGCTGGCCCGCTCGGCTTCGTCGCGCGCGCGCGCGAGCTCGGCGTTCGCCGATTCCAAGGTGCGCAGCGCGACGTCCTTGGTGCGCTCGTAGACGAGCCCGGCCAGCATGATCAGGGTCGCGAGCGCCGAGATACTGCAGAACCAGTACAGCGCTCGGCGCTCCGGAAGCACGGTGTTCTGGAAGTGCAGCCCGGAGTGCTCCAGCCACACGATGCAGAACGCCTGGGCGAGCACGAGACCGGTCCAGAGCGCCGCCCAGCGTCTGCCGACCAGGGCGATCGCCGTCATCGGCACCAGGACATTCCAGAAGCTGGGCGGAGAGACGACCCCGCCCGCGTAGTAAGTCGCCACGCTGAACATCGCGAAGCCGTAGGCGAGCATCAGGTTGCCGGCGACCCGCGTCGAGCCCGTGAGTCGCAGCGCGCAGGGAACCGACAGGCAGACCGGCGCCGCGCCGAGCACCAGCAGCACCAGCCGCCAGGCGACCTCGCGCGGAAACGCGAGCCACTCGATCAGCGCCAGCGGCGGCACGAACGCGAGCGGCACGAGCGAGAAGCCGGCCACCACCCCAGCAGTTCGCGCCGCGACCGGATCGCCGCGCAGGTGCGGCGCGACGAACGCCGTCTCGATCCGGTGCAGCCAGAGGTCGAGGCGGCGGCTAGCCATCGGCGACCGCCTTCGCCTCGGCGGCCGCGGCGGGCAGCTCGACCCAGAAGACGCTGCCCTCGCCGGGCCGACTCTCCGCGCCGATCTCGCCGTCGAGTAACTCGACCAGGTGTTTGCAGATCGAAAGACCGAGACCGGTGCCGCCGTATCTGCGCGCGGTCGAGACGTCCGCCTGCGCGAACGGCTGGAACAGCCGCGCCATCTGCTCTTCCGAGATACCGATCCCGCTGTCCCGGATCTCGAAGCGGAGCCGCGCGGCGCCCCTCCGCGCGACGCACAGCACGACGCGGCCCGCGAGCGTGAACTTCAGCGCGTTGCCGACGAGATTCACCAGCACCTGCCGCAGGCGGCGCGGATCCGTCTCGAAGGTCTCGGGCAGGCCCGGCTCGCACTCGACCGCGAGCGCGAGGCCCTTGGCCTCGGCGCGGATGCCCAACAGGCCGACCACCTCGGAGACGAGCGCGAGCGGCGAGACCGGCGCGCGCTCCACGTCGAAGTGGCCCGTCGCGATCTCCGAGGAGTCGAGGATGTCGTTGATGATCTCGAGCAGGTGCTCGCCGTTGCGGCGGATCGTCAGCAGCGCATTGCCGTAGCTCGCCGGAATCACGCCCGACTCACTTTCGCGCAGCAGCAGCTCCGCGAAGCCGAGGATCGCCGTGAGCGGCGTGCGGATCTCGTGACTCACGTTCGCGAGGAAGTCGCTCTTGCTGCGGTTCGCCGCCTCCGCGGAGTCGCGCGCGCGCGCGAGCGCGAGATTTGCCGCGACCAAGGTGCGCAGGCTGCCGTCCTTGGCGCGCTCGTAGATCAGCACGAAGGTGACGCACAGCAGGCTGAGGCACGAGATGCTGCTGGCCCAGAGGGGCGCGCGCCGGTTCAGCGGCAGGTGGTTCACGAACTCGACGCCGCGCACTTGGAGTGAGTAGACGACCGCGTACTCGCCGATGCAGAGCGCGAGCCAGGGCAGAGCGAGCCGCGGTCCGCCGGTGAGCATCGCCACCAGGGGCAACACGATCGACCAGTAGATCGCCGAGGAGAACGCGCCGCCGAAGAGCACCGCGAGCGCCGCGAACTCCGCGAACGCGTACGCAAGCAGCAAGTTCGTCGCGCGCGCGACGTTGCCGGTCTCGCGCAGAACGAGCAGCGCCGCGAGCGCGGCGACGTTGGTGCCCAGCACGATCGCGGTCGCGGTCGCAGCCGTCCGACCCGGCAGCGTCCGCCAGTAGCTCCACGCGAAGCCCAGCGACATCGCCACCGGGACCAGGCAGGAGTACACGGCGGTGCGGGCACGGCGGAAGGCGTCGGGCTGCGCGCGCAGCGGCTCGGGGATGAACACACACGCCAGCCGATGCCAGACGGTGGCCCGCGGTGGTCCTAGGCGCGGCTCACTCGGCTCCCCGGGCATCATGGCGGAGAGGCGCGCGCCTCAGAGCTCGCGAGTCATGTGCCACACGATCCGGTCGGGTTCCGGCCGCTCCCAGGCCCAGAGGTCGGGGGTGTTGTGCTGGCGCGCCATCTCGTTCGTGAAGCCGTCCGACGCCCAGACCAGCGTCTCGGGGTACGCCTTCGCCTGAGTGATTTCCAGCAGCCAGCGCATCTTGCGGTCGGGATCCGGCTTGTGAGTCGTGCGCCCGAAGTTCAGGATGCTCGCGCTGATCGTCGTGAGTCGGCCGAGATCGCGTCCGAATGCCTCGAAGCGCGCGTTCTTCTCGCTCTCCTGAGCGAACAAGGTTCGCTGCGTGTACTCCAGCTGCTGGTAGAGACCCGCCTCCAGCAAGCGCTTCGCGTTGCGCGCGCCGCGCTTGCGGAGATACTCGTTGCTGCCGCCGCCCTCGACGTCCCTGAGCAGCTCGCTCATCCGCGCATAGCTGCGGATGTCGTACCACTCGAACGGCTGCACGGGCGCCGCGAGGACTTGCAGGTCCTTCGGGTTCAGCCAGCGGGCGAGCTCTTCCTGCTTCAGCCGCTTCCCCGCCAGCAGCTTGTTGATGTCCTCGACCAGAGCGGAGAAGACGGAGCCCTTGATGGACGGGACGGTCGGCATGGGGGGTTTCCTTCAGCCCTTCGAATCGGCGTTTGCCGCTGGGGGCTGAAGCCCAGAGACGGGGCGCGCAGTTCGAAGTTGCGCGCGCCCGATGCGGCAACCGATCCGAGTCAGCGGGCGCGAGTCATGCGAAAACCGCCTGTCCGGGCGCTCGCAGCCCAGTCACTGGGCCAGGTCGTCCGCCAGGGCGAGCCGGCCGGCTCGCAGAGTCACCGTGGGGCAGTAGGCCCCATCCGGCGTGCGGGTCCACCAAGCGCCCGCCCGCCGCTCTTCGCCGCTGGCGAAGCGATACTGCCAAAGAGTGGTCCGCAGATAGCGGGGCGGGCCGTCGGGAAAGGGGTCACTCGCCAACAGGCGAGTCACGGGCGGCGAGCCTTCGAGCAGCCGCTGCAGCAGCCGCTGGAACCAGACCTCGCGCTCGCAGTGGCCGAGCGCCGCGAACCACATCTGCCAGTCGAGCCGGGGCATGTGCGGGCCGGCGAAGCGCGGCGGCCGATCGAGCGCGCCCGCTTTCCAGCGAAAATCGTACGTGCGCCACTCGACGCCGTCCGCGCTTCCCTCGACCTCGATCTCGGGCCGCGCAGTGGTCATCACGGCGAAGAGACCGTAGGAGCTCACCAGCCGCAGCTCCTCGAAGGGCACCACCAGCGACACGAGCGGCGCCGGAAGGTCTCGCGGAGTGAGTCGCGTCAGCGCGCTGACGAGGCTCGCCGCGGCGAGCACCAGCGCGGCCGCGCGCAGCGGCGCGTGCCAGCGCGCGCTTCGGCTCGCGAGCCGAAGCCACGCGTAACGCGCGAGCGCCGCGTCGTCGAGCAGACAGGCGCAGAGCACGAGCGTCAGCAGATTGAAGAACCCGTAGTTGCCGGTCGCGGCGATCGCGAGCTGCAGCGCGGCCAGCACGGCCGCGCCCGCCAGCCGCACGCGCCGTGGGCCGAGCATCGCCCAGGGCGCGCCGAGCTCGACGGCCAGGGTCAGGAAGGTCGACGCGCGCTGCAGCGCCGGCGGCAGGTCGGCGGCGAACACACTCGTGACCAGGGGCAGCGGCTGGGTCCAGTAGTGATAAGCGAGCGCGCTTCCGTCGCGCCAGGTCGAGTCACCCGACAGCAGCTTCACCGCGCCCGACGAGAACATCAGCTTGAACAGCAGCGCGCGCGCCAGCCAGACGCCGAGCCGCGGCTCCGCCGACAGTGCGAAGAGCGCGGCGAAGCCCGCCTCGAGCAGCAGCGCGTCCCACTGGAAGCTGAGAAACACGTTGCCGACCGCGCACAACGAGAGATACGCGATCCAAGCCGCGAATGCCGCGCTGCGCTGCGCGCGGCCGAGCGCGAGCGCGATTCCGGCCGCCAGCCCGAGCGCGCAGTCGGCGTGCAGCGACCAGTCACTCGCGCCGGTGGCGAGGAAGAGAGTCGGCAGCTGGAGTGGCGCAGCCGCGCCGAGCTGATCGCGCGCCAGCGCGACCAGGTCCGCCGCCGGCGTGACGCCTCGCGCGCCGATCAAGCCGTCGATCTGCACCCAGAGCGAAGCAAACGCGCACGCGTAGACGGCGCCGAGGCCGCGCGCGAAGAGCGCGGCCACCCGCTCGAGATCGCGGTGACCCGCTTCGGATTCGCCTGGCATCACAGCGCCACCAATCTACGCCGGCGTGGTACAAAGGCGCGCCCCGAATCGGCGACGAGAGTAGCCAGAGGAGATCGACATGGAGCTTCGCAAGGTGGTCCTGGTGGATGGCGTTCGCTCACCCTTCGCGCGCGGTGGGCGCGGCAAGCTGGTGGCCACCCGCCTCGACGAAGCCGGCGCGCAGGTCGTGCGGGCGCTGCTGTCTCGCAACCCCAAGGTGCGACCGACCATGATCGAGGACATCGGGCTCGGCAACGTGTCGGGACAGGGTGAGTTCGTGGGTCTCGGCATGGTCGCCCGGCTCGCGGGTCTGCCGATGGAGGCCTGCAACTTCGTCACGAACCGGCAGTGCGGCTCGAGCATGGAGACCCTGCACCGCGTGGCGACCTCGATCATGACGGGGGCCACCGACTGCGGACTCGCGCTCGGCATCGAGCGCATGGGCCGCGCGCTCACTGGCGGCGGCTCCCGCACGCCGCCGACGCGGGTCACCAAGCTGAACCCGCGCCTGTTCAAGCTGACTCCCGAGCAGCGCAACATGGCGCTGGACCACGACCAGACCTTTTCGGTGAAGTTCCCGGACTACATCCTCGACTCACCGCCGCTGCAGTCGATGACTCAGACCGCACAGAACGCCGCGGAGTGCTACGCCCTGACGCGCGCCGAGCTCGACGCGTTCTCCGCCGAGAGTCACCGCAAGTGCGCGCGCGCCTACGACGCGGGCTTCTACAAGGACGAGCTCGTGCCGTTGGAGGTCGAGGAGCCCGTGTTCGACGCGGAGGGGAACTGGGTCGAGGCCGAGACCGGCAAGACCTTGCTCTTCGATCGCGACGAATGTTTGCGGCCCGACACCACCGCCGAGAAGCTCGCCGGCCTGCAACCGATCAAGGGACTCGTGAGCTTCGGCAAGCAGGAGCTCGTGATCACCGCCGGCAACTCTTGCGCGACCAACGACGGCATCTCGGTCGCGCTGCTGATGAGCGAGGACAAGGCCCGAGAGCTGCGGCTCGAGCCCCTCGCGCGCATCGTCGGACTCGGCGTCGCCGGCGTGAAGCCGCAAGTCATGGGCCTCGGCCCGATCCCGTCGACGAAGAAGGCTCTGCGCCACGCGGGCATCCGCGCGGACCAGATCGACCGCGTCGAGTTCAACGAGGCGTTCGCCGCTCAGGTGATTCCGTCTCTGCGCGACCTCGGCATCTCGCCGGAGCGCGCGAACGTGAACGGCGGCTCGATTGCCATCGGTCACCCGCTCGGCGCGACCGGCGCGCGGCTGGTCACCACCGTCGCGCGCGAGCTGCGCAAGAGCGGTGGCCGCTACGGGCTGGCGACTCAGTGCATCGGCGCGGGCATGGGGATCTCGACGATCATCGAGCGCATCTAGCGCGCGCTCTCGCTCGTCCACTCCGGTGCGTGCGTGCCGAGCGGCACGGTCGGCAGTGTCCAGCGCGCGGGAGTCTCGGACATCTCCACGATCGGCCCGAGGTGCGAGAGCTTGCCGAAGGGTGTGTCGCTGCGCGTGAGGTACGGCCGGATCTGCTCCGCGGCGAGGCCCGCGCCAGGTGACTCGCAGCGGGTCATGCGCTCGAGCCACATGCCGGTCTGTGACAGCGAGGCGCGCACCAGGTAGCTGCCGCCCTCGCGCGCGCGCCGGGCGAGCGCGACCAACGTGCCGAGCGCGGCGAGGTATCCCGTGTTGTAGTCGGTGGCGGCGGCGGGCAAGAGCTGCGGTCCGGCGTCGCCCCCCTGCTCCAGCGCGATACCCGTCACGGTCTGCGCCAGCTGTTCCCAGCCGGGCCGCGCGGTCCACGGCCCTTCGTGCCCGTAGCAGTTGATTGCCGTGTACACCAATCCGGGTCGAATCTGGAACAGCGCCTCGGGCCCGAAGCCGCGCCGCTCGAGCGCGCCGCTGCGGTAGCCCTGGGTGAACACGTCGGCGCCGCGCACCAGCGTGCGGAGTCGCTCGACGTCGGCGCGTTCGCCGAGATCGAGATAAGCCGAGCGCTTGCCGTGACTCGTGTCCATCACGAAGGGCGGAACCGAGGGCAGCTTCGGCGAGCCGATGCGCAGCACGTCGGCGCCGTGCGCGGCGAGCGTGCGGCCGCAGGTCGGCCCGGCGAGCACGCGCGTCAAGTCGAGCGCGCGAACGCCCGACAGCGGACGCGCGCCGGGCGCGAACGGCTCGGGGGGGCTGTCACTCACGCGGATCACTTCGACCACCGGCAGCCGCGCGAGCGCTCGCCCCTGCGGGTGACTCGCCCACTCCGCGGCGCTGCGGACGCGCGCGCCGCACAGTCCGCGCTCCGCGATCGCGTCCTCGAGCGACTGCGCGTCCCAGCCGGCGATGGCGGCGGCGACGGACGCGCGGTCGTCGCGGCAGCCGAGCAGCGCGAGCGCCTTCGCGTGCGTGTCCGGGAAGCTCTGGTGCAGCAGGAACCACTGCCCGTCGCGGGTCGGATAGAAGCCCGTGATCTGCCGGCGAGGCTCCCACGCCGCGGCCGCGCCGCCGTCCTCGATCCGCTGGTAGGCAAAGCCAAGCAGCGAGGCGGCGGCGCCCGCCACGTCGACCCGCACGTTCTGCCGCCGGCCTCTGCGCAGCCGCCAGATCTCAGCGGCGGCGAGGCCGGTCGCCGCGAGCGCCGCTGCGGCGGCCTCTCCGACACGGAAGCGCGTCGGCAGCAGCGGATCCGCGCCCGCGAACTCGACCTCGTCTGCGCCGGGCTCGGCGAGGCCGAGCGCGCGATGCAGCGCCGCGAGGACCGCGCGAGTCATTCGCCCGCCAGCGCCGCACCGAGCCACACGGCGATGCAGCGCGTGACTTCGTCCCGGTTCGTCTCGTTCAACATCTCGTGGCGTCCGCCCGCGTAGTACTGGGTGTCGATGCGGCGCACGCCAGCGTCGCGCCAGCGGCCCTCCAGCAAGTGAAGGCCCGCGAGCTTGGCGTTGATCGGGTCGGCGTCGCCTGCGACGAGCAGGACCGGGAGATCCGCGCGGATGCGCTTCAGCGCGGCCGGGTCGGCGATCGCCGCGAAGTCGATCCCGGCGCCCGGGCGCCGGCCCCCCTGTGTCTCGAATCCGCAGAGCGGATCGGCGACGTACTTGTCCACCTCGGCGGGGTCGCGGCTGAGCCAGTCGTACGGCGTGCGAGCGGGCTCGAACGCCGCGTTGAAGGCAAAGGCCTGCGGCGCGCCGCCCGTGCGCGACACGTCGAGGGCGGTGGAGCCGGAGAGCACGAGCGCGTCGATCGCATGCGAGCGGTCGAGACAGAAGTGCTGCGCCGCGAACGAGCCCATGCTGTGACCGAACAGGGCGACCCGTACACCGGGCTGTGTCGCGCGCGCGAACTCGACGAGCTGGCCGAGGTCCGCCACCAGCGCCGCCCAGCCGCCTGCGCCGAAGTCACCGAGCCCACCGGGTGCCGCCGAGCGCCCATGACCGCGCTGGTCGAGCGCGAAGATGTCGAAGCCGGCGCCAGCCAGCGCGCACGCGAAGCGCTCGTAGCGGAGCGCGTGCTCCGCGGCGCCGTGAGAGAGCGCGACCGCGCCCTTCGAGGAGCCGCGCGCGCGCCAGGCGTAGCCCTGCAGCGTCAGCCCGTCCGCGGCCGAGACCAGACGGAACTCGCGATCCGGCATCGATGTCTCCCCGATCGAAGATGCCGCGCAATTCTGGCAGAATCTCCCGCGCGCGTGCGCGGCGTGCTAGCGTGCGCCCCATGAGCACACCTCTGGTCGGCGACCGCGCTCCCGAGTTCTCGCTGCCCTCGAGCCGCGGGCCCGTCGAGCTCTCGAGCTTGCTCGCGAAGGGACCCGTCCTCTTGGTGTTCTACCCCGGCGACGACACCCCGGTCTGCACCAAGCAGCTGTGCGACTACCGCGACAATCTCGCGGTCTTCGAGAAACTCGGCGTGCAAGTCGTCGCGCTGAATCCTCAGAGCGAGGAGTCACACGCCAAGTTCGCCGAGAAACACCGCCTGCCCTTCCCGGTCGCCGCCGACGCGGGCGGCACCGTGACTCGCGCCTATGGCGCGCGCGGGCTCTTCGGCATGACCAAGCGCGCGCTCGTGCTCGTCGGCCGCGACGGGAAGATCGCCTGGCGCAAAGTCGACTTCCCGCTCTTCTACGAGACGAGCGAGGACGTGCGCGGCGCGCTCGAGCGCCTGTCCGCGTAGAGCGCGACGCGCGCCGAGTTCGCGCGCGCCAGGTCGAGCACCATCAGGCCGTCGAGCGAGTCGCCGAAGGCGCGGTCGACGTGCCAGGCCGCGAACTCGCCGCCGAGCTCGAGATAGCGGCGAACCAGGACCGGCAGGCCGGCGCCGCCCGGCTCGAGCGCCGCCACCCGCTCCGAGAGCGCGCGCGGATCGGCGAGCCACGCGGCGCCCGCGAAGTCGTCCGCGCAGAGCGCGAATGGCTCGCGCGCGCGGACGCGGCCCGCGCTCTCCGCGTGGCGGTGGTGCGAGAGCAGCGCCGCGGCGATCGTCCCGCGCGCGCGGCGCGAGTAGCTCGCCGAGACGCTGACCGCGCCGAACAGTCGGCGCGCGCCCGCAATCCGGAGCGCCTGCGCGATCCCCTGCCAGAGCAGGGCGAGCACGCGCGAGCAGCGCTGATATTCCGGAGTCACGAACGCGCGCCCGAGCTCGAGCGCGGGACCCAGACCGGCGAGAAACTCGCGGTCGTAGTCGAAGAGAGTGTGCGTGTAGAGCGCCTGCGGCAGCTCGTCGGGCGCGAACGACTCGGTCGCCGCGAAGCGGTAGGCGCCGGCCAGCGCACGGCTCGCGCGGTCCCAGACGAACAGGTGCGTGTAGCGCGCGTCGAAGCGGTCGAGGTCCAGCTCCGCGCCTGTGCCCTCGCCGATCGCCCGGAACGCGCGCTCGCGCTGGCGCCCGATCTCGTCCAGCAGGCGCGGGATCTCGAGCGCGCCGGCGCGCATCACCCCCATGCGGCGGGTCTCCACGAGCGTCGCGCCGGGCGAGAGGCGCGCGACTTCGGCCGCGAGCTCCTCTGCCCGACACGGATCTGCGTCACACTGAAATGCGTCGTCTATCACGTGCGAGACGATCGGCCGCAGCGGTGACGAAGCGTGCTCGGCGCGGCGAAGAAACTGCGAGCATCTGGTTCGTGCGCGGATCGTCACGCTCGTGTCACGGAGCCGGTCGAACGTCTGGGTCGAGGGAGACACTCGCGAATGAAGAAGAACTCGGACTTCCGCGCCAGCCTGCGCCTCGCGCGCATGGCGGCGATCACGTCGCGCTCGCTGCTCGAGCTGCGAATCGAGCGCACGCGCTCCGACGGCTGCCCGCACGAGGCCGCGCGACACGGACATGTGTGGGCCCGCAGGCTGCTCGCGGCGCTGGGGATCGAAGTCAGCGTTCGCGGCGCGCCGCCGCCGGGCCCGCACCTCTTGCTCGGGAATCACCGCTCGTACATCGACATCCTGGCCGTGCTCGGGGTCCGCCCGTGCGGCTTCCTGGCGAAGGCCGAGATCGGCAGCTGGCCCATCTTCGGCACCGCCGCCCGCCTACACCCGACGGTGTTCGTCGCGCGCGAGGACCGCGACAGTCGCAAGCGCGCCCGCGAAGGCGCGCTCGCGCTGCTGCAGAAGGGGCTCGCGTTCGCCGCCTTCCCCGAGGGCACCACGTGCACCGGCCCGGGCATCCTGCCGTTCTTCCCGGGGCTGTTCCGGCTGGCCGAGGAGTACGACTTCCGCGTGGTGCCGTTCGCGATCGAATACGAGGACCGCGCCGACGCGTGGGTCGCCGACGACCCCTTCGTCGGTCACTTCCTGCGCACGTTCCGCAAGCCGCGCGTGAGACTCCAGCTGAGCTTCGGACCGACCTTGCGGCAGCGGCCCGCCGAGGAGCTGCGCCGCCGCGCGACGGACTGGATCCGCGGCGAAGTGCGCGCGGCCGCGCGAGCCATGGAAACTCGTTGATCCGGTAGACTCCGCGCGATGGCGTGGAGTCCGCTTCTCGATCTCTCGGCGCTCGAGCAGGCGCGCTACATCCGCGAGCGCAAGATCTCGTCGGAGGAGCTCACCCGGCTGTATCTCGCGCGCATCGAAGCGCTGAACCCGAAGCTGAACGCCTTCGTGCGCGTCCACCGGCGCCGCGCGCTGGCGCAGGCACGGCGCAAGGACGCCGAGGTGCGCAGCGGGCGCGGCGAGCTCCCGGCGTTTCACGGCGTTCCGAGCGCGATGAAGGATCTGAACTTCGTGCGCGGCTCGGTGTCTCGCTTCGGCTCGCGCGCGGTCTGGATCCCGTCGCCGGTCGACTGTCACTCGACCGCGTCGATGCGGCTCGGCGGCTTCGTGATTCTCGGCAAGACGGCGACCTCCGAGCTCGGCGCCATGCCGGTGACCGAGCCGGACATCCACCCGCCGACGCGCAACCCGTGGGATCTGGAGCGGACTTCCGGCGGTTCGAGCGGCGGGGCCGGCGCGGCGGTCGCGGGCGGGCTGCTGCCGATCGCGCACGGCTCGGACGGCGCCGGCTCGGTGCGGATTCCCGCGTCGCTGTGTCAGCTCTACGGCTTCAAGCCGACACGCGGACGCGTCGCCAACGCCTACGGCCTTCGCGACCCCGACATCCTGTACACCTGCGGCCCGCTCGCGCGCAGCGTCGAGGACGCGGCCGCGATGCTCGACGTGCTCGGCCGCACGGGCGACCTGCGCGCCGCGCTGGCCAGCCCGCCGCGGCGGCTGCAGATCGGCGTACTGACTCACTCGTCGCTCGCGCCCACTCACCCGGAGATCGCCGAAGCGGTGCGCGGCGTCGCGAAGCGGCTCGAGTCGCTCGGGCACTCACTCGGCGAGCTGCGCGCACCCGAGGGCAGCGTCGATGAGTTCCTGCCGGTCTACCAGCGCCAGGTCCGGCTGGCGCCCGCGATGCTGCCGTGGCGCCTGCAGCCCGTGCCGCGCTGGCTGCGCGACGCGGGCAAGCACGTGTCCGGCGCGAGCGCGCGCTCGATCCAGCACGGCCTCGCGAAGCGCGTGCTCGACGCGATGAGCGAGTTCGACCTCTGCCTCACCCCCACCGTGCCGATCGAGACTCCGCGCGTCGGCGAGTTTCGCGACTCACCCGCGTCCGAGGCCTTCGCGCGCGCCGCTCTGCTCGGGGTCTACACCGCGACGAGCAACATCAGCGGCGCGCCCTCGGCGAGCATTCCGATGGGCCGGATGTCGAGCCGCTGGCCGATGGGCGCGCACCTGATCGGCCCGATCGGGGCCGATGCGCTCGTGCTCCAGGTGTCCCGCCAGCTCGAGGACGCGATGCCCTGGCGCGCGGACTGGGCGCCTGCCGCGCTCGGCTAGCTCCGGCCGCGCCTCGGGTGCGCGAGACTCGCGCGCCGCTCGAGCCAGTCGCGCCGCTTCTCGAGCGGCTGCGCGACGTACTCGCGCATCGCGGCGAGCCCCTCGGCCGAGAACATGGTGGCCATGAACGACTCACTCTCCACCACCAGGCCGCCCTCGAGCGTGAGGTCCGAGCCGTGGTAGACCGCGCGCTTGATCTCGGCGATCGCGATCGGCGAGAGCTGCGCGAGATCGGCCGCGAGCGCGCGCGCCCGCGCGAGCGCGTCCGGCGCGGTCTCGTGCACCAGGCCGAGCTCGAGCGCCTCTTCCGGCCGGCAGATGCGGCCGCGCAGCAGAAAGTCGATCGCGCGACCCGCGCCGAGCAGGCGAGACAGTCTCTGCGTGCCGCTCCCGCCCGGCAGAATGCCGAGAGTGACTTCCGGCAGGCCGATCCGGTAGTCCCCCGCCGCTGCGATGCGGATGTCGCACGAGAGCGAGAGCTCGAAGCCGCCGCCCATCGTGTCGCCGTTCATGGCGGCGATCACGGGCTTGCGCAGGTCGCGCAGCGAGCGCAGCAGCTCGTGATAGCCGTGATTCAGGCCGAGGCCGAGCGCGCGCATCGTGGCGTGGTCGGCCGCGAGTGCCGCGAGCTCCTCGACGCTGTAGTGAGTGATGAACCTTCCCGCGATTCCGCCGGTGAGCACGACGGCGCGCACGCCCGGGTCCGCCCAGGCGCGGATCAGCTCGCCGAGCTCCTGCGTGCCCTGCGCGCAGAAGTAGTTCATGGGCGGGTTCGCGTAAGTCGCGACCGCGACCCCGTTCGGCTCCCGCTCGACTCGCCAGAGCGCCATGCGCACCTCCCGTAGAGCGGGAGACTACGCGGGCGAGCGGCGCCGTGTCCTGTCGCGCCCCTGGGCCGGCTTCGCGGCGGCGGCCTTCGGTCGCGCGCGCCTCGGCTTCGGAAGCGCCAGTGAGTGGGCGTCGCGCGCGAGCTCGCGTACGAAGCTCCAGTCGATCCGGCCCCCCGCGTTGACTCCGATCCAGCCCTGGCCGCCGTGCGACGAGCTGAGGATGCGCGGATCGTCGCGCATCAGCTCCGCCGCGAGCGGGTCGAGGCGCAGCCAGATGCACGGCACCCCGCTGCGGTGCTCGTGGAACGCGCAGTAGCTGCGCGCCGACGTGTGGAAGTTCGGGTGACCCCAGCTCGACTTCTCGTCGGTGCCGGGCAGCGCGAGCAGCAGCGCCCGCAGCTTCGCGAGGGCTCCAGATGCCATGCCCGATTCTACGGCACGGTAGCCCGCGGCCGCACGCTCAGACTCCAGTCATGCTCTCCGGGAACGGCCGGTCTCCGGCAGGAGAAGGAAGAGCAGCGCCGATGCGCCGTAGCAGCCGGCCCAGAACAGAAACGCGCCGAGCGGCTGACGCTCCGCGATCGCGAGTCCGATCATGGGCGAGAGGAAGCCACCGAAAAACCCGGCCAGAAGGGTCACGCCGATCGCCGAGCCGGCGAGCGCCGGCCCGACGCTGGGCAGCTCGAGAGGAACAGCGAAGACCAGCGCGATCGCTCCGGCAGCGAGGCCCCAGATCACCATGACCAGCACGAGCAGCGGCCCGACGAACGCGCTCGACGCAAACACCATCGCGCCCGCGACCAGGATCCACGGGACGTACACCGCTCGGCGTAGCCCCAGCCGGTCGGACATCCCGGGCAGGATCAGGCTGCCGACGACGTAGGAGGCGAGCACGATGGTGAGCATGCCGCCCGCTTGCGCAGGTCCGAGCCCGCGCACGCTGACGAGATAGGTCGGCAGATAGGAGACCACGCCGAGGTAGCCGGCCAGGAAGAACAGATAGCTGCCGGCCACGAGCCAGACGTCGCGGATCCGGAGCACCTCGCCGAGCCCCGCCAGGATTCCGTCGGCGTCGGCCCCCTGCGCAGGAGTCACTCGATCGCGCACGGTCACGAGCCAGAGCAGCGCGAGCGCGGTGACTGCCAGTGCGAGTCCGACCGTCAGGCCGCGCCAGCCGGCGCTCGCGACCACGAGCGGAGCGGCGAAGGCCGCGAGCCCCTGTCCCGCGCCGTTCCCGCCCAGCGCGACGCCGTTCGCGAGGCCGAGCTGCGCAGGCGGAAACCAGAGTCCGAGGGCCTTCGGCAGATTCGCGCTCACGACCGAAAGCGTGACTCCGAACAGCACCATCGAGGCGAGCACCACCGCGAATCCGCCGCCGGCGGCGCGCATTCCGAGCGTCGCCGCCATGGCGAGTGCGCCGATCGCGACCACCCGGCGCACGCCGAAGCGGTCGCCGAGCATCCCCGCCGGCAGCGCGCCGAGCAGCGCGCCCATCGAGAGACCCGACCAGAGCGTGCCCCAGTCACGAAGCGTCAGCCCGAGGTCCGCGAGGATCGGTGCGACCACTACGACCACATAGGTCCACGCCATGCCGGTCGCGAGAAAGTTCATCGCGACCACGTTCGAGAGCACGACCCAGCGCGCGGACGGCACTTCGTTCATTCGCTTCTCCCCCTGCGTCGCGCGAGTCTATCCTTTGAGGGCGATGAGCAAGGCGTTCACGGACGAAGAGGCCGGGGAGGACGCGCCGATCGTCGCGCCGCGCGCGCCGCTGCCGGCCGGCGTCCCGAACTACGTGACGGCGCGCGGCCTCGAGATGCTGCGCGAAGAGCTCGCCGCACTCTCGTCCGAGCTCGCGCGCGCGAATGCGATCGCGGGCGAGAAGGAGCGCGGACGCGCGCTGGGCGCGCTGACCCAGCGGCGGCTCGAGCTGGAGCGACGCATCGCGACGGCCGAAGTCGTGTCTCCGCCGAGCGAGTCAGTCGAGCGCGTGCGCTTCGGCGTGCGCGTCACGGTCGCCGGCGCGCGCGGCGAGCGCAGCTACCGCATCGTCGGCGTCGACGAGGCCGACCCCGCGCAAGGCGCGATCGCCTTCGTCTCGCCGCTCGCACGCGCCCTGCTCGGCCGGGCCGTCGGCGACACCGTTCGCTGGCGCAGCCCGCGCGGCGACGAGGAGCTCGAGGTCGTGGGGCTCGACTAGCGGCCGCGAAACACCGCGGCGCGGCGCTCGACGAACGACTGAATTCCCTCGCGCGCGTCGTCGCTCTGCAGGACCGCGGCGCGGATCTCCGGAATGGCGCGAATCGCCGCCTGCTCCGCCCGTGCGAGATACTCGAGCGCCGCTCGCTTGGTGACCTGGACTCCGAGCGGCGCGTTCGCGGCGATCAGGCGCGCGAGCGCCAGCGCGCGCTCGACCTGCTGACCGAGAGGCACGACCTCCTGAACCAGCCCGATGCGCAGCGCTTCGGAGGCGCCGAACTCGTCACAGAGCAAGAGGTGATACATCGCGTCGCCCCAGCCCATGCGCGACAGAAAACGGAAGTGCGCGCCTCCGAGCGGCGCAATCCCGCGCTTCGCCTCCATCTGGCAGAAGCGCGCGTTGTCGGCGGTCACCGCGAGGTCGCCCGCGAGCATCATCTCGATGCCGACGGTGAACGTGATGCCCTGGACCGCAGTCACGATCGGCTTGCTGCAGCGCTTCGTGAGTCCGAACGGATCGACGTTCCCGGCAGGCAGCGGCTCGACCGCCGCTCCGGGACCGAAGAACCTGGGCATGTCGAGACCGGCCGTGAAGTGTTCGCCCTCCGCGCACAGCACGCCGACCCAGTAGCCATCGGTGCGCTCGAGCAGTGTCAGGGCGTCGGAGAGCTCGCGCATCATTTCGGGTGTGAATGCGTTCCGGCGCTGCGCGTTGTCGATCGTGATCTTCAGGATCCTGCCGTCCGCCTCGCTGCGGACGCGCCCCGGCGGCTTCGGCTCAGCCACGCTTCTGCACCTCGATCTCGTCCTCGACCTCGCGCAGGCGGTCCTTGCCGAAGAAGATCTCGTCGCCGACGAAGAAGGTCGGCGAGCCGAACGTACCGCGCGCGACCGAGCGCTCGGTGTTCGCGATCAGCTGCTGCTTGACCGCCGGGTCGGAGGCGAGCGGGAGCAGCTCCGCCGCGGGAAGGCGCGACTCGTCGAGCGCCGCGCGAATCACCTGTGGATCGTCCATCTTCTTCGGCTCCGCCCACATGTGCCGGTACACCTCGTCCACGTAGCGCGGGAAGCAGCCGAGCCGCGCGGCGGCGATCGCACCGCGCATGATCTGCAGCGTGTTGACGGGGAAGAATGGATTCATCGCGAAGCGGGTGATGCCGTGACGCTTCAGGAAGCGACGCGTCTCGAGCTGGGTGTATTCGCCCTTGTTCTTCACGCCGCGCAGTGACTCGGCCGGCGACACGTTTCCGGTCGCCTTGAACACGCCGCCGAGCAGCACCGGCACGTAGGTGAATGGCACACCGCTGCGCTGCTCGAGCGCCGGGATCACGAGATGCGCGAGATAGGCGTTCGGAGAGCCGAAGTCGAAGTGGAACTCGACGGCGACCGAGGGGTGACTCACCAGGTCTCCGCGAACGGGCGGATCTCGAGCTCGAACGTCCACGCGTCGCGCGGCTGCCGGTGCAGCGCGAAGTAGGTCTCGCCGACGGACGCGGGGTCCATCAGCGCGCCGGGCGGCAGCGCGCCGGGATCGCGGCCGGCGGCGCGAATCCGCTCGCGCACCCAGGCGGTGTCGACGCCGGCGTCGATGATCAGATGCGCGACGTGGATCCCGGCCGGCCCGAGCTCGCGCGCCATGCTCTGCGCCAGCGCGCGGAGCCCGAACTTTGCCGACGCGAATGCCGCGTAGCCCTTGCCGCCGCGCAGACTCGCCGTCGCGCCGGTGAAGAAGATCGAGCCGCGTCCGCGCGGAACCATCACCTTCGCCGCTTCCCGGCCGGTGAGGAATCCCCCGAAGCACGCCATCTCCCAGACCTTGCGAAAGACTCGGCTGGTGGTGTCTCGGATCGGGAAGCTCACGTTCGCGCCCGGATTGAAGACGGCGACTTCGAGCGGCCCGAGGTCCCGCTCGATCGCCGCGAAGACCGCCTGCACGTTCTCTTCCTCGCGCGCGTCGAGCGCGAAGGCGTGCGCGCGGCCGCCCGCTTCCTCGATCTCCTTCACCAGCGGCGCCAGCTTCTCCGCGCTGCGCCGCCCGACCGCGACCGTGAAGCCGCCCGCCGCGAAGCGCTTCGCGATCGCTCCCCCGATGAAATCGCCGGCGCCGACAACCAGCGCCACGGGCTCCGGGCTCGACATGGATCCCAGCCTATCGCCGCTGGTTTCGTAAAGCAACTAGCGAGGCAGTCAGTCCCCGAGGCGGCCCGCTTCGAAGTCGCGGATCGCCTGCTCGATCTCGTGCTCCGTGTTCATGACGAACGGGCCGTAGCCGACCACCGGCTCGTCGATCGGTTCGCCGGCGAGCACGAGCGCCGAGAGGTCCTCGTCGGCCACGAGCTCGACGTCCTGCCCCGCGCGCTCGTAGACCGCGAGCTCCGCCGCTCCGATCCGCTGCGAGTCACTGGCCCGCGCCACGCCCTCGCGCACGAAGAGCGCCGTCGTGCGACCGTCGCGCAGCGGCAGCCGGGCGCGCGCGCCCGCGGGCAGGCGAAGATCCCAGAGGTCGATCGGCGTGAAGGTGAGCGCCGGGCCAGCCACTCCGCGGAACTCGCCGGCGATCACACGCAGCTCGCCCTGCCCGTCCGCCAGCGGCAGCGTGGGGATATCGCGCGCGAGCAAGCTCTGGTAGCGCGGACGCGACATCTTGTGTCTCGCCGGCAGATTCACCCAGAGCTGAATCATCTCGAGCGCGCCGCCGCGGTGCGTGAACTCGCGCGAATGCATCTCTTCGTGCAGAACGCCCGAGCCCGCGGTCATCCACTGCACGTCGCCGGGGCCGATGCGCCCCTCGTTGCCCGCCGAGTCTCGGTGCTCCACCTCGCCCTGGTAGACGATCGTCACGGTCTCGAAGCCGCGGTGGGGATGCTCGCCGACCCCGCGCGGCCGCGACGACGGCGCGAACTGCGCTGGCCCGGCGTAGTCGAGCAACAGGAACGGACTGACTCGCGGCGTCGGCCGCTGGTGCGAGAAAATCGAGCGCACCGGGAACCCATCGCCGACCCAGTGCGCGTCCGCGTTGCGATGGGTTTCGAGCAGCTTCTTCATGCCGGTTCTCCTCGCATCTTCGATGCTCGGAGGTTTCAGCGCGCCGCTTCTGCCAGCGCCTTCAGGGCGGCGAGGCCCTTGGCGAAGTCGCTGCCGACGAGCTGGTCCATGTTCACGAGCAGGCCGAAGGCCTTGCCCATGAAGCCATTGCGGCCCTCCATCGCCCAAGTGACCTGCGTGCTCCCGCCGATCGGCACGAACTTGAACGTGGCGAGGTTCTTGGCGGCCATCGGGCGCATGAACTCGAGCTCGATCGCGATCTTCTCGCCCGGCGTGGAGTCGAGGATGGTCATCTTGCCCTCGCCGACCTTGTCGTCGCCCGACCATCCGTAGGCCGCGCCGACGCCCGAGGTCGCGCCCGTGTACGAGGTCTTCATGCTCGGATCGAGATGCGCGTAGGGCGACCACGCGTCCCACTGGTGAAAGTCGTTCACGAGCGCGAAAACCGCGTCCGGCGGCGCAGCGATCGTCGCCGAGCGCTCGATCTTGAACTCCGCCGGCCGGGTCGCGATGAAGAGCGCGAGCGCGCCGACCGCGACGGCCAGGCCGAGAGCGATGGTCCGCAAGATGCGCATCAGTGACTCCTCGTTCCGCGCGCCCGAGGTCGCTCCGCTCGAACACCCTGCGGGCAGCGGCGCGCCCACCCGATCGCCGGAGCCTTCGACTGTACCTCGATCGTCGAGAAGCCGGAGATCGGCGGAACCCACCTGGAAGCGCTCGGGTCGCTAGGGCTCCGACGCCGAGAGGTGCTGGCGTGGGCCGTCGATGCCGGCGACGAGCAGAGCCGAGGCGTTGTCGACGACCTCCTGGAGCGCGGCCTCGACGGCTTCCCGGACGACGACGGCTTCGGGCGCGTCGCGGCGCGCGACGTCGGCGTTCCCGGCCACGGCGCGGCTGCTGACTCGCTTCAGGTCGCGCCCGAAGCGCTCGACGATGACCGATACGGAGCAAGTGACTCGGACCGCGCCGTCGTTCCGGTGCTGGATCTCGAGCGTGCTGCTCTCCAGGTCGAAGCGCACCACGCGGCCGTACTGCCCTGCGTACGGCGGACTCGTCGCCCGCTGCGCCGCGCGGTACGTGGCCTCGACGCTTCGCATCAGGCCGCCGCACAGGGGCTCGCCCAGCGCGATCGCGAAGTGACTCGCGCGCACGACGCCGCGCAAGAGCTCGTCGCTGCAGACGACCCCCGCCCGCTCGGACGACTTGTCCGGAATCGACCGGCTGGGCTCGATGTCGTGACTCAGCTCGACGGTCTGCACGCAGGCCGCGAGCCAGAGCGCGGAGACGATCGGCGCGTAGCGGCGCATCGAACAGTCATCGGCAGGGCTGCAAGCGCGCTTGTGGCGAAGATCACGGATCCACGCGCTTGCCGACGACTTGCGCGCCCAGATCGGCACGGCTTGGCCCGGCCGCTCGACGCAACCGCCGCCGGCTATGCTGTCGGCCGCTCATGCGCACAACGGCCCTTCTACTCGCGGCTCTCTCTGTGCTGTCCTGCTCGACCATGACCCGGATCGCCACGGAAGCTCTGTATCCGGGCGGCGAAGGCGTGACGCAGGAGGAGCTGCGCTCGGATCTCCTCGAGTTCAGCGGCTCGTTCACCGTGCTCGTGACCGAGGCGGCGGACCGCATCTCGGCCGCGACCGCCGACAGCAGCCAGCGGCGGCTGTCGCTGCTCTGGAAGATCCGCATCCCGCCTCTCGCGCGAGAGGCCGCGGGCAAACAGAACCCCCGAACCGGCTATGTCGAAGCGCTCACGGTCGCGGTCGCCCATCGCCAGTACTTTCAGGACGGCGCAGGGGCGTCGCTCTTCGGCGCCCAGCAACCGATCGCCCTGGAGACGGCCAAGGAGATCGAGCAGAACGCCCTCAAGCTGGGTCAGTCGTTCCTGCCGCCGGAGAAGCTCGCGGAGCTGCACGCCGAGGTGGAGGAGCTCGCGAGGCAGCACCCACTGCGCGGTGAGTTCCTGCGCGAGAGGATCCAGGTCGGCCTCGCGAAGGCAGAGACTGGCGGCGCCTTCGACGACATCATCGGCATCCCGATGGCGCCCTTTCGCGCGATCGGGGGCGTCGAGTCGGGCGCGCAGGCGATTCACGAGTTCAACGGGACGGCCGCGCAGTTCACCGAGATCGTCGATCAGCTGCCGCAGCGGATGCGCTGGCAGCTGGAGCTGCTGTCCTACGACTTGCAGGAGAACGGAGGGGTGCTCGAGCAGTCACTGGACTCCATGCAGAGGGTCGCGGAGAGCGCGAGCCGGCTCTCGCTCGCCGCCGAACGTCTGCCGGCGGACACCCGCGAAGCGATCGAGAACGTCTCGGGAGAGCTCGAGAAGCGGAGCTCGACGCTGAAGGCACTGCTCGTCGAGTACCGCGGAGCGATCGGAGAAACGGGCGCCACCGCGGAGAGTGTCTCGAAGCTCGTCGACGCCATCTCGCGCAGCTCGGAGCAACTGAACCAGGCGGGCGTCGCCTGGAGCGGCCTCGTCAAAGAGCTCCGTGCGCCGAGTCTGCAGCCACCAGGCCAGGCGGAAGACCGAGCTTTCGACATTCGCGAGTACGAGAAGACCGCCATCGAGATTCGCTCGACGGCGGAAGCGGTCCGCGCGCTGCTCGGCGACCTCACGAAGACGCGGGAAGGCGTCGCCGCCGACATCACCGACCGGCTCCTGCGCGACGGGATCATCCTGATCGGAGTCTTCTTCGCGTCTTTGCTCGCCTACCGCCTGGTCGCGGCCAGGGTCGTGCGCGGGCGTGAATAGCAGCTGTGCGACGTGCTTGATCTCGCCGTGCTGCGCGGCTGGGAGCTGGGTCCATCCGTGGGTGGAGGCGCCGGGAATCGAACCCGGGTCCGTCTGGCTTCTTCCGTTCGCGTCTACGTGCGTAGCGTCGTGTTTGATTTAGCGGCTGACCTGGCCTCGGCGCTCGCCTAGTCGGTCGCGAGTCGGGTATCGTCTCGTCCGCCTCCCCCCGACGAGGAATTGGACCAGCCTGCTGTGTATGACACCCCCGCGCCTCAGCAGGTGTCGGGCGCGGGCGTGCTTGCTGTCCTAGGTATTAATTAGGCAGCGAGAGCGAGATTTTCGTTGGCAATTAGATTGCCTTCGCCGCGAGTTTTGCGAGGACTCGGCACCTCGGCACGCAGCGGACGACGTCGACCATCCGTCGAAACCGATCGCCCCCAGGAACGCGGGCATACTAAAGGGCCGGCCATGTACGTCAAGAACACCCCATCCGCAGTGTGCAGCTGATGGCGAGCGGCGCGGTCGTGCTGCGCGCCGGGCGCGAGCGCTCCGTCGGGCTCGGCCATCCCTGGCTGCTCTCGGGCAGCGTCTTGCGCGTCGAGGGCAGCCCGGAGCCCGGCGACGTGGTCGCGCTGCACAGCGAGTCCGGAGCGGTGCTCGGCTTCGGCGATTTCGACCCGGATGCGCAGATTCGGGTCCGCATCACCACTTTCGGGAAGGATGAACCCGATCCTCACGCATGGCTCGAGGCGCGTTTGCAGGCGGCGCTCGCGCTGCGGCGCGATCACCCGATGCTGGCGGGGACGAATGCGCTGCGCCTCGTCCACGCGGAGGCTGACGGCCTGCCTGGGCTGGTCATCGATCGCTACGCGGACTTCGTGGCGCTGCGCGTCGGCACGCCGGCGATGGCACGGCGTGCGGCCGAGATCGGCGAGCTCGTGCGCCGGATCACCGGCGCGCGTGGCGGCTGGCTGCGCAGCGAGCGCGCCGCCGGGCGCGAGCTGTTCGGTCCGCTGCCCGTCGAGCCGATCCAGGTCGAAGAGTCGGGCCGCACTTACCGGGTCGACCTCAAGCATGGCCAGAAGACCGGCTTCTACCTGGACCAGCGCGACGCGCGCGACCTGTTCGCGCGACTCGCGCGCGGGGCGCGCGCGCTCGACCTGTTCGCCCACACGGGCGGCTTCGCGCGCGCCGCGCAGCAGGGTGGAGCCAGCGAGGTGACTGCAGTGGAGTCGTCGGATCAAGCGCTCGCGCTCGCGCGCCAGAACGCGCCGGGCTGCGAGCTCGTCGCGGCGGACGTCAACGAGTTTCTGCGCCGCGAGCGCCGCTCCTTCGATCTGATCTCGGTCGATCCGCCCCCCTTCGCGAAGAAGAAGCGCGACGTGTCCGCCGCCTCGCGCGCCTACAAGGACCTGAACCTGCGCGCGTTCGCGCGCGCGGCGGAGGGCGCGCACGTGCTGACGTTCAGCTGCTCGCACCACGTGTCGGCGGAGCTGTTCCGCAAGCTCGTGTTCGCGGCGGCGCTCGACGCGGGGCGCGAAGTGCTGGTGCTCGGCGAGCTGCGCGCGCCCGCGGATCACCCGGTCTCGATCCGCCACCCGCAGGGCGAGTATCTCAAGGGGCTGCTCCTGCGCGTCGGCGGCCCCGCGTGACACGCCGCGGTGTACAGCGCTCGCTCGCGCTCCTGACGATCGCGGCGGGGGTCGGCGGATTCATCTGGCTGCAGTTCGCGAGCGGCATCACGTGGCGGCCCGAGTCACTGCGCGACGCGATCGCGGATCTCGGCGCGTTCGGGCCGCTCGCCATGATCGGGATCATGACCTTCCGGCCCTTCCTCGGCCTGCCCTCCTGGCTCGTGATGCTGGCGACCGGGATGCTCTTCGGCCCCGTGCTCGGCACGGTCTGCGGCGCGCTCGGCGGACTGTTCGGCGCGGGGCTGATCTTCGGCGTCGCGCGCGCGCTGGGACGCGAGTCGGTGCAGAGCTACCTCGGGGTCGGCGCGCTGCGCTCGTTCGAGGAGTTTCTCGCGCTGCGCGGCCCGCCGTGGCTCGCGCTCTACACTGCGATCCCGGTCACTTGGCTGACCCCCGTGTTCGCCGGCGCCGGTCTCTCGCGCATGCGCTTCGGCCTGTTCTGCACCGCGGTGGGTCTGGGCTTCATTCCGCGCGCCGGCCTGTTCGCGGTCGCCGGGCGCGCGGCGGTGGCGCCGAGCGTGCGCAACGTGTCCCTCGCGGTGGCCTGCGGAATCGCGGCGCTGGTCGGCACCTTGCTCGCGCGGCGCTGGCTCAGCGAGCGACCTTCGGCTTCGGAGTGAGTCCCGACTCGGCGCGCTGCAGCGACAAGAGCACCTGCTGGAACCACGGCCGGTAGAACTCGAAGTCCTGCACGCGCGCGTCGGCCATCACGATCACGACCCAGCCGTCGCCCCAGTCCACGACGTCCGTCTGCTCCGCGCGCTCGCTGCCGCGGGCGATCAGGCGCGCCACCGGGGCGCCGTCCAGCTCGAAGACTTCGCGGCGCACGTCGTCGCCGCGCGAGAGACTCCGGCCGGCGAGCAGCGACAGGTGCGAGCCGACGCTGCCGCGCGACGCGACGACCTGGATCGACGCGTCGTAGTCCCACGAGATCCCGTCGACCGCGATCCAGCCGCTCGGCGTCTTGATCGCCTGCCAGCCCTTCGGGAACTGCACCGCGAAGCCGTGGCGCTCGTCGACCGTCTCGCCCGCGAGCTTCGGCGGCTCGCGCCGCACTTCGCCGAGCTTCGGCGGGCGCACCTCGGCGAGGCGCGCGTAGACGGTGCCCGGCGGAATCGAGTAGAGCGCGCGCAGCGTGTTCTTGTCGTGCTCGGAGAGCGCCTCGATGCGGCGGTCACCCGCGACCGCATACATGACGTCGCCCGCGAGCGGGCTGTGCTGGCCGGAGACTCCGAGCAAGTGACCGATCTCGTGCAGCGCGACGGCGCGCACCTGACGCGGCGTGAGCAGGCCCATCGGGTCCGCGATGAAGACCGAGGCGTCGTGCGGCGCGAAGCTGATCTCGACCCGGTCGGGCGACGGGCCGGCGCGCTTCACCGTGCAGCGGTCCGCTTCGCCGTGCACGACGCCGAGCACCTGCCCTTCCTCGATCTCCTGGATCTCCGCCTGCAGGTGGATCGTGACTTGTGCCTCGGCGGCGCTCGCGACGCGCGCGAAGCGCTGCGTTCCGCCGATCGCCTTCTGCCACAGCGCGAACGCGTCGTCGACCGCGGAGACGTAGTCGTCGGGCCGGCGCGTCTCCCACTCGCTGGCGAGCGCTTCTGGAATCGCGGGCGACTCGACGAAGTAGCGCAGCGGGAGTGACTCGTCGGGCCAGCGGCACGCGACCAGGATCTGCGCGCCGTCGGGCAGACCTTCGCGGTACATCGCCCAGGGCAAGTAGTTCGGCTCCGGCAGACTCCCGGTGCGCTCGGTGAACTTCCAGTAGTCCCAGCGATTGTGCTGGTACGCGGTCGGCGCGGGCGGCAGCGTGCGACACGCCGCGACGGCGAGCAGTGCGAGCGCCGCGGCGCGTCTCATTGCCGCTTCGCGCGCCGCCGGGTCGCCTGGCGCACGCGCCGGTCGGCCTCGCGCGTGGCGATCGCCTCGCGCTTGTCGTGCAGTTTCTTGCCGCGGCCCAGGCCGAGCTCGACCTTCGCGCGGCCGTTCTTCCAGTAGAGTTCGATCGGAACCAGAGTGAGTCCGCGCTCGCGCAGGCGGCCGCCGAGTCTGTGGATCTCGCGGCGATGGAGCAGGACCTTGCGCACGCGCTCGGGCAGGTGGTTCTCGCGGCCCGCGTGCACGTACGGGGCGATGTGCGCCTTGTGCAGGAAGATCTCGGTGCCGCGCACCTGCGCGTAGGCGTCGACCAGGTTCGCGCCGCCAGCGCGCAGCGACTTCACTTCCGAGCCGGTGAGCACCAGGCCCGCCTCGACCGTCTCTTCGATCGAGTACTGAAAGCGGGCCTTCCGGTTCTTGCAGATGCTCTTGCGCGACGGCTCGGCCAAGGCCGCCCGAGCCTAGCGGAGCGCGTTCTCCGCGTCGACGAAACAGATGCGCGGCTGGAAAAAGCGCGCCTCCTCGTCGCTCATCTGCGCGTAGCTCGCGATGATCACGAGGTCGCCCGGCTTCACCAGATGCGCAGCCGCGCCGTTGATCGCGATCACGCCGCTCCCGGGCTCGCCGCGAATCACATAGGTCGCGAGTCGCGAGCCGTTGGTCACGTCGTAGATCTCGACCCGCTCGTTCGGCCACAGGTCGGCCGCGTCGGCGAGGTCGCCGTCGATCGTAATCGAGCCCTCGTAGTCGAGGTTCGCCTCGGTGACCGTGGCGCGATGGATCTTCGACTTGAGAAACGTGCGCAGCATCAGAGCGTCTCCGCTTCCAGAAGAGTGTTGTCGATGAGTCGCGTGCCCTCGAAGCGCACCGCGAGCGCGAGCACCGCGGGTGCGCGGAGCTGGCGCAGCGGCTCGAGCGTCTCGGCGTCGACGAGCTCGACATAGTCGATCTGCGCGAGCGGCTCCTTCTCGATCCGCTGGCGCGCTTCGTTGCAGAGCGCCGCGCCGTCGCGCACGCCGCCGCGCACGAGCGCGCGCGCCTCGTGCAGCGCCGCGTGCAGGGCGGTCGCCTGCTGGCGCGCGCGCGCCGACAGGAACACGTTGCGCGAGCTCATCGCGAGCCCGTCCGGCTCGCGCACGATCGGCCCGCCGATCACCTCGACGCCGAAGGCCAGGTCGCGCGCCATGCGCCGAATCACCGCCAGCTGCTGGTAGTCCTTCTCGCCGAACACCGCGACGTGCGGGCGCGCGGCGTTGAACAGGCGCGCGACCACGGTCGTGACTCCGCGAAAGTGACCCGGGCGGCTGCGACCGCACAGGCCCGAAGTGAGTCGCTCGACCTCGACCCAGGTCGCGTCGCCGCCCGGGTAGATCTCCTCGACCGGCGGCGCGAACACGACGTCGGCGCCGACCTTGCGCAGCAGCTCGACGTCGCGGGCGAGATCGCGCGGGTAGCGCGCGAAGTCCTCGGCGGGGCCGAACTGCGTGGGATTCACGAAAATCGAGACGACCACACGGTCCGCGTGGTGGTACGCGACGCGCACGAGCGACAGGTGACCCTCGTGCAGCGCCCCCATGGTCGGCACGAGCGCCACTCGGCGGCCGAGACCGCGCGCGGCGTCGGACCAGCGGCCGAGCTCGGCAACGCTGCGGATGATCTGCGGGTCAATAGGATTCAACATCACCGGGGAACTTCTGGTTGCGCACGTCGTCGGCGTACATCTCCGCGGCGCGGCGCACGACGTCGCCGAGCGCGACGTACTGGCGTGCGAAGCGCGGCGGAGTCACTTCGCCCAGCCCGAGCACGTCGTGCATCACGAGCACCTGACCGTCGCAGCCGGCGCCGGCGCCGATGCCGATCGTGGGGATCCGCAAGCTGCGCGTGATCTCGGCGGCGAGCTCGCGCGGCACGCACTCGAGCACCACTGCGAACGCGCCCGCGGCCTCGACCGCCTGCGCGTCGCGCAACACGCGCTGGTGTCCCTCGTCGCCGCGGCCCTGCACCCGGTAGCCGCCGAACTGGTGCACGGACTGCGGCGTGAGACCGACGTGGCCGATCACTGGGATCTCCATGCGCGCGAACGCGGCGATGCGGTCCGCGACCCGCTCGCCGCCCTCGAGCTTCACGGCGTGCGCACCGCCTTCCTTCATCAGCCGGATCGCGTTGCGGACCGCGTCCTCGACGCTCACCTGGTAGCTGCCGAACGGCATGTCGCCGACGACCAGCGCCCGGCGCACCGCGCGACTCACCATCCGGCAGTGGTAGACGACTTCGTCGAGAGTCACCGGCAAGGTCGTGTCGTGCCCCTGCACGACGTGACCCATGGTGTCTCCCACCAGCAGCGCGTCGATGCCGGCCTGGTCGAAGATGCGCGCGAACGGGAAGTCGTACGCGGTCAGCATCGCGATCTTCTCGCCGCGCGCCTTCTTGCGCAGAAGAGCGGGAACGGTGACTCGGACCTCGGGGGTGGTCATGTTCAGCCTCCCGCGAGCCACAAACGAATCGAGCGCCCTGATCGTTCGACTTTGATCAGAAGGCGCCCTCGCGTGCGGACTGCGGACGGCCCGACCTGCGCGCGGCCTCCGGCCGCGTGGCCGTCCGCATCGAACATCGCGCCTTCGGTCTCGGTCTCGTTCGAGATCCAAGCTTCCGGGCTCTATCGATGCGGACTCGCTGCGACACAAAGCCTAAAGGGCAGCCGGCGGCCGTGTCAACGGCGCGGCTCAGGAACCGGCAACTCCGAGCGCATGCGCGAGCGCCGCGAACTCGAGCTCGTCGAGCGTCTCGCCGCGGCGGCGCGGATCGATGCCGGTCGCGCGCAGCGCGTCGGCGGCGGACGGGAACTCGCGCGCGAGCGCGCGCTTCAGCTGCTTGCGGCGCTGGCCGAACGCGGCGCGCACCAGCCTGCGCAGGAGCGCGACGTCGCCGACACGCGGCGGTGTCACGCGCGGCGACAGTGCGATGAACGTCGAGCGCACCTTCGGGCGCGGCGAGAACTCCTCGCGCGACAGCTCGAGCAGGCGCTCGCCCTCGAACCAGAGGCGCGCGAACACGCTGAGCGTCCCGTACTCCGCGCTGGCCGGCTCGGCGAGCACGCGATCGGCGAGCTCGCGCTGCAGCATGCAGCCGATGCGCCGGAAAGGCGTGTCTGGGCGCAGTAACTCGCCCAGCAGTCGGCCCGCGATCGAGTACGGGAGATTGCCGAGCAACACCACCGGCGGGCCGAGCTCGCGCGCGAGCGCCGCGAAGTCCGCCGCCAGCGCGTCGCCGAGCCGGACCTCGACGCTGGCGGGCAGCCCGCCTTCCTGCGCGAGCAGTGCGACCAGGCCGCGGTCGACTTCGAGCGCGAGCGTGCGCCGCGCGACCGCGCCGATCGCGCGCGTGAGCTGGCCCGTCCCCGGGCCGATCTCGAGCGCGGCATCGCTCGCGACCAAGCCCAGGCGCTCGACGATGCGCGCTGCGATCTCCGGCCGGCGAAGGAAGTTCTGGCCGCGCGCGCGCGACGGCGCGAGCCCGCGCGCCGCGAGCTCGCGGCGCGCCGAGGCTATGTCGCGCCGCCGTGCACCGCGGGCGGCACGCGCGAGAAAGCCTCGAGATCGAGCGGCGCGACGCGCCCCTCGCGCAGCATGCCGTCGGCAACCGCGCCGATCATCGCCGCGTTGTCGGTGCAGAGCGCGATCGGCGGGAACTGTGTCTCGACGGAGAGTCCCCGCGCGAGCTCCGCGATGCGCTCGCGCAGGCGCGCATTGGCCGCGAGTCCGCCGACCAGCGCGAGGCGCGGCAAGCCGGTCTCGACGAGCGCGCGGCGCGCCTTCTCGACCAGCACGTCGACCGCCGCTTCCTGAAAGGACGCACACAGGTCGTCGACGTCGGCGGCCGCGAGCGGCCCTCCGGCGCGCGCCTCGAGCTTCTCTGCCTCGAGCGCGACGGCGGTCTTCAGCCCCGAGAACGAGAGCTCGAGGCCCGGCTCGCGCAGCATCGGGCGCGGGAAACGGAAGCGGTCCCCGCGGCCGCGGCGCGCGGCCAGGTCGACCTCGCGGCCGCCCGGGTACCCGAGGCCGAGGCGCTTGGCCACCTTGTCGAAGGCCTCGCCCGCCGAGTCATCGCGCGTCTCGCCCAGCAGTTCTACACAGGAAAGTGTCGTAACCCGGAACAGCTGCGTGTGTCCGCCCGAGACCACGAAGCCGAGGAACGGCAGCGCCAGCGGCCGCTCGCCGAGCCGCGCCGACGCGAGATGCCCCTCGATGTGGTGCACCGCGACCAGCGGAACGCCGAGTCGGTACGCGAGCGCCTTCGCGAAGGAGACGCCGACCAGAAGTGACCCGATCAGCCCCGGCCCGACCGTACACGCAATTGCGTCGACGGCCTCGAGCGCGATGCCCGCGCGCGCGAGCGCCGTAGAGACCACTCCGTGCAGGTGCCGCACGTGGTCCCGGCTCGCGAGCTCGGGCACGACGCCGCCGTACGGCGCGTGGATCGCGTCCTGGCTCTGCACGACCGAGGCCAGCACTTCCGCGCCGTCGCGCACGACTGCGGCCGCCAGGTCATCGCAGGAAGACTCGAGGGCGAGGATCAGCGCCATGGGATGCCGTGGCTCGCACCTGCGGCGCGGAGCGCGCTCAGTGCTCGAGCTTCTCTTGCTGACTCTTGCAGTCGATGCACAGGCTCGCGACCGGGCGCGCCTCGAGTCGCTTGAGCCCGATGTCCTCGCCGCACTGCACGCAGGTGCCGAACGTCCCGGCTTCGATCTTCGCGAGCGACGCCTCGATCTTCTGCAGCAGCGCGCGCTCGCGCTCGCGCAGACGCCCGACGAATGCGAGCCCGCTCTCGGACGAGGCCGAGTCGATCTCGTCGGAGAAGTCGTCGGGGTCCAAGTGGATGTCGCCCGTGACGGCCTTCTTCGCGTTGACGATCAGCTTGTCGCGCTGCTCCACGAGCATCTTCTGGAACTTCTTCTGATCAGCCTTCTTCACGACGGACACTTCTCCAACTGTCGGCGGGCTTCGGCCACCCGGTCCGAGCTCGGGTACTCGTCGGCGATGCGCTTGAAGATCTGGCACGCCGCCGGTGCGTATGTGGACTGTTGCCCGGTTCGGATCCCGATCTCTTGGAGCGAGACACCTTGCCGGTAGAGGGCATCGGGAACCTTGTTCCCCTTCGGGAAGCGCTTCACCACCCGATCGAACGCCACTGCGGCCTGCTCGAAGTCGTTGAGCTTGAAGTACGACTCGCCCATCCAGAAAAGCGCGTTGTCCGCGAACTCGGAGGACGGGTGAGTCTGGAGGAAGGCCTGAAACCGGTCAATGGCGTCCGCGTACTTGCCCCCGCGGTAGAGGGCGAATGCAGCTTCGTAGTCGCGAACCTCCTCGCTCGACGCCGACGGGGTCGCCGGCGGCGCAGGAGCAGCCGAATCGGGCTTCGCTGGCTGAGCCGCGGCGGCTCCAGTCCCCGCGGCAGCCGCACCCGCGGTCGCCGCGCCGGCGCCCTCCGTAGGTGCCGCAGCGGCGTCGGGGTTTCCGGATGGCTTGCTGCCCCGGACCTTCTCGAGCTCCTTGCGCAGCGAGTCGACCTCGCCCTGCAGGCGTCCGACTTCGTCGCGCAGCGAGGTGACCTCGGCATCCAGATCGGCGAGCCGGCTGCTGCTCCCGCCGGCGCTGCCGGCTGCGGGCGACTTGCCGCCCCAATCATCCGCGGACGCAGCTCCAGTGCCGTGGCCGCCCTTCTCGAGCTGGTCGACCTTGCGCCGCAGCGCCTGGAACTCCGGCACCGTCACGCAGCCGGAGAGCGCGAGCAGCGTGCCGGCGGCGACCGCTCGGCGGAACGCCTGCGCGCTCAACTCAGCGGACTTTGAAGTCGTCGCGCCGATTCTTCGCCCAGGCGAGCTCGTTGTGTCCCTCGACCGCGGCCTTCTCTTCGCCATAGCTGACCGTCGTCATGCGCGAGGATTCGACGCCGAGGTCAACGAGGTATTTGTAGGCGGCCTCCGCGCGGCGCTTGCCGAGCGCGAGGTTGTATTCGTTGCTGCCGCGCTCGTCGCAGTTGCCCTCGATCGTGATCTGCACGCCCGAGTTACCCTTCAGATAGCTCGCATTCGCCTGCAGACCCTCGCGCGCGTCGGGCCGGAGATCCGAGTGGTCGAAATCGAAGTAGATCGTGTGGAACATGCTGTTGTCGCCGCCGCCGCTCATCGGATGGCTGCTCGGCGTCTGCTCCTTGCCGAAGCCGGTGTCCGGCTGCGCGGCAGGACCCTTCGACGACTCGCACGCCGCGATGGCTGCGCACACGATCGCTAGCCCGAGAAATTGCTTCACCACTCCACTCCTCCTCTTCCAGCGCCTGTTCCAGGGCTGGTCATTTCAGTGACCCAGCGCACGAACCGGCCTGGAACCACGCTGCGAAAAAACCGGTGCATTCTCTACCGGGGAATCCGCGAATTTGCAAACAAATTTTGCCCGCCAGGCGCTACTCGAGCCACGGCGACCACGCCGGGTTTGTGCAGTTCCCGGCGCCGTCGGTCAATAGGGTGGTGTTCGAGCCGTCGAGATCGACGCGGTAGACCTCCTTGCGCCCGCGCCGGTTCGAGCTGAAGGCGACCTTGCGCCCGTCCGGCGACCAGGCCGGATCTTCGTCGCTGCGCACGTTGGTCACGAGCGGCTGGGTGAAGCTGCCGTCGGGCGTGATCAGGTAGATGTCGAAGTCGTTCCCGGCCTGCGCCGCGTAGGCGATCCACTCGCCGGTCGGCGACCACGCGGGGCTCGCGTTGTAGTCGCCGCTGTACGTGAGTCGCCGCACGTCGCCGCTGCCGAGATCCTTTACGAAGATCTGCGGGCTGCCGGTGCGATCGGAGACGAACGCGAGCTTCTTCCCGTCGGGCGACCAGCTCGGCGACGACTCGATCGAGCGATCCTCGGTGACTCGCCGCGGGTTCTTGCCATCGCTGGAGACCGTGTAGAGGTCGGTGTTTCCCTCGCGACTCACGACCACGGCGATCGTGCCGTCGTTCGGCGCCCAGACGCCCCGGAACTTCTCGTCGCGCGTCTGGATCAGCTTCACGCCGGGGCGCGTGCCGCGGAACAGGAGATACAGCTCGGAGAGGCCCCCCTTGAACGACGTGTAGACCAGCGTCTTGCCATCCGGCGACCACGAGGGGAACAGATTGATCGAGCCGTTGCTGGTGACTCGCCGCTTGTTCGAGCCGTCGGCGCTCATCACCCAGATTTCCTTGTTCTTCCTGCCGTTGTCGGAGACGTACGCGATCTCCGTCGACGAGACGCCGCGCCGGCCGGTGAAGCGCTGCACGATGTCGTCGGCGACCAGGTGCGCCAGCGTCGAGAGCTCCGCGCGGTCGCGGTCGCGGAACGCCACGTCGCCCAGGAGCTTGCAGCGGGTCGTGTCCCAGACCCGGTAGCGGACCTGCGCCCTGCCCTCCGACTCGCGCAGCTCGCCCTGCACGAGGCCCTCGGCGCCGACCGCCTTCCAGTTCTCGCAGGGCACGGCCGGTGCCTCGAAGTCCTTCGTCTCGCGCGGCTCCACGAACGCCTCGGGGTTCACGTGCCGCACCACGCTCGAGTACTCGAGCCCGGCGACGAGATAGCCGTAGAAGTCGTCCGCCAATGGGCCCGCGCCGCCCGCGAAGCGCTGCACCGCGACCGGGATCGGCTTCTGCGCCGCGTTCACGTCGATGCGAATGCGCTGCGCGCGCGCCTCGCCCGCGGCCAGAGTGAGCGCCAGCGCCGCGAGCAGAGCGCGAGTCACTGGCTGTCCTTCGGGTTCAGCGCCAGCAGGAACGAGCCGGACTGCGGCGGCGGAGGCAGCGGGTTCGACTTGCGCAGCGCGCGCTCCGCCGTGTTGTCGCAGTAGCGGTCACCCGAGGACTGCGCGAGCTCGATCCGCGTGAGATTCCCGCCTGCGTCGATGTCGACGTCGAATTGCGGCGATCCCTGGCACACCGCGGCGCCCGACCAGTTCGCGCGCACCACGACTTGCACCCGCGCGACCCACGGCGAGTACCGGGGATCGAACGCCCCCGGCGAGCCCTCGGTCGCCGCCGGCGCGTCGGCGGGCGGAGCCGGCGTCGGGGTCGCCGCCTCCTGGGCCTCGACGCGCTCGGTCATCTTCTGCAGCAGCTCCTCCGCGCTCGGCGGCGGCGTCTTCCGCTCTGCCGGCGCGGGCTTCGGCTTCGCAGGCAGAGGCTGCACTTCCTTGGGAATCACGATCTCCTTCACCGCCGGCTTCGGCGGCGGAGCGGGCTCGGGCGGCTTGGGCTGCGCCTTGGGCGCCGGCTCCGGCTTCGGCGGGGCGGGCCTCGCAGCGGCCGCCGGCTTGGGCGCGGCGGGCACGAGCTGCACCATGATCGGCGAGGCCGAGATCAGGCGGTCGCTGCGCGGCGGGTGCACGACCAGGCCGATGAACACCAAGAGGTGTCCGGCGAGCGAGAACGCGAGCAGCCGCCGGAAGGCGCGGCTCTGCAACAAGCTCTCGGCCGGGACGTAGAAAGAGCTCACGCTTCGGGCTCGGTCACCATGCCGATGCCGGTCGCACCGGCGCCGCGCAGGATCGCGAGCGTCTTCGCCACGGTCCCGTACGCCACTTTCTCGTCCGCGCGCAGATACACCAAGTGATCACCGCGTGTTTCGAAAATCGCCTGCAGCTTCGCCGCGAGCTGGTCGAGCGGTACCTGAGCACTTTGGACGAACACCTGGCCGTCGCGCTTCACGGTCACCACCAGCGGCTGCGTGTCGGAGCGCAGGCCCTTCGACTGCGTCTTCGGCAAGTTGACGTCGATGCCCTGCTCCATCAGCGGCGCAGTGACCATGAAGATGATCAGCAGCACGAGCATCACGTCGACGAAGGGAGTCACGTTGATCTCGGAGAGCTGGCGCCGCGGTCCGCGGCCGTCCGCGACGTTCATGCCGCGCGCGCAGCCGTGCGCCGCAGGACGTCGGAGAACTCCAGGCAGAACGTCTCGAGGCGCGCCGCCAGGCGGTTGAGGCGCGCGCTCGTGTAGTTGTAGCCGACCGCGGCCGGAATCGCGGCGGCCAGGCCGAACGCGGTCGCGACCAGCGCCTCGGCGATTCCCGGCGCGACCACCGCCAAGCTCGCGGAGCCGGCCGCGCCGATCTGTTGGAACGAATTCATGATCCCGATCACGGTCCCGAACAGGCCGACGAAGGGCCCCGAGCTCGCGATCGTCGCGAGGAACGAGAGACCGCGCTCGAGCCGGTGCACCTCTTCGCCGCGGATCCAGCCGAGCCGGCTGACGACGCCTTCGACCTGGTCGCGAGTCACGCGCGCGTTTCCGCCCTGCAGCTTCTCGAGACGGGCCAATTCGGTGTAGCCCGAGCGGAAGACCGTGGCGAGCGGGCTCGACGGATGCTTGCGCGCGACCTCGTAGGCGTTCTCGAGCGAGCTCTCGAGGTAGGCCTCGACGAAGTCCTCCGTGTCGCGCTCCGCCGCGCGCAGCTCGCGAAACTTCATCACCATGATCGCCCACGACGAGACCGACGCGAGGATCAGCAGCAGCAGCACGGCAGAGACGATCGGACTGGAGCCGAGGATGTAGTCGAGCATTCGGTGGGGACCCCGGGGGGAAGAAGTGGAGCTCGGGGACGGAGCTCTCGGGGCCGACGGAAGCTAGGCAGAACGCGCTGGAGCGTCAACGGAATTCCGCGGACCGCGCGCTAAGTTCTCGCGCCTTCGCGAAGCACCAGGGGGAGCCATGCAGATCGACGTCCAGCGCAGGGACCTCGTCGCCGCCACGGGCGACGCGGTCGTGATTCCGCTCACCAAGTCCGCCGCGCCGCCGCGCCACCTGAGCGAGCTCGACCTGGCGCTCGGCGGACTCTGCGCGCGCGTGTTCGCGGCGGGCGATTTCACCGGCAAGAGCGGCGAGGTCCTGTCACTGCCGGTGGCCGGCATCGGCGCGAAGCGACTCGTGCTGATCGGGATCGGCGACGAGAAGAACGCGAGCCGCGAGGCGCTGCGCGCGGCGGGCGGACGCGCTGCGAAGGCGCTCGCGCGCGCGAAGGCCACGAGCGCGGCGCTCGCGGTTCCGACACTGCGCCGTGTCGCCGGCGAAGACGCCGCGCAGGCGCTGGCCGAGGGCCTCGTGCTCGGCTCGTACCGCTTCGACAAGTACAAGAGCGCGAACGACGCACCGCCCGCGCTCGAGCGAGTGAGCCTGCTCGCCGCCGACGCGCGTCAGGTCGCCGCGCTGAAGCGGGGCGCCGCCTTCGGCCGGACCGTCGCGGAGGCCTCGAACTTCGCGCGCGATCTCTCGAACGAGCCGGGGGGAACCTGCACGCCGGAGCACCTCGCGAGCGAAGCCCGCAAGCTCGCGCGCGAGCACGCGCTGAAGGTGACCGTCTTCGGCGAGAAGGAGCTCGCGCGCGAGAAGATGGCCGGCATCCTCGCGGTCGGGCGCGGCAGCGCGCATCCGCCGCGCCTGATCGCGCTCGAGTACGGGGCGGCGCCGAAGAAGAATGCGGCGAAGTCGGCGCGCGGCGCGCGCAAGCGACCCACATTGGTGTTCGTCGGCAAGGGCATCACGTTCGACTCCGGCGGCGTGTCGATCAAACCGGCGGCGAACATGGACGAGATGAAGCACGACATGTCGGGCGGCGCGGCCGTGCTCGCGGCGCTGCGCGCGATCGCGGAGCTCGCACTCCCCGTGCACGCGATCGGAATCGTCGCCGCCGCGCAGAACATGCCCGACGGAAACGCGTACGTGCCCGGCGACGTGATCCGCAGCGCGCGCGGCAAGACGATCGAGGTGCTCAACACCGACGCCGAGGGCCGCATCGTGTTGTCGGATGCGCTGCACTACGCGACGTCGTTCGAGCCCGACGCGATCGTCGATCTGGCGACGCTCACGGGCGCCTGTCTCGTCGCCCTGGGCGACGTCGCGTGCGCGGTGCTGGGCAACGACGACAAGCTCGGCGACAAGGTGCGCGCGGCCGGCGACGTGACTCACGAGCGCGCCTGGCCGCTGCCGCTCTGGGACGAGCACAAGACCGCGATCAAGGGCACCGTGGGAGACATCGTGAACACGGGCGGGCGCAACGGCGGCGTGTCGACCGCGGCGGCTTTCCTGTCTCACTTCGTCGGCGACACACCGTGGGCGCACCTCGACATCGCGGGGGTCGCCTGGACGACCAAGGAGACGGCGTACTACGCGAAGGGGGCCACGGGCTTCGGTGTGCGCCTCCTGGTCGAGCTGTCGCGCAACTGGAAGTGACCCGCTCGGTTCGTCCTGCGGGGGTGCCGCAGATCGCTGCTTTGACACTCGAAACGGCGGCCACTAAGCTCCGCGCCGCTTTTCAACCGGGAGGCCTCAACATGCGCGCTCGCTTCGCAGTCGCCCTCGCGTTCGCAATGCTCGCCGCCGCCGCGGCGCGGGCCGAAGACGACGGCTCCGCCCAGGTCAAGGGCGCGGACGCCGCCAAGGGAGCGCAGCTCTTCACGACCTACTGCGTCACCTGCCACGGCCCGCAGGGCCTGGGCGACGGACCGGTCGGCAAGACGCTGAACCCGCCGCCGCGGAACTTCCAGGAAGGCAAGTTCAAGTACGGCGACTCGCCGCGCGACCACTTCAACGTGATCACGAACGGCGCCGCTTCGAAGGGCGGCTCGCCGCTGATGGCGCCGTGGGGCGCGGTGATTCCCGAGGCCGACCGATGGGCGCTCGTGAAGCACGTCATGTCCCTGAAGAAGAAGTAGCCCGCACGGCGCGACCGACTTCACCCCGCCGTCACCGACAGACCGGTCGCGGCGGGGTATTTTTCTGCGCGTGAGCAAACCGCCGCGCCGCCGAGCGCCGAAGGGCGCAGCGAAGAGCGAGCCGCCCGCCGAGCGGGCGAAGCACCTGCCGGTCCCGGTTCCGGCGGCCAGCTCGAGCCTCGAGTCGGTTCCGCGCGACACACTCGCGCGCTACTTCTCCGAGGTCGGGAAGTATCCGCTGCTGTCTCGCGAGGAGGAGCTCGAGCTCGCGCAGCGCGTGCACGGCTCGAACGACGCCGAGGCCGCGCAGAAGCTGGTGCTCTCGAACCTGCGGCTGGTCGTGAAGATTGCGCTCGAGTATCGGCGCGTGTGGACGAACCTCTTGGACTTGATCCAGGAGGGCAACGTCGGCCTGCTGCAGGGCGTGAAGCGCTTCGACCCGAGCCGCGGCGTGAAGCTCTCGTCGTACGCCTCGTACTGGATTCGCGCCTACATTCTCAAGTATCTGATCGACAACATCCGCATGGTGCGCGTCGGCTCGAGCCGCGCCGAGCGCAAGCTGTTCTTCCAGCTCTCGCGCGCAAAGCGCGAGCTGGCGCGCGACGGCCGCGAAGTGACTCCCAAGCTGCTCGCCGAGAAGCTCGGCGTGAAGGAGCCCGAGGTCGTCGACTTGCAGCAGCGCCTCTCGCACGGTGACTTGTCGATGGACGCCCCGGCGCGCCGCGACGAGCCTTCCGGCGCCTCGTTCGGCGACGGAATCTCGGGTGACGACGCGCGCGACGTCGATCTCGTCGCGGATCAGGACATGCGGCGCACCTTCCGCGAGCACGTCGAGCGCTTCGCGGTGGATCTCGATCCCCGCGAGCAGGCGATCCTGCGCCAGCGAATTCTGGCCGACGAGCCGCGCACGCTGCAGGAGATCGGCGACGACTTCGAGCTTACGCGCGAGCGCGTGCGGCAGATCGAGAAGCGCCTCGTCGACAACCTGCGCGAATATCTGAAAGAGAATCTCGTCGACTTCGACTACTGGGGGCCAGAGCGCTGAGCCCGCGCGCGGGGCCCCGCCGAGTCACGGGTTGCCGCCGAACCAGCTGGAGTGGAAGTAGCGGATGGTGACTGCCAGGATCAGCCCGACCGCGACGGCGACCGGAGAGAGCTCGCGCAGGCCGCGGAGCGTCTCGCGGCCGGTGAACGGGAAGAACGGCGTCGCGGCGACGAACTCCGCGTAGCCCGCGGGGCCCGACGCGATCTTGCGCCGGTCCTGGTGGAGCGCGCCGATCAGCGCGAACGCGGCGAAGCCCCCGAAGAAGGCCACGTCCGCGGCCCAGCCGTTGGGCAGCAGGTGGACCCCCGCGAAGGTCACGAACGCCATCACCAGCGGATGCCGCGTGATGCGCGTAACACCATTCGGTGTCACGCTCGCCGGCGCCATGCCGGCGGGGCTGGGCTGCAGGAAGCTCGACGCCAGGAGCACGAAGGCGACCGCCATGCCCGCGTACACGGTTCCCGTCAGCAGCGGGCCGCGCGGCAGCACCCAGAGCGCGGCTCCGGCGTGCTTGCTCGCGAAGTACAGCCAGATCAGCGGGACGAAGATCGCCAGCGCGACCGCCGAGTAGAGAGCGAGAAACGGAACCGGTCCGATCGCCGCCACCAGGCGCGGCCGCACGCGCGCGCTCGACAGTCCGACGTGCGTCGCGGTGAACGCGAGCCAGAGCAGCGCGACGCAGAGCACGGGGTCCATCGCCGGGTCCTCCGGCTGCGGATCTTACTCAGTTGGCGCCCGCCGCGGCGAGCGGATCTTCGGGGAAGCGCGCGCGCACATCCTCCTGCAGCGAGCGCTGCAGCGCGGCGGCGTCCCAGCCCGTCTCGTCGCGCAGCGCGGTCTCCCACGCCTCGCCTTTCGCGCAGCGGTCGAGGAAGCCGGGGATCGCGTGCGGGTGCTGCGCAGAGATGTGCTCGATCGCCGCGCGCGACTCGAGATAGGCGAGCAGCGCCTGCGAGCCCTGCACGCCGGAGAAGCCCTGGATGAGTGACTCGAGCGGGATCCAAGTTCCCGCGCGCAGCGCGTCGAGCAGGCGCCGCCACTCCTCGCGCGAGAGCTGCGGCCGGCCGCGCGCGCGCTCTTCCTCGCCGTCGGCGATCCCCTCGTTCAGGAAGAACGGCTGGTGCGAGCCGACCGCGTCCTTGAACAGCGCGTGGACGTACTCGTGGACGACCAGCGCGTAGAGCTCGCTGCGCGGCCGGCGCGCGGACACCACGTGGATCGCGCCGTCGTAGAAGCCGACCGTCGCGAAGCCGAAGCGGTGCTTGTACTCCTCGAGATAGTGCGCGCGCGTGTAGAGGCGCACCTCGAGCGGCTCGCGCAGCTCGCGGCCGAGCACGCGCAGCATCGCCGCGCGCGCCTGCTCCAGGACCTCGATCACCTGCTCGCCGTAGGCGCGGCCCGCGAACTGGTGGTCGTAGGTGACACGAAAGTGTGTCGAGTCGGCGGAGCGCGTCTGCCACTCCTCGCCGTCCTTCGGCACCGCCAGCGCGAGCTCGTCGCTGATCTCGGCGCGCTCGCGTTCGGCTGCTTCGCGCCAGGCCGTCGGCATCTGTGCCGCGGTCGAGAGCACGCCGTCGAGCGCGTCCAGCGCCGGCTCGTAGCGCCCCCGGTGTCGCTCGATCCGCGCCAGCAGGAGCGCCGCCTCCGGGCGCGCCGGGTGGTCGCGCCGCAGCCTGCGCAGCGCGCGCAGCGCCAGCTCGAGATCGCCGCGCTGCGCGTCGGCGCGCGCGGTGCGCACCTCGGACAGGTAGCGGTCGTCGTCGTCTCCCGAGCGCGTGCCCCGCGGAAGCGGCTCACCGGTGACCTTGTGGTCCCAGCGGATCGACAGCTCCTCGGGAGTGACTCGCTCGGCTTTCGCCGAGGGACTCTCGTCGTGGTCCGTGAGCCACGTGTGTCCCTCGCCGTCGATCCAAAGCGACACTTCGCTCGGCAAGAGGACGGCTGCGACGAGAAACACGAGCGCGAGTCCGGCGTACCGGAAGAGCCGCGGGGGCACCCCCTATTTTCGGTGCGCCTCCCGGTGCCCTGAAGGCGGCGCGTCCGCGCGGCGGAGCTGGCCGACGACGTGCGCGAGCTCGGGCACGATCAGTCGCTCCATCCCGAGCCGCACCGCGCCCGACGATCCGGGCAGGACGAAGACGACTTTGCCGGCGCTGGTGCCCGCGAGCGCGCGCGACAGGAGCGCCGCGGCGCCGATCTCCTGGAACGAGAGCATGCGGAAGATCTCGCCAAAGCCGGCGAGCGGCTTGTCGAGCAGCGGCTCCACCGCCTCTGGCGTGACGTCGCGCGGCGAGACACCCGTGCCGCCGGTCGCAATCACCGCGGCGATGTCACTCCGCGCGAGCGCGCGCAGCACGGCGAGCCGGATCTCATCGGCCTGATCCGGCACGATCGCGCGCGCAAGCGCCCGGTGACCCGCAGCCGCGAGGTACTCGGCGATCAGCTTGCCCGACGAGTCGTCGGCGAGCGTCCGGCTGTCACTCACCGTGAGCACCGCGCAGCCGACCGACGCCGGCGCGTACGCGCGGTGCGCGGACGGGGCATCGCCGCTCACGGGTTCTCCTCGACCCAGTACGAGCCGCTGGTCGCGAACTCCTTCTTCCAGATCGGCACCGACGCCTTCAGGCGGTCGATCGCGAAGCGACAGGCCTCGAACGCCTCCGCGCGATGCGGCGCCGCCGCCGCGATCATCACCGCGGCGTCGCCGATCGCGAGGCGCCCGACTCGGTGCCCGAGCGCGATGCGCACGTGCGGCCAGCGCTCGGCCACGCTGGCGACGATCTTGCGCAGCTCCCGCTCGGCCATCGGCGCATAGGCTTCGTATTCGAGGTGGTCGATCGCCTCGCCGCGCGCGTGATTGCGCACCGTCCCGGTGAAGGTCACGACGCCGCCCATCTCGGGTCCGGCGACCTCGCGCAGCAGCGCGTCGAGTGAGAGCGGAGCCGCGTCGACCCACGCGCGCTGCGAGCCACCCGAGACGGGCGGCAGGAGCGCGATCTCGTCGCCGTCACCGAGCGGTGTAGCCAGCGGCGCGCGCTCCTCGTTCAGCGCCACCAGCAATCGGCCGCGGTAGCGCGCCAGGACCGCGTGCTCCGACTCGAGCTGCGCGAGCAAGTCGGCAAGAGTTGCGGAGTCTCGCAGCTCAAGCCCGAGTGTCTTCTCGCCGACCGCTTCTCGCAGAGCCGCGAACAGGAGCACGCGCACGCGCATGTCGGCAAGGCTAGGAGATGGGTCTGGCGAGATCAACGCGAGCGCCGCGCAGGGGGTGCGGCCCGAGGCCGTGCGCCGCGCCCTCGACGTCGTGCGACCGGGCCTCGCGGCCGACGGCGGAAACGCCGAGCTGATCTCGGTGACCGAGGACGGCCTGGTCCGCCTCGAGCTCCAGGGCGCCTGCGCCCGCTGTCCCGCTCGCGAGATGACGCGCCGCCTCGTGCTCGAGCCCGCGCTCCGCGCGCGCGTCCCCGGCGTGAGCGGCGTGATCGTCGTGTGACTCGCTCGGCGCCGGCCCGAGGCTCGACGCCCCGCGCCGCGCCCCGCTAGATCTTGGCCTGCGAGGAGGCGTCCTTCGTCGGCGGCACCGACCGCTCGTTCTTCGCGTGCTTCACCGCGCCCATCTCGACGCGACCGGTGAACACCGCGCCGTCCTCGACGACCAGGCGCGGGGCGTGAATGTTTCCGTCGACGCGCGCGGTCTTGTGCAGCACGACCTGCCCGCCCGCCGAGATCTCTCCGTGCACCTCGCCCGAGATGATCACGACCTGCGACTTGATGGTCGCCGTGACAGACCCGCTCTCGCCGACGATCAGCGTGTTCTCGCTCGCGATCTCGCCCTCGAAACGGCCGTCGATGCGAACCGTGTCCTTGAAGTTGAGCTTGCCGGAGAACTCCGAGCCCTGATCGATGAACGCCGTCAGCGCACCCACGCCGCTGGCGCTCGCGGTCGGCGCTTTGGGTTCGTCCTTGGTCTTGCGGAAGTCGTTGAATGCCATGCGCGCGTACTCCTCAACTCGAGCCCGAGGCGCCGGGTCCTGTGCAGGTATCGGAGCGCCGCCGGGATCCTTGAGATCTCGATCGGCTGCGGCGCTATGCTGCCGCTCGCTGATGGCGCCGGGCGGAAGCGACGAGATTCGGGCGGAGCTGGCGCGAGCGCGCGCAGCTGACAAAGTCCACGGCGCGTACCTCTTCGAGGGCCCGGCGGGAACGGGAAAGTCGGAGACCGCGGTCTGGTTCGCGCACCTGCTGCTGTGCAAGGGCGCGGCGTCCGACGCGCTCGAGGCCTGCGGCCGCTGTCACGACTGCCGGTTGCTCGCCGGCGACGCGCATCCGGACTTGCACCGCGTGGAGGCGGACGGCGCGCGCATCAAGATCGACGCGATCCGCGAGCTGCGCGCGGGGCTCGGGCTCGTCGCGAACGAGCGCGGGCGCCGCGTCGCGCTGATTCCCGAGGCGGAGAAGCTGCGGGCCGAGGCCGCGAACGCCCTGCTGAAGACGCTCGAGGAGCCGCCGCCGGGCGCGGTGATTCTGCTCGTCGCGTCGTCGGCGGAGGCGCTGCCCCGCACGCTGCGCTCGCGCACCACGCGCGTGCGCTTTCCGGTGTTCGCCGAGCGCGCGATCGCCGCGGCGCTCGAAGCAGAGGGCATGAGCGGCGCCGACGCGGCGCTGGCGAGTCAGCTCGGCGGCGCGAGCCCGGCCGCAGCGCGCGCCTGGGCCGAGACCTCGCTCGACGACGCGCGCGAGATGCTCGACGTGCTCGAGCGCAGCAGTGAGCTCGCGGTCAGCGACGTCCTCGACTTCGCCGAGAGCTTCCGGCGCACCGGCGAGGAAGGTCGCGCGCGCGCGCGCGCGTTCATCGACGTGCAGTCGGCCTATGCCCGCCGGCAGGCCGACGCGGCGGCGTGCGGCCGCGATGCACGCGTGCTCGAGCGCTGGCTGCGCGCCTTCGAGTCGGCGGCGCGCGCGCGCGGCGAGCTCGAGCGACACAACTTGAATCCGCAGCTCGTGGTCGAGTCACTTCTGCTCGAGCTGACTTCGTGAGGCTCTTCGACAGTCATGCGCACATCGGCGCGCCCGACCTGCTGGCAGACGCGCCCGCGCTGATCGCGCGCGCGCGCGACGCCGGCGTGGAGGGGATGATCGCGATCGGCGCGGGCTACGGCATCGGCGCGAACGCGGGCGCGGTGATGCTGGCCGAGGAGAACGCGGGCATCTGGGCGGCGGTCGGCGTGCACCCGCACGACGCGGCGGAGTGGAGCTCGCTCGCGGCGACGGCGCTCGACGGCTGGCTCGCCCACGAGCGCGTGGTCGCCGTCGGGGAATGCGGGCTCGACTACTTCTACGCGCACTCGCCGCGCGACGCGCAGCGCGAGGCGCTCACCGCGCAGATCCGCATCGCGCGCCAGGTCGACCGGCCGCTCGTGATTCACGTGCGGCCCCGGCAAGGCGAGCGCGACGCGTTCGGCGAGCTGCTCGAGATCTTCGACCGCGAAGGCGCCGAGCGGATCGGCGGCGTGATTCACTGCTTCACGGGCGATCTGCCGTTCGCGCGCGAGTGTCTCGCGCGCGGGTTCGACATCAGCTTCTCGGGCATCCTCACGTTCAAGAACGCGAGCGAGCTGCGCGAGGTCGCGCGCCGGCTTCCGCTCGAGCGTCTGCTCGTCGAGACGGACACGCCGCTGCTCGCGCCCGCCCCGCACCGAGGCAAGCGCAACGAGCCCGCCTGGGTCGCGCGCGTCGTCGAGTGTCTCGCCGAGATCCACGGCCGCAGCGCGGACGAGACCGCCGCGCTCACCGCCGAGCGCGCGAGGGCGGCGTTCCGCCTCGGGTCGCGCGCGTGAGCGAGCTGCTCGCGCTGGCGAGCGAGATCGCGCGCGAGGCCGGCGGTGTCGCGCGGGCGCGCTTTCACGAGCCGCGCACGATCCGGACCAAGACCAGCGAGATCGACCTAGTCACCGACGTCGACCACGCGCTCGACCGACTCATTCGCGAACGGATTCGCGCGGCGCGACCCAACGACGCGCTGCTGACCGAGGAGAACACCGCGCAGGCCGGCTCGAGCGGCGTGCGCTGGATCGTCGATCCGCTCGACGGGACGACCAACTACGCGCACGCGTTCCCGCATTTCGCGATCTCGATCGGCGTCGAGGTCGACGGCCAGCGCGGCTGCGGCGTCGTCTTCGACCCGATGCGCGACGAGCTGTTCTCGGCGGAGCGCGGCAGCGGCGCGCAGCTGAACGGGAAGCCGATCCACGTCTCGCAGATCTCCGAGCTGCGGCGCGCGCTGCTCGCGACCGGGTTCGCCTACGACGTACACCAGAAGCGGACGCCGAACCTGCTGCACTTCGAGCGCTTCGTCGGCTGCGCGCAGGCGATCCGGCGCGCGGGCTCGGCCGCGCTCGACTTCGCCTACGTCGCCTGCGGCCGCTTCGACGGCTACTGGGAGCTGCACCTCGCGCCGTGGGACGTCGCCGCCGGTCTTTTGCTCGTCGAGGAAGCCGGCGGGCGGACGAGTGACTTCGACGCCGGCCCTGCGCCGGCGTCCGGCGCGCGCATCGTCGCGAGCAACGGCCGGCTGCACGCGCAGATGCTGGAGGTGCTCAATCCGCGGGCGGCGGTGGCGCCGGCGCGCCCGGCTTCTTGACGATCGCGTTCGCGAACGCCTCCGGCGAGAGCGGCACTTCCTTGCCGACGTCGTTCGAGATCCGCCACAGCTCGCCGCTCTGCGACGAAGTCGCGGGAATCCCCTTGTCGGCGGAGGCGTCGCCGAGCGAGAGCACGCCCAGCTCCGCGCCCTTGTCGTCGAGCGCGCGCAAGGTCACGACCGGCGGGTCGAGGCCGAGCGCCTTGCGGTCGGCGCCCGCCGCCTCGATGCCGGTGGCGTCGAGCGATGCGACCGCGAACAGCATGTCTTCGACCTTCAGCGGCTGCAGCTCGATGCCGGTCTCGGCCGCCCGCCACTCACTGCCCACGAGCTCGAAATGGTGTGTCTCGCCGGTGCGCGGGTACGCGAGCTCGAGCGCGTGGACCTTGTCGCTCGCCAAGGTCTGCACGCGCTTCGCGCGGTAGTCGAACGCGCGCGTCGGAATCGCGGCCTGCAGCGCGGGACTCACCGCGAGCAACACGGGGTCGCTGCCGCGGCGCAGCCACACCTTGCCGTCGGCGTGCGCGAGCGCGAGGTGCTCCTCCGCGTCCGGCGTGTGCAGGGTCAGCTCGAGCTCGGGCGCCGCCAGGCTGTCCAGCGCCGACTTCGCGGGCGCGTCGGCGAACTCGGTCGCGCTGGCCATCGCCAGCTCGTCGAGCGTGCGGCGGATCTTCTCGGCGTCACCCGGGGCAGCCTGCGGCTCGATCAGCTGCCAGCCCGATTCACTCTTCTTCAAGTGCGCGGCGAGCTCGCCGTGCGCGCGAACCGTGAGCTCGTCGGCGCCCCCCGTGGCAATCCGCAGCAAGCGCTTGTCGCGCAGCTCCACCAGCGTCGGCGAGAGGCCGGAGAGATCGGCGACGGAGACCGTGAAGATGCGGCCGGGGTCGCTTCCCAGCGCCACGTACTTGCCGCCGCCGATCGGCGTCGCGACGCCGACGAAGATCTGCGCCGGGTCCCCCGCCCCCGTGAACACGCGCAAGCCGCGGCGGCCCTCGCCCAGGCCGAACGGCGCGAGATTCGCGGGCGCGGGCGAAATGGTCGAGGTCGACTGGATCTTCGCCAGCGCGTGCAGCGCGCGCTCGACCGTGTCCGCATCCGCGGGATACGCGACGGGTGACTCCACGCGCCAGTCACTCGCCCCGGCGCGCGCCACGCGCGAGGTCGTGCCGTCCGCGAGCGAGAACTCGAGAGCAGTCACCGCGCCGGGCTCGACCCCGAAGATCTTCTGGCCCGCGGCCTCGGCTTCCTTCTTGCGCTCGTCGCCGCGGATCTCGCCGAAATACACCCAGGCGCCGAGCGCCACGGCGAGCGCGAGGAGCCCCGCAGTCCAGCGCACGCTCACGTCAGGTCTTCCTGCGCCACCAAGTCAGGACGCCCAGCAGCAGGATCGCCTCGGGCAGCGCGAACAGCGCCAGGAAGCGGAAGTTCGCGAACTGCTCCAGGGTCAGGTTCACGGTCGCGACGCGCGGCCGCTTGCGGTCGATGGTGGAGAACTCTTCGGTTCCGGTGAGCCAGCTCGTCATGTTCAGGAACAGGTCGCCGTTGTAGTACTGAGTGACGTAGCGGTTGCGCATGAAGTCGGAGTCACCCACCACGACCAGGCGCCCGCCGCGCTTCGCCCCCTCCGCGGCCTTGAACTCGCGCGCGACCGCGATCGCCAGCGGGCCGGCGCGATCTTTCGCGGGATCGAGTGAGACCGGCTTCGAGGCGAGCAGCGACTTCACGTCGCTCTCGGCCCAGCTCTGTGGGCTGGTGAGCGCGAGCTCGGTCACGTTCGCGTCGCTGCCCTCGGCGCGGCGCACGGGCCGCGCCAGGCGAAACACGGTCGGCTGGCCGTTCAGCTTGTCGGTGATCGGATGCGCGCCGTACTTCGTGACCACCGGCTGCACGCCGAGCGACGGCCCCGCGAAGAGCTGAAGCTGCTGCTCGACGATGATCTCCGGCCCCGCCTCGATGCCCCACGCCTTCAGCTGGCCCTCGAGGTTGGACTCGACCACCGGGTCGACCATCACGAGCAGCCCGCCGCCCCGCTTGAGATAGCCGTCGAGCAGCTCGAGCTCGCGGTCCGAGATCGCGTGGTCCGGCCCGGCGATGATGACGGCGTCGGCGTCGGCGGGGACTTCCTTCTCGTTCCCGAGCAGGAGCTCCGCGACCGTCGCGTTCTCGTCCTCGAGCCCGCCCTTCACGCCCGCCGCGCCCGAGCCCTTCTGCTCGTTCGGATCGGCTTCGCCGTGCCCTTTCAGGAAGTAGAGCTTCTTCTTGGACGAGATCGCCTGTCGCACCGCGCGAGTCAGTGACTGCTCGGTCATGTCGACCGCCTTCACAGTCCCCTTCGCGGTCTCGCACGGCCCGGAGCAGACGACGACCACGCCTTCCTTGGCGTTGATCTGGAAGCGCTGCGCGAGATCGGGATGCTCGTTCGGATCGAGATACTGGACCTTCACCTTGCGCTTCAGTCGCTCGCCCTCGTACTCGTACTTCTCGAGCAGCGTCTTCGCCTGTGCCTCGCCGCCGCGCGAGAAGAACGCGTACATCTCGATCAGACCGTCGGCCGGCATCGCCGCGAGCGTGTCGATCGTGCCGCGCGCCAGCGTGTGCTCCTTGGCTTCCGTCCAGTCCCAGTGCACCGGATGGCGCACCGAGAGGAACGCGAGCAGGCCGCCGATCACGACGACGATGGCGGCTTGCAAGAGCGTGTTCGCGCCGCCGCGCGCCGTCGAGCTGCCCATTCTCTCCGCGACCTTGCGGAAGCCGCGCAGCGCGGCCCAGATCAGGAGCGCTCCGCCGACCAGGACGTGCAGCGCAGTCACGACCGGGGATGCGGCTGCGAAGATGCCGATCAGCCCGAAGGCGAGGATCACGGCGCCGAGGATCGCGAACAGCGTCTCCACCGCCCTACCTCCAGCGCAGCGAGTCGACCGCGGCGCGCGCGAGCGACAAGAACACGACGATCACGACGCCGAAGTACGCCAGGTCTTCCGAGCGCACTTCGCCCTTCAGGCCGGGGTCGAAGTGAGTGCTGGTGCCGGCCCAGCGCAAGATCTCCTTCAACGACTCGCTCTGCGAGCTGTCGGCCGCGACCGGGATGATCAGCAGCAGGAGTGCGGTCGCGATTCCGACGAAGCCCGCCACGATCTGACTGCGCGTGAGCGCCGAGACGAAGCAGCACACCGCCGCGAGCGCGAGTGAGTACCAGAACAGCGTCTGCAGGCCGGAGAGCGTCTGCCAGAGCTCGGGGTTGCCGTAGGCGAACAGCAGCACGACGAACGAGCCGGTCAGCGCGCCGACCAGCAGCAACATCGCCGCCATCGCGAGAAACTTCCCGAGCACGATTTCGGTGCTCGTGACGGGGCTGGTGAGCAAGAGCTCGATCGAGCCGCTCGCGCGCTCCGCCGCGAAGCCGCGCATCGAGAGCAGCGGCACCAGGAAGCAGAGGAACAGCGCGAACGTCGAGAACGACTGCGCGACGACGATCTCCTGCAGATTCCACTGTTCGAGGAGCTGGGTCATGCCGAGCGCCTGGATCTGCTGGAGCTGCGAGATGAAGATCCCGAGGCTGGCGAAGAAGATGAAGCCGGCGAAGAGCATGTAGACGCCGACCAGCACGTAGGCGTCGGGAGTCACGAACATCGAGCGCAGCTCTCGGCCCGCAATCGCAAGCACGTGTCTCACGGCGCCACCTCGCGCGCGGCCGGCGCCGCGAGGTTCGCCGCGGAGGCGGTCTCGACCTCGCGCAGGAAGATCTGCTCGAGCGATCCCTGAGCGCGCAGCTCGGCGAGGCGCGCGTCGAGCCGCAGCACGCCGTACGCGATCAGCAGCACGCGCTGGCAGATCGCGTCGACCTCGGCCAGGATGTGAGTCGAGAGAATCACCGTGCGCCCTTCCTCTGCGGCCAGCCGCCGGATCAGCTCGCGGATCTCGGAGATCTGGATCGGGTCGAGACCCGCGGTCGGCTCGTCGAGAATCAGCACCGCTGGATCGTGGACGATCGCCTGCGCAAGACCCACGCGCTGCCGGTAGCCCTTGGACAAGGTGCGCACGACGCGCTCGCCGACCTTCTCGAGTCCGCAGGAGGTGATCGCGCGCGCGACTTTGTCGCGCCGCTGGCTCCGCGGCACGTCGTGCAGCGCGGCGACGTACGAGAGATAGTCGTGGACGCGCATCTCGGGGTACAGCGGCGGTGTCTCGGGCAAATATCCGGTGCCGCGCTTCGCCGAGCGCCCGTCGACGGCCAGATCGAATCCGCCGACCGACACGCGCCCCTCCGTCGCGGGCAGGTAGCCGGTCAGGATGCGCATCGTGGTCGTCTTGCCCGCGCCGTTCGGGCCGAGGAAGCCGACGACCTCGCCCCGGGCGATCTCGAACGACACGTTCTGGATCGCAGTCAGTCCGCCGAAGCGCTTCGTCAGTCCCTGGGCCTTGATCACTTCGCACTCCCTCGCGCGCGTCCGGTCCGCGGCGGATCGGTGGGCGGGCGGGATTTTATCCCGGTCGAGTTCGCCGGCAAGTGAGTTTTAGGCCCGCTGACGCGGATCGAGGCGTTCGCGCAACGCCTCGCCCAGCAGCTGGAAGCCGATCAGTGAACACAGAATTGCGACACAGGGAAAAAAGATCAGATGCGGGTACGAGCGCATTGCTTCAAATCCGTCGCTCGCCAGGGTGCCCCAGCTCGAGAACGGGGGCTGAATTCCCAGGCCGATGAACGACAGTGTGGATTCGGCCAGGATCGCCGCGGGAACTCGGAACGCGGCGCTCACCAGGATCGGCGGCGCGATGTTCGGCAGCACGTGGCGCACGAGGATCCGCGCAGGGCGAGCGCCGCTCGCCCGCGCAGACTCGACCCAGGTCTCCTCGCGCGCCTGCAGCACCAGCGCGCGCACCAGCCGCGCCACGCCCACGAAGCCCGCGAAGCCGAGCGCGAGCGCGAGCGCGGCCAGTCGCCGCCAGAGGTCGGGAAGACCGGCGAGCGCGGCCGACAGCACCTCGATCAAGAGCACCGTGACGAGTACGTCCGGCAGCGCGTAGATCACGTCGACCGCGCGCATCAGGAGGGCGTCGAGGCGGCCGCCCGCCCAGCCGGCGAGCGCACCGTAGGCGAGGCCGAAGGCGAGCGCGAGCGCGGTCGCGCCGACCGCGACCACGAGCGAGACGCGCCCGCCCTCGCAGAGCCGCGCGAGCAGGTCGCGACCGAGCGCGTCGCAGCCCAGCCAGTGCGCGCGCGAGGGCGGCTCGAGCGCGTGCGCGGTGTCCTGCGCGTCGAAGCGGTAGCCGGCCACGCGATCGCCCGCGAGTGCGAGAAACACGAGCGACAGCACGAGCGCCGCGCCAGTCCAGCCGCGCGCCGTCACCGCTCGCCGCCTCCGACGCGGATGCGCGGGTCGAGCCAGGCGTAGGCGAGGTCGACGGCGAGGTTCGCGAGCACGACCAGCACCGCGTACACGAGAGTGACTCCCAGCACGAGCGGGTAGTCGCGATTGGTGACCGCGGTGACGAAGAAGCGGCCCATGCCCGGCACCGCGAAGATGCGCTCCACCACGAACGAGCCCGTGAGCAGAATCGCCAGCAGCGGGCCAAAGTAAGTCATCACCGCGAGCAGCGCGTTGCGCAGCACGTGGCGCCTGCGCACGCGCGCTTCGGGCACGCCGAGCGCGCGCGCCGTACGCACGTAGTCCTGCTCCATCACGGCGACCACCTGTGCGCGCGTCAGCTGCGCGGCGTACGCCATCGGCAGCGCCGCGAGCGTGCAGGCGGGCAGCACGGCGTAGAGAGGACCTTCCCAGAGGCCCGCGGGCAGCCAGCCGAGCCCGAGCCCGAAGACCAGGATCAGGCCCGCGCCGATCACGAAGCTCGGCGCCGAGACTCCGACGAGTGACCCGAGCGCGACCGCGCGATCCAGCGCGCTGCCGCGCCGCGCGCCGGCCGCGAGCCCGAGGCCGACTCCGCCGCCCACGGCCAGCGCGAACGCCGCGGCGCCCAGCTCGAGAGACACCGGCAGCGCATCGCGCAGGATGTCGGCGACGTCGCGGCCCACGTACTTGTACGACGGGCCCAGATCGCCGTGCGCGAGCCGCCCGAGATAGTCCGCGTACTGCTCCGCGAGCGTGCCGTCGAGCGCGTAGCGGCGCTCGAGGTTGCGCAGGATCTCGGGCGGCAGCGAGCGCTCCTTGTCGAACGGTCCGCCGGGCAGAAAGCGCAGCAGCGCGAAGGTCAGGGTCGCGACGACCCACAGCACCGGAATCCCCGCTAGCACGCGGCCAACCGCGTAGCGAATCACTCGGCGCGCACCTGCTCGAAGAAGTACAGGTCCATCGCGGTCGGCTGGAAACCGTGCACGCGCGGCTGCACCGCGAAGTTCGAAGCGGTGACGAAGAGCGGGACCATCGGCACGTCCTCCTCGCACAGAATCCGCTGCGCCTGATCGTAGAGCGCCTGGCGCTGCGCGGGGTCGGGCTCGCGCGCAGCGCGCACGACCAGGTCGTCGTAGCGGGGATTCACCCAGCCGGTGTGGTTGTTCTCGCTGTACGAGGTGAAGAGGTTCATGAAGTTGTCGGGATCGGGGAAGTCCGCGCCCCACCCGAGCCGGAAGACGGGCGGCGGGTCGGTCGCGAGCTCCTTCAAGTAAACCTTCCACTCGCGGTTCTCGAGCTCGACGCGCACTCCGAGATTCTCCCGCCAGAACGCCTGGACCTTCTCGGCCACCAGCTTGTGAGTCTGGTCGCTGTTGTACACGATGCGCACCGGCTCCAGACGCGCCGGATCGACACCGGCTTCGCGCAGCAGCGCGCGCGCGCGCGCGGGATCGAAGCGCAGGCCGAGGTCCGGATTCGCGTCCGGCATGCCCGGCGGAATCCAAGAGGGCCACGGCTGCTCGCCGCCGCGCAGCAGCTCGGGAAACTGCGCGCGGTCGATCGCGAGCGCGAACGCCCGGCGCACGCGCGCGTCGTCGAACGGCGGCTTGCGCACGTTGAAGCCGTAGTAGTAGCCGCGCAGCAGCGGGCGCCGGAGATACTCCGGGCGCGCGGCGTAGCGCCGGATCTCGAGCGGCGGGATGCGCACCAGGTCGAGCAGTCCCTGCTCCCAGAGCACGAGCGCGGTGCTGCCCTCCTGCACCATGTACGCGGTGATGCGGTCGAGCGGCGGGCGACCCGCCCAGTAGCGCTCGTTCGCGCGCAGCACGAGGCGGTACTCGTGGCGCCACTCCTCGAGCACGAACGGGCCGAGAGTCACGAGCTTCCCCGGATCGGTCCAGCGCTCGCCGAAGCGCGCCACCAGATCGCGCCGCAGCGGAAACGTCACCATGAAGTTGACGAGCGCCGGGAAATACACGAGCGGCGCATCGAGCTCGACGACCAGCGTCTCGTCGTCGGCCGCGCGCACGCCGACCTCCGCGAAGTCGCTGAGCTTGCCCGCGTTGTACGCGCGCGCGTTCTTCACGCCGAACAGGAAGTAGGCGTACTCGGCCGCGGTCGCCGGGGCGAGCAGGCGCTGCCATGAGTCGACGAAGTGCTGCGCGCGCAGCGGCACGCCGTCGCTCCACACGACGCCCGGCCGCAGGCGGAAGGTGTAGGTCCGTCCGTCGGGCGAGACTTCCCAGCGCTCCGCGAGGTCCGGCTCCGGACGCAGGTCGGGGCCGAGCCGAGTGAGCCCGCGCATCAGCTGCTCGATCGCGATGATCGAGACGCCGTCCGTCGCGAGGTTCCAGTCGAGCGTGGGCGGCTCGGTCTCCAGGTTGATGCGCAGCTCGCGCGCGCGCTCGCCCCCGCGCCCACACGCGAGCGCGAGCGCGCCGGCCCAGGCGACCATCGCGGCTCGCTTCGCCATTGCCGCGAATCAGTTAGTCGGGAATGCGCGCGCGCGCCAGGCTACTCTCGGACGATGCGCGCGGCGATCGCGATCGAGAGCTTCCGCCCCGGACCCGGGGGCGTCGAGCTCGCGGGCTTCGCGCTCGCGGCGGAGCTCGGGCGTCGCGCGCTCGATCTCACCGTGCTGTGTCGCGACCTGGTCGCCGACCTGCCCGCGGGCGTGCGCGTGCAGCGTCTCGGCGGACCGACCTTCTGGCAGCCACTGCGCGTGCTCGAGTTCTCGCGGCGCGCGGCGCGCGCCGCCGCGGCGGGCGGCTTCGACGTCGTCCAGTCGTTCTCGCGCACGCGTCACCAGACGGTGTATCGAGCGGGCGGCGGGAGTCACGCGGCGTACATGGACCGAGTCTACGCGCGCCCTGCCCTGCGGCGGCTCTCCCCGCGGCACGCGGTGCTACTGGCGATCGAAGGCGCGGCGTTCGCAGACGCGAGTCAGACGGTGCTGTGCAACTCGCGCTTCGCCGCCGACGAGATCGCGCGGCGGCACGGCGTGCCCGCCGAGCGGCTCGCGGTGATCTACAACGGCGTCGATCTCGAGCGCTTCCACCCGCGCCTGCGCGAGGGTGCGCTGACCCGCCTGCGCGCGGAGCTCGGCGTCGATGGACCGCTGGCCCTGTTCGCCGGCAGCGGCTTCGCGCGGAAGGGGCTCGACCGCGCGATCGCCGGCCTCGCGCGCGCCGGAGTGAAGGCGGATCTGCTGGTCGCCGGGTCGGGCGACGCCGCGCCCTTTCGCGCGCAGGCGGAGTCACTCGGCGTCGCGGCGCGCGTGCGCTTTCTCGGCCTGCGCGCCGACCTGCCGGCGCTGTGCGCCGCCGCCGACCTGTTCGTCCTGCCGACCCGCTACGACCCGTTCGCGAACGCCTGTCTCGAGGCGATGGCGGCCGGGGTTCCGGTCGCGACCACGCCGGACAACGGCGCGGCCGAGCTGATCGAGCCGGGCGCGAATGGCTTCCTGTGCGGAGAGGACTTCGCGCCGGCGCTGCGCGCGCTCGACGATCCGGCGCGGCTGCGCGAGATGGGCGCCGCGGCGCGCCGCACCGCCGCGCGCTTCACGTGGAGCGCGCACGCGGACGCGGTGCTCGCGCTCTGGGAGCGGCTGCGGCGTTGAACGCGGGCGAGCTGGCGAAGTGCGCCGCCGAGCTCGGCGCGGGTGCGACACCGTTCGGTGTCGAGGTGCTCAAGCGCAACCGCGCGCGAGTCACGGCGCGCGCGGGCGACGCCGTGCTGAAGGTCTACGTCGAGAAGCCCGAGACCGCGGGGCGCGAAGCGCGCGCGCTGGCGCGCGCCGGCGCGCGCGGGATCGCGGTGCCCGAGCTGCTGGCGCTGGGCCCGGACTGGAGCGCGACCCGCTGGCAGGACGGCGCCCGGCCCGCCGAGCGGGGCGACCTCGCGCTGCTCCTGCGCGCCGTCGACGACGCGCACCGCCGCGGCATGCTGCACGGCGATCTGCATCTCGGAAATCTGCTGCTGCGCGACGGCCGCGTCGTGTTTCTCGACCTGCAGCGCGCGCGCTTCCTGCCCTGGATCCCCGGCGTGCTGCGCCGGCGCGAGCTCGGCTTCCTGGCGTACTCGCTGCTCGATCCGCTGCCCGCGGAGCTCGAGTCGGTGCGCTTCTGGCGCGACCGCCGCGCGCAGCGCCGCTGGCAGAGCCGCACGCAGCGCTGCCTGCGCGAGAGCGGCAGCTTTCTCGCGTTCGCGCTCGGGGGCGAGCGCGGCTTTCGCCGCCGCGAGGTCGATCCCGCGGAGCTCAGCGAGTGTCTCGCCGCGCTCGGCGAAGTCACTCCCTTCAAGACCGGCGCCGGCGGACGCCTCTATCGGCGCGGGAGCTGGATCGCGAAGCGCTTCGAGCGCGCTGGCGACGCGCGCCGCGCGTGGATCGCCGGGAACGGCCTCGAGGCGCGCGGCGTCGCGACAGGCTCGCCGCTCGCCTGGGCCGGTCACTGGCTCGTGATGGCCGACGTCGGGGCGACGCTCGCGGACTGGATCGACGCCGACTTCGCCGAGAGCACGCAGCTGGAGCGGGGCGAGCTGGCGCGCGCGCTCGGCCGCCTGCTCGGGCTGCTGCACCGCCGGGGCATCTACCACGCCGATCTGAAGGCCAACAACGTCGTCTGGCGCCCGGGCGAGCAGCCGCGCCTGCTCGACTACGGCCGCGTTCGCTTCGGCGCCAAAGTGAGTCGCCGGCGCCGCGTGAAGAACCTGGCCCAGCTGAACGCGGCCCTGCCCGACGCGGTTCCGGCCGAGCTGCGCGAGCGCGCGCTCGCCGAGTATCTCGCCGAGAGCGGCTGCCGCGACGAGCCGGCGTCCCTGCGCCGCGACGTCATCGCGGAGAGTTTGCGGCGCGCCCACCGTTGGACAGGATGCTGACCCAGCAGTAGTACGAGCTGCCGAGTGAGCCGCTCGCCCCCGCGCGGAACTCGAGGGTCGGCGCCGCGGGAGCGCTCTTCACGATCGCCTCGAACGACGAGATTTTCTTGGGCAAGTCGTCGCGGTTCGGGCTGTGGAAGATCACGTCGACGCGCGGCCGGATGTGCAAGACGTTCATGACCAGCGTGACCAAGCGGAACAGCTTCTCGGGCCCCTCCATGCTCTCGACCGAGAAGTACGGGATGTCGACCTGATCCAGACCAAACGTGTATTCGACTCGCATTTTGTCCTCTGGCTCCTCCGAGTGACTCGAAAATTCTTCAGAACGGCGCGAGGTGACACGCCGACAGATGACCCTGCCCGACCTCGCGCAGCGCCGGCCGCTCGCGCGAGCAGCGCTCGATCGCCTTCGCGCAGCGCGGGTGAAACGGACAGCCGGGCGGCGGCGAGACCGAGCTCGGCACGTCGCCGGTCAGCACGATCCGTCGGCGCGCGCGGCCCGGCTCCGGCACGGGAACCGCCGAGAGCAGCGCCTCGCTGTACGGGTGCTGCGGGCGCGCGTAGAGCTGATCGGCCGGCGCGCTCTCGACGATGCGCCCGAGATACATGACCGCGACCCTGCGCGACAGATGGCGCACGACCCGCAGGTCGTGCGAGATGAAGAGATAGGAGAGCCCGAAGCGCTTCTGCAGCTCGAGCAGCAGGTTCAGGATCTGGGCCTGGATCGAGACATCGAGCGACGAGACCGGCTCGTCGGCGACGATCAGGCGCGGCTCGAGTGCGAGCGCGCGCGCGATGCCGACCCGCTGGCGCTGCCCGCCGCTGAACTCGTGCGGGTAGCGCGCGGCGTGCTCGGGCGCGAGGCCGACGATCTCGAGTAACTCGCTGACGCGGCGCTCGAGCGCGGCGCCGCGCGCCATGCGGTGCACGCGCAGCCCCTCGCCGATCGTCTCGCCGACCGTCATGCGCGGGTTCAGCGACGCGAAGGGGTCCTGGAACACGATCTGCATCCTGCGCCGCATCGCGCGCAGCTCGCCCCGACCCAGGGCGCGCAGGTCGCGGCCCTCGAACGAGATCTGCCCCGCGTCGGGCTCGACCAGCCGCAGCGCGAGCCGCGCCACGGTCGACTTCCCGCAGCCCGACTCGCCGACCAGGCCGAGTGTCTCGCCGGCTTCGACGTCCAGGTCGACGTCGTTCACCGCGACCAGCCGCGCGCGCCGGCCGAGGCCGCCGCGCCCGACGGCGAAGCTCTTGCGCAGTCCCCGCAGGCTGAGCAGCGGCTCGCTCACGCTCCCGCCCTCGCGGCGCCAGCCGCCGGCTCCGGCGGCGGAACCGGATTGTGACAGGCGATCCGCACGCCGCCGCGGCCGGACGCGAGCGCCGGGTCGCGCTCGGCGCAGACGGCGACCGCCCGCGAGCAGCGCTCGCGGAAGCTGCACCCGGCGGGGCGCGCCACGAGATCGGGAACGCGTCCGGCGATCACGTGCAGTGGCTCTCCCGGCCGCACGCGCGCCGATGGAAGCGCGTCGAGCAAGCCGCGCGTGTACGGGTGCTGCGGCGAGGCGAAGATCTCGGCCACACCCCCGGACTCGACCACGCGCCCCGCGTACAGCACCGCAACGCGCTGCGCGGTCTCTGCGACCACGCCGAGGTCGTGCGTGATGAACAGCACGGCCATCCGAAAGCGGCGCTTGAGTGAGTCGAGCAGCTCGAGGATCTGCGCCTGGATGGTGACGTCGAGCGCGGTCGTCGGCTCGTCCGCGATCAGGACCGCCGGATCGTTGGCGAGCGCCATCGCGATCATCACGCGCTGGCGCATGCCTCCGGAGAGCTGGTGTGGGTAGTCGCGCATGCGCGTGCGCGGCTCGGCGATGCCGACCAGCTCGAGCAGCTCGAGGACCCGTGACTCGCGCTCCGCGCGCCCGAGATTCCGGTGCACCCGCAGCGCCTCTTCGATCTGGTCGCCGACGCGAAAGACCGGGTTCAGCGAGGTCATCGGCTCCTGGAAGATCATCGCGATGCGATTGCCGCGCAGCTCGCGCAGCTCGTCCGCCGACGCCAGGCGGAGGTCGCGGCCCTCGAAGAGGATCTCGCCGCGTTCGATGCGCGCGGGTGGCTCGGGCAGCAAGCGCAGGATCGAGAGCGCGGTGACCGACTTTCCGCAGCCCGACTCGCCGACCACGCCGAGTGTCTCGCCCGCGAAGAGCTCGAGATCGACGCCGTCGACCGCGGTGAGCACGCCGCGCTTCGTCGCGAAGCTCGTGCACAGATCGCGCACCGCCAGCACCGGCGCGCTCATGGGGGCGCGCCTCGCGCGACGCGGAACAGCGACGCGTCGAGCGCCGGGTTCAGCTCGACTTGTGACAGCGCCAGCTCCGCGCGCAGCTCGCTCGCGGGAAACGACAACACGAGCGAGAACGGATACCGGCCCCCGGGCACGTCGCGCCACTCGGCGTACTCCGCCCGCCAGCGCACGGCGCCCGCAGAGTCGAGCGCGGCGATCGCACTGAGCTCGCCCGACGGCGCGAAGCGCAGACTCTCCGCCGGCAGGCGCACCTCGCGCTCCTCGCCGCGACCGAGAATCGCGCTGGGCGCCCACTCGACCTCGAGCGGCGCGGCGAGCAGCGCGCGCACGGCCTCGCTCGGCGCCAGCGCGAGCCCGAGGCGCTGCCGGAGAGTGCCGCTGTCCGTCGCTCCGGACTCCAACCGCTTGCCATCGAAGAACGCGAAGCGCTCGCCGTCGGTCACGAGCAGGCTCGCGGCTTGGCCGAGCATGTTGAGGCTCTCGAGCCGCAGCCGCGCGGGCCGCTCGGCGAGCACGACCTCCTGCACCGAAGTCGAGCCGTCGGGTGACTGCAGGCGCAGCTTGCCGACCGCGCGCAGGGTCCTGCGCTCGCTCGCCTGCGCCGCGGCCGTTTCGACGCGCGCGCGCAGCACGGCGTCCTCGCCCACGACCGGCTGGAACGGGGGACCGCCGGTCGCGCACGCGGCGCCCGAGAGCCACGCGAGCGCGCAGGCCGCGCGCGCGGCTCTCCTCAATGCGCGCTCTTGGGCTCGCGGTGGCCGAGCTGCTGCTGCAGTGACTCGATCTCCGCGCGGATCTTCGCGGCGTCGTCGTCCTCGGGAGACAGGGACAGCGCTCGCTTGTAAGTCGCGAGCGCGTCGTCGAAGCGCGCGAGCGAGCGGTACGCGTCGCCGAGGTGCCAGGTGATAACCGGGTCGGCCTTCTCCAGCAGCGAGAGCGCGTGCTCGAGCTGCGAGCGCGCGGCGTTGAAGGAGCTGCGGGCCTGGTCGCGCTGGCCGGCGGCGAGCTGGCGCAGGCCGCGCTGGTAGTAGAGCCAGCCGAGACTGTCGGTGATGTAGCCGTCGTCCGGCTTCAGCTCGATCGCGCGGCGGATCATCTTCTCCGCCTCGTCGAGCCGCTCGCCCTTCTCGGCCCAGCTGTAGCCGACGTAGTTCAGAGCGCTCGCGTGATTCGGATCGAGCTCCAGCGCCTTGTTCATCTGCTCGAACGAGCGGTCGCGATCGTCGGCGTCGCCGTAGATCACGCCGAGGTCGTAGTACAAGTCGGCGTCCGTCGGGTTCGCCGCGATCAGCTCCTGCATCAGCCCGACCGCCGCCGGCAGGTCACCCTGCCGCTGGTAGAAGCCGGCGAGATAGACCTGGAGCGAGGTCTTGTCCGGCGCCGCCGCGATCGCGCGCTTGAGCTCGGTCACTGCGCGGTCCGGCTGCTTGCGCCGCTCGTAGATGCGGGCCATGACCGAGCGCGCGTCGGCGAAGCGCGGCGAGCCCGGCGGCACCTGCTCGAGCTGCGCCAGCGCCTCGTCGCTGCGGCCCGCCTCGTCGTGGACCAGACCGACGAAGTACTTCACCTCGCTGTCGTAGCGGGCGTCGTCGCCGCCGCCGTCGCCGCGCGAGACGGACTGGAAGCGATCGATCGCGTCGTCGTAGCGGCCTGCCTCGTAGTAGAAGAGGCCGAGGCGGAACTGGGCGCCCGCCAGCTCGGGATGCTCGCCGACGAGCTCCTCGAGCGCCGCGATCGCGGCCTTGCGGTCGTGCGCGTCCTCGTGAATCTGCGCGATCCGCATCAGCGCGGCCGGATCGCCCGGGGCGATCGCGAGCTTCTCGCGCAGCACTGCGAGCTCGCCCTTGGTGTCCTTGTTCTGGTGCTTGAGGCGCGCCAGCGCGTCGTAGAGCGCGGGCTGATCGGGATCGACCTTGAGGCCGCGGCGATAGGCGCGCTCGGCCTCGGCCAGCTTGTCCGTGCGCTCGTAGGTGGCGCCGAGCGCGAGATAGCCGCGCACGTCGTCCGGCTCCTTCTCGACCATGCGCTCCGCGACCTTCAGCGCGCCGTCGTTGCGATCGAGATTCAGATACAGCGTGAAGAGCGTGAACAAACCCTCGTCGTTGAGGGTGCCCTTCTGGAACAGCGGCTCGAGTAACTCGATCGCGCGGTCGTAGTCGTGCATGCGCGCGTGCAGCGTCGCGAGGCCGGAGCGCAGATCCTCGTCGTCCGGCTGGAGCGCGAGCGCGCGCTCGGCGTACTCGAGCGCCCGCGCCGGGTCACCCGCGGCCATCCACACCTGGGCGAGCGAGCGCTGCAGCTCGGGAGAGTTCGGGTCGATGCGCGCCGCGTGTTCGTACTCCGCGGCCGCTTCGAGATAGCGGCGGTCGAGCTCGAGCGCGCGGCCGCGCATGAAGGCGGCGTCCGCGTCGGCCTCCGGCGAGACGGGAACGACGTGATACTCGGGCTGCTCGGCCGGAGCCGGCTGCCCGCGCAGGTCGCTCAGCGTGCTGCAGCCCGCAGCAGCCGTTGCGGCAAGCAGCGCGATGGCTCGGATGGTAGTGAGTCGAATGACCAAAATCCTTCGAGAAGACGCGACATTAGCAGCGACGATACACCCGGGCAATCGGCCGGCCACGGATCTTATCGGCTCAGCTGCCGCGCGGGATCAAGCCGCGCTCCTCGAGCGCGGCCACGAGCTCTCGGACGCACTCCGCGAGCGGCCGCGTGCCGGTCGCGATGCGCAGCTCCGGCGCGTCCGGCGCCTCGTAGGGCGCGGAGACCCCCGTGAAGTCCGGGAGCGCGCCCGCGCGCGCCTTCCGGTACAGGCCCTTCGGGTCGCGGCGCTCGCAAACGTCCAGCGGGCAGTCGACGAAGACCTCGAGAAACTCGCCTGCCGGAAGGAGCGCGCGCGCGCGCGCGCGGTCGGCGCGGTAGGGCGAGATGAACGCCGTCAGCACGAGCACTCCCGATTCGTTCATGAGCCGCGCGACCTCGCCCACGCGGCGGATGTTCTCGACCCGGTCCTCGGCCGAGAAGCCGAGGTCCGCACACAGCCCGTGGCGGACGTTGTCGCCGTCGAGCACGTAGGCGAGCACGCGGCGCTCGATCAACTCCTGCTCGAGCGCGCGCGCGAGAGTCGACTTGCCGGAGCCCGAGAGACCGGTGAACCACAGCGTCACCGCGCTGTGTCGCAGCAGCGCCTCGCGCTGGGCGCGCGAAACGTGACTCTCGCTGCTCGTCAGGTTCTCGCTCTTCGGTGACATCGCACTCGCCGGGATCGCGTCCGGCGCCATCGGCGTTTCGGGGGCGGCAAGATACGCGAGCGCGAGTCGCAGCGCCCGGATCGGAAGCTCGGCGAGTCGGGCCTGCTCCGGGGAGAGCTCGAGCGCGTCCGCGAGCGACGGAGCCGTGAGCGCCAGCGCTGCAGCGCGCCCGCGACCGACGACGCGCTCGACCGCGGCGCTCGCGACCGCGATCGTGACGGGACAGCCGAACGCCTGGAAGCGCACGTCCTCGAGTCGCTCTCCCGGGCCCAGCCGCACGTGCATGCGAACGCGCTGACCTCCCGCCGGGTCGCGCGCCTCGGCCGCCGCGACTCGCGCCGCGTCCGGCGCCAAGCGGCCCGCGCCGACCGGGTTGCGGAAGTGGGCGAGCACCGCGGCCGGGTACTCACTCACTTCCGCGCCGCGAGCCGACCGCCGCGCTGCAGCTCCTCCCACACCGGCGAGAGCGCGCGCAGGCGGCGCGCCGCCGCGACCACCAGCTCGGCGGCGCGGTCGATCTCGGTCTCGGTGTTCGAGCGGCCGATCCCGAATCGCAGTGCAGAGAGAGCGCGCGCCTCGCTGGCGCCGAGCGCGCGCAGCACGTGGGACGGCTCGCGCTTCGCCGAGGTGCACGCGGAGCCCGTGGAGAGCGCCAGCTCCGGCAGTGCGGCCAGCAACGCCTCGCCCTCGGCGCCGAGCAGCGAGACGTTCAGGTTCCCGGGCAGACGGTGCTCGCGGGACCCGTTCAGCTCGATCTCGGGGAGCTCCGCGGAGAGCCGCGCCCAGAGTCTGTCGCGGAGCGCCGCGAGGCGGCGCGCGTCGGACTCGCGCGAGCCGCGCGCGATCTCCGCCGCGCGGCCGAAGCCGACGCAGAGCGCGACCGGAAGCGTCCCGCTGCGCAACCCGCGCTCGTGCCCGCCGCCGTGCAGGATCGGCTCGAGCCGCGCGTGCGGCGCGCGCCGGCGCACGACCAGCGCGCCGATCCCCTTCGGCCCGTAGAGCTTGTGCGCGGAGAGCGACAGGAAGTCGACACCGATCTGTGTCACATCGAGCGCGAGCGAGCCCGCCGATTGGGCGGCGTCGCAGTGGAAGGCGGCGCCCGCTTCCGACGCGAGCTCGCCGAGCGCCTGGACCGGCTGCACGACGCCGATCTCGTTGTTCGCGTGCATGATCGACACCAGCAGCGTCGGCTCCCGGAGCGCGGAGCGCAGCCGCTCGGGGTCGACCCGGCCGTCGCCGCCGACGGGCAGCAAGGTCGCGCGAAAGCCCTCGCGCTCGAGCGCGGCCACCGGGTCGAGCAGCGCGCGGGGGTGGG
>JBIOJK010000008.1:0-66190 GCA_044450765.1 Myxococcota bacterium | reverse complement strand
CGCGCGTGTCGCTGGTCATCGCCCGCGTGGTGGCGCGGGCCCGCGCCGGCCAGATGGACGCGGCGAGCCAGCTCGCGCGCGAGCTGCGCAGCGTCGAGATCCCGGCGCTCGAGGCGAAGATGGGTTCGCGCCTCGAGGAGGCCAAGCTGTCGCTGGCGGACGCGGCCGTGGTCGAGCACTGCGACATGGGGCTGGCGCTCGAGATTCTCGCGAACGATGTGACTCCCGACGTGAATGCCGAGATCGATACACTCGCCGAGTCACTTCGCGCCGAGAAGATCGACCTCGAGAACTGGCGCCTGCAGACGGAGCCGCTGCGCGAGAGACTGCGCTGGTACGTCTCGTCGAGCATCGCGCTGCTGTTCGCGACGCGCGAGGGCGAGCTAGCGAACGCGGCGGGGCGCGCCGCGCTCGCCGGGGCCGCGGGGCACTGGGTCCGCGACCTCGCGTTTCGCGAGCTCGACCCTTCCGAGAGCCCGCTCTCGCGCTACGCCGTGGTCGGCCGCTTGCTCGAGGCGACGACCGACCCCGCGCAGGCGCTCGCGCGCATCGAGGCCGCGCCGCTGCCGGCGGATCCGGCGCTCGACCATACACAGCGAAGTGACGGTCCCGAGCAGCTCGAGCGCGACCTCTCCTTCGTGCGTATCTCGCCCGCGTTCTGGGGCAGCGAGGTCTCGGCGCTGTTCGCGAAGGAGAAGCGCGAGCTCGACCCGGCGCAGGTCGCCGACCTCGCGCGACGCGCCCACCGAGCGCGCGACGAGGCGCGCGCGCTCGGCCTCGACCACAGGGATTTCGAGCACGAGCTGCGCGAGCTCCGCCTCGTGACTGCGCTGGTCGCCGGCGACGAGGCCAAGCTGCGCGTCGAGCTGCGCGACATCAAGCTCGAGAACGATCGCCGCGTGCGCATGAACGCCGCGAGCTGGATCGCCGGCGTGGCGCGCTTCCAGACGGTCCCGCAGTTCGCGCGCCTGGTCGAGATCTGGCGCGAGGAAGTCGACTACAAGCCGATGTGGTTCTGGATCGCATGGAGCGCGGCGCTGAACGGCGCGACCGACCACGCGCTCCTGGTCGCGCGCACCGCGGCGCGCGAGTTCGGCGACGACCGGGCCTTCGTCGAGGAGTATCAGTTCATGCGCCGGCGCTTCGCCGCCCCGCCAGCTGCCGGTAGGCCGACGCCTGCATCAGAGACGCGATCATCACCGCCGGAATCACGCCGACCACGAAGAACAGAACTCCGATCACGGGAATCACCACGGACAGGATTCCGAGCAGCACGCAGCTGAGCTTCTGATCGGAGGTCGCCCGCCACGAGGTCTGCAGCGCGTCGACCGGAGCGAGCGCCTGATCGACGGCGTAGTACCAGACGAACGCGAGGCGGGTCATCACGCCCAGCGACCACGCGATGTTCACGAGCGCGCCGATCGCGACGAGCGGCGCGAAGCCGGTGAGCCGCCCGAGGATGTCGACGGACTGTCCGAGGAAGCCGAGACACAGGACCAGGATCACGAGCACCAGCATCGAGCTGAGCGCGCGGCCGTAGTCCGAGAAGCCCGCGAACAGATCCGCGATCTCCGGCGCGCCGTCGATGACGTTCAGGCCGAAGCGGAACCCGCCCCAGCCGAGCACCGGACTGATGAGGAAGGCGCCCACGATCGTCACCGTGGAGAGCACGACGAGGGCGAAGAAGATCACCGCCGCGCCGAGCAGCAGCGGGAAGTTCGCCCAGGTCGCGGCCCACGCCTCCCGGAACGCCTCGCCGAGATCGATCCGCCCGGAGCCGCGCGCGGCGCGCGAATCACTGAGGGACGCCGTCGGCGGAGCGTAGCGTTGATCCGACATCTCACCCCTTCAGCGCGCGCTACTTTCGACCGAGCTGTGAGTCGAACAGCGCCTGATTTCGACCGTAGCTCTGCTGGCCGCCGGCGACGAAGAGCACCTCGCCCGTGATGTAACTCGCGGCGGGCGAGGACATGAACACGACCGAGTGCGCGATCTCCTCGCGCGTGCCGAAGCGCGCGCTGGGGATGCCCTCGAAGACCTCCGCGATGTTCGGGTCGTACGCGTCGCGGAAGCCCGCCGTCTCGACCGGACCCGGTGCGACGCAGTTCAGCCGCACCTTCGGTCCCCACTCGTAGGCGAGCGTGCGAGTCAGCTCGAGCACGCCCGCGCGCGCCGCGGCGGTGTGGGCCAGGCCCGGAAACCCGCGTCCGACCACCGCGATGACGTTGGTGATCACACCGCCCTCGCCCTCGAGCATGCGCGTCCCGAACACCTGGATCATGTTCCAGGTGCCGGTGAGGTTCGTATCGACCACCGCGCTCCAGCCTTTGGGCTTGAAGTCGCGTGCGGGCTGCGCGAATTGACCGCCGGCGTTGTTGACCAGAATGTCGATCCGCGGCACGAGCTCGCGCGCGCGAGTCTCGAGCGCCTCCACCGCGGCGCGGTCGCGAATGTTCACGAACGCCGTCTCGACCCGCCGACCGGTCGCCGCGTGGATCTCCTTGGCTGCGACCTCGAGCCGCTCGACCTGGCGAGCCGCGAGCAGAAGGTCTGCGCCCGCTCGCGCAAAACACTCCGCGATCGCGCGTCCGAGGCCCGTGCCGCCGCCCGTCACGAGCGCGGTCTGGCCCGCGAACAAGTCGGGCGCAAACGGAAAGATTGCCGGCGTGCCGGTAGAGCGCATCGCGCCTCGAGTCTAGTCGAATCGGTTGACCCGAGACCGCCCGCGTGGGAGCTTTCTCGCGATGGAAGCGCCGAAGCCGAGTCTGCACGCGCTCGCCGAGCGCGAGGGCGTGATCCTCGAGCTCGAGCGGGCGCGCGCCGCGATTCCGCAGGCGATCGGCTTGGCGGAAGCGCGCGCCGCGGCCACGGCAGACGCGGCCGCGAAGCTGCGCGCCTCGCTCGACGCGGTCGACAAGCAGCGCCGAGCGCGCGAGTCAGAAGCGCAGGACATCGCGGCGAAGCGCGACAAGCTGCAGGGTCAGTCCGCCGTCGTGAAGACGAACAAGGAGTACACGACGCTGCTGCACGAGATCGACGCGCACGCGAAGCGCATTGCCGAGATCGAGGACGAGATCCTCGTCGCGATGGAGAGCGCCGAGAGCATCGGCGAAGACGTGCGGCGCGCCGACGCGTTCGCGCGCCAGGTCGCGCAGGAGGTCGCGAAGGAGACCGAGGAGCTGCGCGCGCGACTCACTGAGGTCGAGCGCAAGCTCGCGGGCGCCGTCGACGACCGCCTGCAGATACTCACCGTGCTCGGCGCGCAGGTGCACACGCTCTACGCGCGCGCGGTGAAGGCGCGCGGCAGCGGCATCGCGCGCATCGAGCAGCGCACCTGCTCGGGCTGCCACCGCTCGGTTCCGCCCGAGGTCGTGAATCGCGTGACGGCAGGCGAAGTGCACATCTGCGTGAGCTGTCAGCGCATCTTCGTGCTGGCCGAACTGCGCCCGTAGCCGCTCCTTGCCGGTCCCTGCGCGACGCGCTTCGACGTAGGTTTTTCTCTTATTTTCCGATGAGTTACTGGCGACCCTCGACGGAGAGCCGCGCAGCAATCGAAAACCGTGGTTTGCTAGAATCGCGCCCGGTCCTGGGGGCAACACATGCTCGATCGAGATCGCTACTGGGATTGCCTGGACCAGGCGATGGAAGCGTCCTCCAACGGCCAGACCGACGAAGCGCTGGCCTGGCTGGAAGAGGCGCTCCGGGCAAACCCCAGCGGCGCAGAAGCGCACAACAGCCGCGGCGAGATCCTCTGGGACAGCGCTCGCGCCGAGGAGTCCCTCGACGAGTTCGAGCGCGCGATCGAGGCCGACGGCGAGTACCAGCCCGCGCACCTGAACCGGATCGAGATCCTGATCGAGGAGTTCCAGGAGCACGAGGAGGCGCTCGACCTGGCGGACGAGCTGCTCCAGGGCACGCTCGAGAAGCCGATCGAGGCCGAGGTCTACTACCTGAAGGCCAAGGCGCTCTTCTATCTCGACGACCTCGAAGGCGCGCTCTTCCTGCTGCGCCGCGCGATCAAGATCCAGGGCGAGGTCGGCATCTACCGCGGCTTCGAGGGCCAAGTGCTCTTCGAGCTCGGCAACTTCGAAGAGGCGCGCCGTTCGCTCGAGCGCGGGCTCGCGCTCGAGCCCGAGTGCGCGCACAGCACCTACCACATGGCGCTGGTCATGGAGCACACCGCCCAGCTCGAGAGCGCCGAGCGCCTGTTCGCGAAGGCGGCCCGCCTGGCGCCCGATCTCTACCCGCTGCCGACGCGCATCGACGACGCCGAGTTCGAGGCAGCCGCCGACCAGGCGCTGAAGAGCCTTCCCGAGCCGATCCGCCGCTACACCGAGAACTGTCCGGTGATCGTCGAGGATCTGCCGAGCGAGGAGCTCGTGCGGCAGGAGTTCGTCTCACCTCAAGTGCTCGGTCTCTTCTCCGGCGTGCCCGCGACGGAGGCGGGCGCCAGCCCGACTCTCGGGACGCTGCAGCGAACCGACACGGACCGCATCCTGCTCTTCAAGCGCAATCTCGAGAAGATCGCGATGACTCATGCCGAGCTCGTGGAGCAGATCCAGATCACGGTGAAGCACGAGATCGGCCACTTCCTCGGCATGGACGAGGAAGAGGTCGAACGCCTCGGTCTTGCCTGAGCTCGCGATCGGTGCGCTCGCCGATCGCCTGCGCGCCGTTCGCGACGTCGCCGAGGTTCTCGATCGCTCCGCGGAGCTGTTCGCCTACGAGTCGGATGGGCTGACGCTCGCGCGCGGCGCTCCGCTCTGCGTCGCCTTCCCGACCACGACGGAGGCGGTGGTCGGGATCGTGCGCGCCTGCAACGCAGCCGGGGTTCCGTACGTGCCGCGCGGCGCGGGCACCGGGCTCTCGGGTGGCGCGACGCCGGTGACCGGCGGGGTCGTGATCGAGTGTTCTCGCATGAACCGAATCCTCGAGATCGACGCCAGCAATCGCACCGCGAGCGTGCAGCCGGGCGTGATCAACGAGCACCTCTCCGCCGCGGTGCGGCCGCTCGGCCTGTTCTACGCGCCCGATCCGTCGAGTCAGTCGGCCTGCACGATCGGCGGCAACGTCGCCGAGAACAGCGGCGGACCGCACACGCTGAAGTACGGCACGACCAGCCCGCACGTGCTCGCGCTCGAAGTCGTGCTGCCCGACGGCGAGATCGCGATTCTCGGGCGGCGCGACGGCCACGCGCACGGCTTCGATCTGCGCGGCGTGTTCGTCGGCTCGGAGGGGACGCTGGGAGTCACGACGTCGGTCACCGTGCGGCTGGTGCCGCTGCCCGATTCGGTGCGCACCTTGCTCGCGAGCTTCTCGAGTCTCTCCGCGGCGTGTGAGTCGGTCTCCGCGATCATCGCGCGGGGCATCGTGCCCGCGGCGCTCGAGCTGATCGACGACCGCACGATCGCGGCGGTCGAGGCGTCGGTCTACGCGGCGGGCTACCCGTCCGACGCGCGCGCCGTGCTGCTGGTCGAGGTCGACGGCGCGCGCGCTGCGGTCGAAGGCGAGCGCGAGGCGATCGAGTCACTCTGCCGCGCGGGCGGCGCGCTCGAAGTCCGGGTCGCGCGCGACGAAGCCGAAAGACTCGCGCTGTGGCGAGGCCGGAAGGGCGCGTTCGGCGCGATGGGCCGGCTCGCCCCGGATCTGTACGTGCACGACGCGGTGGTGCCGCGCACCAAGCTCCCCGAGGTCGTCGAGGCGATCAACCGCGCCGCGCTCGCGCGCGGCATCCAGATCGCGAACATCCTGCACGCGGGCGACGGCAATCTGCACCCGAACATCACCTTCGACCGCCGCGACCCGGAGCAGCTGCGCACGATCTTGGAGGTCGGCGCGGAGATCCTGCGCATCTGCGTAGCCGCGGGCGGGGTGCTCTCGGGGGAGCACGGCATCGGCCTCGAGAAGCGCGAGCACATGTGTCTCCTGTTCTCGGAGGCCGACCTCGAGCCGATGCGCTGGCTGCACGACGCCTTCGACCCGGACGACCGCTGCAATCCCGGGAAGCTGATTCCCGCGCCGCGCGCCTGCGCCGAGAGCAACCCGAAGCACCGCGGATACGCCCAGGTGAGCTTCTAGGCGATGGGCAACCGGTTCGAGGCGATCGTCGGCGCCGCACACGTCGCGCACCCGGGCGGCGAGACACTCTGCGGAGCGCGCGTCGAGGCGGTCGTGCGGCCGGCCAGCGCCGCGGAAGTCGCCGCGTGCCTGCGCGCGGCCACTGAGTCTGGGACCGCGATCGTGCCGGTGGGCGGCGGCTCGAAGCTCGGCTTCGGGAATCCGCTCGAAGCGCCGGCGTGCATCCGGCTCGAGCTTGGGCGCCTGTGCGAGCGCATGGAGCTCGACGCGGACGAGGGCATCGCAGAGCTCGATGCGGGCATCGCGCTCGACTCACTCGCGCGGAGCGCCTCGGCGCTCGGGAAGGTGACCGCCTTCGACCCTCTGCACCGCAGTGCGACCGTCGGCGGGGCGATCGCCGTCGACCCGGTGAGCCCCGAGGCTTCGCTGGACGCGCGCCTGCGCAACGACCTGCTCGGGCTCGAGGTCGCGCTCGCGAACGGAGAAGTGACTCGCGCCGGGGGGCGCGTGGTGAAGAACGTGACGGGCTTCGATCTGGTCCGGCTCTACTGTGGCTCGTTCGGCTCGCTGGGCGTCGTCACGCGCGCGATCGTGCGCCTGCGCGCCGCGCCCGAGCGGGTCGCCGTGACCCGCGAGCGCTTCGCATCGCTCGACGCTGCGCTCGCCGCCGCCGCGCGCGCTGCGCTCGCCGGCGCCGGCGCGAGCGCGGCCGTGCGCCCGGCGGACGGCGGCGCGGAGCTGGTGTCTCGCCTCGCGGCGTGCGCGGCCGAGGTCGAGTCACAGCTCGCGCACGTGTCCGGCGAGCCGTGCGGGTCGGATCTCTGGTCCGCGCTGCGCGGCGAGCTCGCGCGGCCGCCGGCGCCGGGCACGGCCCGCGTGCGCCTGGGCGCGCGACCGAGCGACGTCGCGTTCCTCTGTCACGGCCTGGCCGCCGCTGCGGGCGCCGCGGCGCTCCGGCTCGTCCTGCCGCGCGCCGGGATCGTCTTCGGCATGGCCGAGCACGGCGCGCTGTCCGCGATCGCGGAGCGCGCGGAGCGAGCCGGCGCGACGTTCGCGATCGAGCGCGCGCCCGGATCCGGGCCCGTGTCTTGCGACGCGTTCGGCGCGCCGCCGCCGGCGCTCGCCGCGATGCGCGGCCTGAAGGCGCGCTTCGATCCGGCGCGCGTGCTCTCGCCCGGGCGCTTCGTGGCGGGGATTTGAGCCGTGGCCGACGCGAGTCACATCGACTACGAGGCGACACTGGACTGTGTCCACTGCGGGCTCTGCCTGCCGCACTGCCCGACGTATCAGGAGACGGGGCGCGAGACGAGCTCGCCGCGCGGCCGCATCTACCTGATGCGCGGCGTCGCAGAGAACCGCATCCCGCTCGACGAGCTCGTCGTCGGCGAGATGAGCTTCTGTCTCGCGTGCCGCGCTTGCGAGTCGGCTTGCCCGGCCGGCGTGCGCTACGGCCACCTCATCGAAGGCATGCGCGCGGAGATCGACGCGCGCGGCGCACGCGGCCGCTTCCAGCGCTCTCTGGAGCGCTTCGCGCTGCGCGGCGTCGTCGCGAAGCCGCGCCGCCTGGCCGCGCTCTTCCGCGCGCTGCGCGCCTACCAGCGCAGCGGTCTGCAGCGCGCGTTGCGCGCGAGTCACGCGCTCTCGCTGGTTCCTCCGCTCGCGCGCATGGAGCGCATGCTGCCGCGGCTCGCCGATCCGCATCGCCCGCCGCTGATCGTGCCCGCGCGCGGATCGCGCCGCGGTCGGGTCGCGTTCTTCGCCGGCTGCATCATGCCGGAGATGTTCGGGCCGGTGAACGCCGCGACCGTCGCCGTGCTGGCGCGCAACGGGTTCGAAGTCGAGATCCCCGCCGGGCAGGTCTGCTGCGGCGCGCTCCATCTCCACTCGGGGGACCCGGATGCGGCGCGCGCGCTGCACGCGCGGAATCGCTCGGCGTTCCGGCTCGACTCGGTCGACGCCGTGGTCGTGAACTCCGCCGGCTGCGGCGCAGCGCTGAAGGAGATGGGTGACTCGTTCGCGCGCTCGGTGCGCGACGTGACGGAGTTTCTCGCCGCCGCGGGCCTGCGCGAGCGACCGGGCGCGCTGCCGCTGCGCGTGGCGTACGACGATCCGTGTCACCTGCTGCACGGACAGCGCATCTCGGCCGCGCCGCGCGCGCTCCTGCGCGCGATCCCGGAGCTCGATCTCTTCGACCTGCCGGGCCACCGCGACTGCTGCGGCGCCGCAGGCATCTACAACATCACGCAGCCCGCGATGGCCGCGACGCTGCTCGAGCGCAAGCTGCAGGCGATTCGCGACAGCGCGCCGCAGGCGGTCGCCACGGGCAATCCCGGCTGTCTCCTGCAGATCGGGGGCGGCGTCGCGTCGGCGCGCCTGGACGTCGAGGTCGTCCATCCGATCGAGCTGCTGGCGCGCGCCTACGGCGAGTGATTCGCGCGCGAGTCACTGGTAGAGCATCGCGTCCGGCGTCGACTCGGGCATGCGGATGCGCGGGAATGCCGAGAGACTGAGCGTGTCGATCTCGCCGCGCAGCACGAGATCGACGGGCAGGATGCTCTCGCGGGTGCGCACGAAGCCGTGCTTCTCGTGCGTGCTCTCGAAGACCGCCTCGGAGCGCGCCGACGGCCGGTTGTCCGCCGACTCGACCAGGCCCAGCCGCGACGTCTCGAAGAACGCATCGCGCGCCTCGTCCGGCACGGCCTTCTCCCGGGCGTCGGTCGCGAGGCTGGTCCGGCGGATCTCCTCGAGGCGCGCGACGAAGCGGGCGAAATCGTCGGGCGGCACTTGACTCAGCGCAGGGTCTTCGCGGCCCTCGAGCGCGATCTCGACGACGTTCCTGCCGAGCAGGGTGACTCCCTTCTCGGCCACCTCGCCGTTGTCGAGCTTGCCGTCGAGCAGCTCCGGGCGCAGACCGAGCGCGCCCGGGCCCCAGAGCGCCGGGTGCTCGAGCAGAAACTCGCGCGTGAGCCGAATCCGCTGCGGCGAGGCGTGCGCCTTCTCCTCGCCGAACTTCTTGCGCGCCTTGACCGCCGCGGGCGTCTCTCCGTAGTCGCGCACGACCGCGGCGAGATACGCGAGGCGCACGTCGATGCGCGGCTGCTTTTCCGCGGCGGCCAGGATTGCGTCCGCGACGTCTCTGCGGTACCCGGCGATCTTCGCGGGGTCGGGCGCGCGCCGCGCTTCCGCGTGGCGCAGCGCGGCGCCCGGCTGACCGTGCAGCGCGTACAGCTCCTCGAGCTCCTCGTGCACCTCTTCGGCGTGCGCGCCGTTCGGATAGCGCGCCGTGTAGCGCTCGCCGGCGACCAGCACGCCGCCGCCGAAGTGAGAGCGCATGAACGGATACTGCACGATGCGCAGCGGAAACGTGCCGACGGACGTCGCGATGCTGGGCAGATCCAGGAGATACTCGAGCGGCCGCCACAGATTGCGCTGCTGCGCGCCGTTCGCGAACTGGCCGAGGGCGATCCAAGTCCAGCGCGCGCGGTCGTCCGCGTCCTGCGCCGCGCGAAAGTGGAGCCACGCGCTGCGCCTCGGGTCAGCGAGCAACGCGCCGGCCTGACGCGAGGCGGTGTCGGGCGCGCCCCAGGGATCGGGCACGCGCTCGAGCGCGGCGTCGACCGCGTCCTCGTCGCCGCGCGCCAGCGGCTCGAAGCTCGCGAGCAGCCGCAGCTCCGGCGCGAGCTCGGGCGGCGCGCCGGCGTCGGCGAAGCCGCGCGCGGCGGGGGCGATCGAGTCGAGCGGCCCGGCCAGCGCACTGCGCGTGAGCTCCTCGAGCGACGCCTGCTGCCCGGCGGAGAGTGACTCGGGCGCGACTTCGCGCACGCCGAGACTGCTCGCCGCGCGCGCCGCGCGCAGCTTCAGGATCTCCTGCGCGCGGGCGTGCAGATCGGCGGCGGCCGGGTCGTCTGGCCGCTGCCGCTGCGCGCGCGCCGCGAGAATCTCGACGGCGTCCCAGTCGCCGTGCTCCGCGGCCGCGTTCGCGCCGCGCAGGTCGCGGCTGGCGCGCTCGCGTGCGAGCTTCGCGCGCAGCTCGTCCGCGCTCGCCTGGACCGCGGGCGCCTCCGGCGCGTGCGGGTGATGTGCGAGCCACTCGTCCCAGGCGTGCAGCGCCTGCCGCTCGCGCGGGCTCGCCGCGGGGAAGTCGTGCGCGGTGAGCAGCGTCGCGAGCGCGCCGCGCGCCGCGGCGATCGGATTCAACGCGCCCCCGAAGGCCATGGTCGAGACAGGCTCGACGATGCGATTGAACACGGTGCCCCACTTGGCGCGCAGCTCCTCGGTGAGGCGCGTGTCGGCGACCTCGAGCGGCGCCGCCTCGCGCGCCAGCTCCAGCCGGCGGCGGAGCGCGGGGTCGAGATCGTCGCGCGCGAGCAACTCGCCGGCGCGCTCCGGGAACGTGTCACTGCCGGCGCGCGCCGCGAGCAGCTCCGCGGCGTTGTCGACCAGCCCCGACGGCAGCTCGCCGCGCGCCTTGCGCGCCTCGTCCTCGCGGATCAGCGCGGCGTTCTCCGCGTCGGCCTCGCGCGGCCGGCTGGCCAGCACCGCCGCGGCGAGCCGCGCCGCGATCCGCTCCGCGTCGTCGGGCAGCGGCTCGCGCGCGGCGTGCGCCGGCTCGAGCGGCCGCCACTCGGCAGGCGCCGGCCCGCGCTCACCCGCGCACGCCGCGAGCGCGAGCGCCGCGCCACAGAGCGCGGCGACGCGCGGACACCGACTAATGAGGAAGCTTGTCTTCATGGACCTGCAGCGTGTAACTGAGATACGCCTCGAGCTTGTGGGCCGCCTCGAGCTTCTCGACCGTTCCGTCCTGCTCGGACACCAGCTCGTAGATGCGCGTGGCGCCGTGCGCGTACTCGTCGAAGGTCGCCGGGTCGAAGTCGAGCGACGGCGGCGGGTAGCGGTGCGCGTAGTGGCGCGACAGCTCGGCGTACAGATCGGCGAGCGCCAGCAGATGGCGGTTCTTGTTCTTGCTCTCGCTGTGCAGCTCGACGAGCTGCTGGGCGCGCTGCAGCGCCGTCGCCTCGAGGCGGGGATCGATCGCGGCCTGAGCCGCGAAGTAAGCCGACTCGTCGGCGTCGCCGCGCTCGATCTCCTCGTCGACCACGAAGCGCCAGTGCTGCTCCGCCACGTCGTGCCGCAGCGCCTCGAGCTGACCGCGCCGGTCGGTCCAGCGATCCGCGACCTGCTGCGGCGAGAGCGCGGCGTTGGGGTCCTCCTCGGTGGCGCGCAGCAAGCGCTCGCAGATCGAGCGACCGGCGCGCGCCGGCTCCGCGAGCACCGAGTCGAGCTGCGCGACGCGCGCGTAGTGCCGCTCTGCGAGCTTGTACTCGTGGATGCGCTCCAGCGCGCGCGCCTTCGAGAACACCAGCACGTCGGTCATGGCGCCCGCCGAGAACTTCTCGGCGTGCGCCGTCTCGAGTGTCTCGAGTCTCTCGAAGGCCGCGCGAAACACGTTGATCCCGGAGACGTCGCGCGCGGGCGGGAAGCGGTACGTGTCGTCGTCGATGTGCAGGCGCAGCACGGCGACGACCTCGAGCAAGTCCTGAGTCGGCTGATCACTCGGGTCGGAGCGCGGCACCGACGCGCAGCCGGCGAGCAGCAGCGCGAGCGCGGCGCCCGAGGCGCGCCCCGCGATCAAAGTCGGGCAGCGCGCCGCGCCGCAAGGAGGTTCAGCATCTTCTCGGTCGCGATCACGGCCGCGGCGAGCTGATCGGAGTCGACGCCGAGCGTGCTGAACGGCTGCGCGCGCACGCTCGTCTGCCAGCTGATCAGAGTCTCGACCAGCGCGCCCGTCTTTCCACCCGGCGGAATCCGCACCTTGTAGTCGACGAGCTGCGGCAGCTTCAATTCGAATCCGCGCAGCGCCTTCGCGAGCGCCTTCATGAAGGCGTCGTAGCCGCCGTCGCCGGTCGCGCTCGCCGAGGCGAGCTTGCCCCGGAAGCGCACCGACACGGATGCCGAGGGGAGCCCGTCGCTGGCGGAGTGTGACTCGTAGCGCTCGATCCGGACGAGCTGCTCGACCGGGGTCTTCAGCACGTCGGCGATCAGGAGCGGCAGGTCCTCGGGGGTGACGCTGTGCTTCTTGTCGCCGAGCTCGACGATGCGCCGCAGCACCAGGTCGCGCTGCTCGGGCGGCAGCTTGATGCCGAGCGCCTTCAGGTTCTGCTCGAGCGACGCCTTGCCCGCCATCTTCCCCAGCGCGTAGCGCCTGCGCCGGCCGAAGCGCGCGGGCAAGAGCCGGTTCGCGTACAGATCGGCCTTCGCGTCGCCGTCGGCGTGGATGCCCGCCGTCTGCGTGAACACGTCCCGCCCGACGACGGGCGAGTTGTCGGACACGGTCTTTCCAGAGAGCCGCGCGACGAGCTCCGAGATCGCGATCAGGTGACTCTCGTCCACGCCCGTGCGGTACGGCGTCAGGTCGTGCAGGGCGGCGACGACTTCTGCGAGGCGCGTGTTGCCCGCGCGCTCGCCCATGCCGTTGACGCTCGTGTGCACGCCGCGCGCGCCGGCGCGCACCGCCGCGAGACAGTTGGCGGTCGCGAGGCCGTAGTCACCGTGCGCGTGGAATTCGAAGTGCAGCTCGGGCCAGGTGCGCGTCATCAGTTCGACGTAGCGCCCGGTGTCGTCGGGAGTGAAGATGCCGAGCGTGTCGGGCAGAAACACGCGGCGCACGCCCAGCCCCGCGAGATTCTCGACGTGTCCGAACACGTAGTCGAAGCTGTCGCGCACGCCCTGAGACCAGTCCTCCAGATACACGTTCACGATCAGCTTGCGCCGGCGCGCGTAGCGGATCGTCTCGGCGATGTCCTTGAAATGCAGCTCGGGGGTCTTGCGCAGCTGCAGCTCGCAGTGTCTGCGCGAGCCCTTGCTGAGCAGGTTCAGCGCGCCCCCGCCGTGGTCGACGATCCAGTCGACCGAGGACTTGCCGTCGCACAGGCCGAGTATCTCGATCCGCTCCGCGTGTCCGGCGCGCCGTGCCCAGGCGGAGATCCGGCGCACGGCCTCGGCCTCGCCCTCGGAGACGAAGACCTGGGCGATCTCGAGCCGGTCGACGCGCACCTCCTCGAGCAGGATCCGCGCGATCTGCAGCTTCTCCGACGGCGCGTACGCCACGTTCGGCGTCTGCTCGCCGTCGCGCAGAGTCGTGTCCATGACCTGGACGAGGGATCCGCGGGCCATCGGGCAAGCCTAGCTCGTCAGCTCCCGAACAGGTACGGGCCGCCCCTCTCGAGCGCGCGCTTGTACGCCGGCCGCGCGTGGACTCGGTCGAGGAAGCGCGCCAGGTTCGGAAGCTTTTCGAGCCCGTGCAGCAGGCGCGCGGCCTGGATCGGGAACGAGAGATTGATGTCCGCGGCGGTCAGCTCCTTGCCGACGAACCAATCCGAGTGCGCGAGCTCGCGGTCCAGATAGCTGAAATGATTCTCGATCTCGCTCGTGACTCGCGGTGTGAGCGGCGCGGCGGCCTCGCCCAGGCGCGAGAGATACAGCTTCAGCATCACCGGGAGCATCGCGGAGCCCTCGGCGTAGTGCATGAGCTGCAGATAGCGCGGCCAATCGGGCGACGACTGCTGCGGCGCGAGCCGGCCCTTGCCGTGCTTGCGCACGATGTACTCGAGGATCGCGCCCGATTCGATCAACACCTGGTCGCCGTCCCTGATCACCGGCGATTTGCCCAGCGGGTGAATCGCCTTCAGTGACTCGGGCGCCAGATTGGTCACCGCGTCGCGCTGGTACTTCACGAGCTCGTACGGGAGCTCCAGCTCCTCGAGCAGCCACAGCACGCGCTGCGAGCGCGAGTTGTTCAGGTGATGGACTTCGATCAAGACAAGAGCTCCGGCTCCGCTTCCTTCTTGGCGCGCGCGTCGTGCGCCTTCTTGGCGTCGAGCAGGGCCGGAATCACTCGGTCGAGATCCTCCTGCGACCAGAGATGCTCGGTCTTGAAGGCGCGCACCAGCGCGGGCTGCTGCATGATCGCGACCTGCCCGCGACTCACATGGATGATCTGCGCAGTGAGCTCCTGCGCCTGCGGCGAGGCGAGCCAGGTCACGATCGGCGCGATCTGCTGCGGGCCGACCAGCGGGTTGTCGGCGTCCACCTTCGCGCCGCGGCCCTCCATCAGCGGAATCGTCATGCGCGTGGCGGCGCCCGGAGAGATGGTGTTCACCGTGCAGCCGTACTTCGCGAGCTCGAGCGCCAGGACGCGCGCGAAGCCGGCGATGCCCGCCTTCGCCGCGCCGTAGTTCGACTGACCGAAGTTGCCGAACAGACCGCTCACCGAGGAGAAGCAGATGATCCTGCAGCCGCGCCGGTTCGTCTCGCGGATGTAGCGCGCAAAGGGTTGCGAGCAGCAGAAGTGACCCTTCAGGTGTACGGCGATCACCGCGTCCCAGTCACTCTCTTCCATGGTGAAGATCGTCTTGTCGCGCAGGATGCCCGCGTTGTTCACCAGGACGTCGCAGCCGCCGAACGCGTCGAGCGCGGTCTGGAAGATCTTTTTTCCGCCCTCCGCGGTCGCGACCGAGTCGTAGTTCGCGGCGGCCTTCCCGCCGGCGGCCCGGATCTCCTTCACCACGTCGTCCGCGACGCGACCCGAGCCGGTCCCGTCCGCGTTCCCGCCCAGGTCGTTGACCACGACGCTCGCGCCGTTCCTGGCCATGTCGAGCGCGATCTCGCGCCCGATGCCGCGACCCGCGCCGGTCACGATTGCGATCTTCCCCGATACCGCTGCCATGAGTCGCCCTCCGCTGCTGGCTAACAGGCGCTCATTCTACGCGCAGTGCGCCGGTCAGTGCTTCGGCGGGTGCTGGACCTTGGCGCGCTCGCGCAGCTGCTGCTTCTGCTCCGGGGGGAGCTGCTGGAAGCGCTGGTACTTCTCGCGCATCCGCTGCTTCTGGTCGGGCGAGAGCTGCTGCCAGCGCTCGAAGTTCTGGCGCACGCGCGCGCGCTCCTCGGGAGGCAGCTTGCGGAATTCCTGCGCGCGTTGGCGCACCTCTGCCTGGCGCTGCGGCGGCAGCTGCTGGAACGCCTGCCAGCGCTGGTGCAGGCGCTGGCGCTCTTCCGGCGACAGCTTCTGCCAGCGGTCGGGGCGCACGGGTGGCGGCGCGGTGTCGTCGGCGCGGCCGAGACGCGGGAGGGCGATCAGCGCAAGCGCGCACAGCGCCGCGCAGAGGAGCGCGCGGCGAGTCGGATCAGCTCGGCGAGGCATCGTCCCAGTCCTCGAGCACGTCGACCTCGGAGATCGCATCCATGTCCGGGTCCTGGAGCAGCTCGAAGTCATTCGCGCTCGACACGATGTGCACGTCCACGTCGGGCTTCGCGGACGCCGTCGGACCTGGAGCGGGCGCGGTCGGGCTCGAGGGTGCGCGGGGCAGGCCGATCGCGAGCACGAGCGCGAAGGCCGCCGCGGCGCCGAGCACGAGCGCCCGCCCCGGCGTCAAGAGCCGGCGCAGACCGGCGGCGAACCCGCCGCTCGGGGCCTCGCGCGCAACGCGCGCCCAGAAGCGCGCCTCGAAGTCGCCCGGGGGAGTCACTTCCGGCAGCGCCGCGAACATCTGGGCGAGCTGCCGCTGCGCGGCGACCCGGTCGCGGCAGCCGGCGCAGGCGCCGAGGTGTGACTCGAGCTCCGCGCGCTCCGCGGGGCCGAGCTCGCCGTCGACGAACGCCGCAATCTCTTCGTGGTCTCGCACGCACTCCATCACGCTTCGTCCTTGGCAAGCGACGCGAGCAACGCCTCGCGCGCGCGGTGCAGGAGGCTCTTCACGCTCGAAACCGTCGTCTCGAGCGAGCCTGCAATCTCTTCGTAGTCCAAACCTTGCTCGCTGCGCAGCAGAACCGCGGCGCGCTGCCGCTCGGGCAGCGCCTCCAGCGCGCGCTCTAGCCGCACGCGCATGCGCACCGCGTCGAGCTGCTCCTCGGGGCCGGGCGCCGGATCGAGCGCGCCCAGCTCGGCGAGCTCACCGTGCGGCTGCTCGTGCTTGCGGTGGGCGCGCGCCAGCTCGTTCAGCGCCAGGTTGTGGGCGATCCCGAACACGTAAGTCGAGAAGCGCGCTCGCGCTTCGTAGCGCTCGGCTGCGTTGTAGATGCGCACGAACACGTCCTGCGTCAGCTCCTCTGCGCGAGCTCGATCTCGCACCATGCGGGTGAGGAAGGTGAGAACGCGCGGGGTGTAGCGCGCAAACAGTGTCTCGAACGCGCTCCGGTCTCCAGCTTGGAAGGCGAGCATGAGGCGCGCATCGTCGTCATGCATGCGCGGCGCCCAACCCCGGCGGTCTACCGGCCGTCAAACCGCCGAATCCCGGCCGAGTTGCGCGGTCGTGTCAGGTGCCGAGGTGCGGCCGGACGTAGAGGACGTAGGTGGCGTAGATCAGCCCCACCGTCGACACGCCGAGGAAGGTCATCGTGAACGCCATCATGCCCCAGCAAATTGCCGTTCCGAGACGGTCTTTTATGGGCTGCGGCAGGACCATCTCGACGGCGATCGAGCCCGCGATCATGGCCAGCATGGCGATCAGGACGAATTGCACGAGCGGAAGTAGACCACCGCGTCGGGCTCGAGGTCAAAGCTGCGCCTCGGCCCGCACGAAGCGCTCGACCTCGCGCACGAACGCGTCGGGCTCGTCCAGGTTCAACACGTGGCCGGCGCCCGCGATCTCGACCCGCTCCGCCCGCGGCAGCTTGGCGGCCAAGACCTGCGAAGCGCGCTGGAAGTTGGAGTCGTGCTCGCCCACCAGCACCAGCGCCGGCTGGCGGATCTCGGGCAGCGCGTCGACCAGATTCGGGACTGGCCCGGCGACGCCGCGCGCGAAGCGCTGCAGCCCGGCGACGCTCGAGCGCAGCAGCCCGCGGCGCGCCTCGGCCGCGAGCGGCGACTCCGGGTGCAGGCCGAGCAGCTCGGCGCGCGCGCGGCTGCCCTCGAGATACTTCTCGATTCCGACCTCGCCGAGCTTCTCGGCCGCGCGCTCCAGCATCGCGCTCCACTGCGCGAGCGCCTCGGGGTTCTTGAAGCCCGGGCCGGTGTTGCACAGCACCAGCGCGCGCACCCGCTCCGGTCGGGAGCGCGCGTACGACAGCGAGACGATCCCGCCGACCGAGAGCCCGGCGGCGAATGCGGGCGAGTCACCCGCCGCAGCGGCGTGCACGCGGCGCAAATCGTCGACGACCTGAGCGAGCGTGTAGCGCGAGAGCTCGTCCGGCGCGTCCGAGAGCCCGTGTCCGCGATAGTCCCACGAGATCACCCGCGCGAAGCGCCCGAGCTCCGCCTCCTGGCCCGACCAGTGCAAGTGAGTCGAGAACGAGGCGCACGACAGCAGGAGCGGCGGCCCCTCGCCGGTCGCGCGCCAGAAGATCTTCGCGCCGTCGCTCGCCTCGACGTACGCCACGTCAGGGGCGCTCGAGCCGCTCGCGCAGGGCGCGGGTCATCTGCTGCAGCTGGTCCTTCATCGGCGCGCGAATCGTGATCTCGGGCACGAACGTCTTGGTCGAGCCGTCCAGCTCGATCTGCACGCGCGTGGTCGAATCGTTCACCGGCGCGAGTCGAATCGCGCCCACGAGAGAGCGCCAGACGCGGCCGTCGCAGATCTTCTCGAAGCGCAGGCCCCCGTCGCTCGCCGGGCGAAACACGAAGCGCACGATCGACTCGAGGCCCATGGCCGAGACGCGCGTCCGGGTCTCGCGCACCCCTGCCTTCGACGACACGATCTCGGTGTCGGGGAACAGCTGCGTGATGGTCGCATCGCTCGCGAGGATCTGCGCCAGCTCGGGGTTGGCTCTGCGCACGACGAATTCGCTCTCGAACTTCACGCGCCGAGCATAACAAGGGCGAAGTCGCCTTTGACCAACGCGGAATCGCGCCGGCTGCTTGCGAGCGCGCTCGGCCATCGGATAGCCTGCGTCGCCATGACATACGAGCCGGGATCCTTTTCCGACGCTCGCCCCTGGCGAGTCGATCCCGAGCGGATGCCGTGGCGCGCGCGGATCTCCGATCTGCGCGCCGAGACCCAGGCCAAGCTGCCCGAGCTGGTTCGCGCGCGCGGGATTCCGCCGCTCGACCGCTTCGCCGGCGCGGGTCTCAAGCTCGGCGCGGCGCTCGCGCTGTGGGCGGCGCTCGAGAGCCGGCGCGAGCAGTCACAGTCGCGCGCCGCGCTCTCGCGCCGGCTGCGCAGAGCCTTCGAGCAGCTCGGCCCGGCGTACATCAAGCTCGGCCAGATCGTGTCGTCCGGCCGCGGGCTGTTCCCCGACGAAGTGGTCGAGGAGTTCGCGGCCCTGCGCGATCGCGTTCCGCCGGAGCCGTTCGCCGCGGTGCGCGCGGTGGTCGAGGAAGATCTCGGCCGCCCGCTCGGCGAGGTCTTCGCGCGCTTCGACGAACAGAGCCTGGCCGCGGCGTCGATCGCGCAGGTGCACTCGGCGCGGCTGCGCAGCGGCGAGGAAGTCGTCGTCAAAGTGCAGCGGCCGCAGGTCGCGAAGCTGGTGAAGAGTGACTTGCGCGCGATGGCGTGGATCGCCCCGTTCCTGATCGGGCGCATCCCCGTCGCTGCGCTCGCGAACCCACCGGCGCTGGTCGAGCTGTTCGCCGAGACGATCTCGGAGGAGCTCGACTTCCGGCTCGAGGCCGAGAACATGCTCGACATCGCGCGGCTGCTGCAGGACGCCGGCCAGACGCAGCTCGTCGTGCCGCGGCCACATCCGGAGCTCGTGACTCGCCGCGTGCTGGTGATGGAGCGGCTGCAGGGCTACACGATCTCGCAGTCCGACGAGATGCGCGCGGCGGGCATCGACACGGCAGCCGTGCTGCGCGCGCTGCTGGTCTCGTTCCTCGAGGGCGCCATGATCTACGGCGTCTTCCACGGCGATCTGCACGCGGGAAATCTGTTCGTCATGTCCGACGGCCGCGTCGCGCTGCTCGACTTCGGCATGACTGGCCGCATGAACCCGAAGCAGCGGCAGGCCTTCATGCGTCTCATGGTGACCGGCTTCACGAACGACATCCCGGGTCACTTGGCGGCGTTCCGCGACCTCGGCGCGCTGCCCGAAGATGCCGACCTCGACGAGCTGTCTCGCGCGCTGAAGCTCGACCGCCCGCCGGTCGACCCGACGCAGCTCACGGGCCAGGAGCTCGTCGCCGAGATTCAGGACGTGCTGAAGCACCTGCTCGCGCACGGCGCGAAGCTGCCGAAGCACCTGATGCTGTACGTGAAGGACCTGATCTTCGTCGACGGCGCGATCGGCGAGCTGGCGCCGGACGTCGATTTGTTCGCCGAGGTCGGCCGCCTCTTCGCCTATTTCAGCGCGACTCATGGCGAGCGCATCGCGCGCGAGATCGGCGGCGGCGCGCAGTTCGCGAATCTCGATCTGACCGGCTTCAAGGCCTCGCTCGGGCTGCGGAACGAGGTCGAGACACTCACCCATCGCGAGCTCGTGAAGCGCCGCGAGATCGTGCGCAAGCGACTCGAGGAGGCCGGCGGGCCGCGCCTGTAACTGCGCGAGCTAGCGCGCGCCGATCTGCGCTACGATGCGCGGGTGTTCGCGCGAACCCTCCTCGCGCTCTCGCTGTTGCTCCTGGCTCTTCGGATCGCGGCTCCCGCGCTCGCGCGCGCCGACGCGGTCGTCGATCCATTTGAGATGATCGAGCTCGACGGGGTGGGGCGCACGGTCGCCGCGGAGATCGGCGACTTCGACGGCGACGGCCGCGCCGACCTGCTGCAGATCGTCTTCATCGGCATTCCGCCCGACGACAAACGCATCGTGCGACTCTGGACGCAGACCGACACGGGCGCGCTCGAGCCGAAGCCGAAGTACGAGATTCCGCTGCCCGACGAGAGCGCGGCGTACGACGTCGGCGACGTGTTGCCCGGGCTGCCCGGGATGGAGCTCGTGCTGCTGCGCCCGGGCGGACTCACGATCCTGTCGTTCGCCAATCCGGCTCTGCCGCAGCGGGACATCCGCATCGAGGGCGGCACGATGGCGGCCGCCGAGGACGAGCGCGGCCTCGACCGCCTGCACATCGTGTTCAACGACTTCGGGAAGGAGCCGTGGCTGCTGGTGCCGCTGCTCGCGCAGACCGTCTTCGTGACACCGAACGGTGTAGAGAAGGCGCGGCTCGACGTCGGCGCGCGCGCGAACTACTTCCTGCCGCAGCGGCCGGGGCCGGTGCTGGTCGACAGCGACATCCAGCTCCTGCTCGACGTGCCGCGGATCTCCGTCGGCGACGTCGACGGCGACGGCCGCGCGGACGTCGTCGGCTCGAGCCGCCACGACGTGCGCGTGTTCCTGCAGCGACCCGACGGCAGCTTCCCGCACGCGGCCGACCGCGTGCTGAAGCTCGCGCTGGTCTCCGAGCAGGATCACATCCGCGGCTCCGGCGCGGTGCGCACCGACGCGCGAGACATCTCGGGCGACGGCAAGCTCGACCTGATCATCTCGAACCTGTCCGGCGGAATCACCGACGCGAAGACGGACACGCGCATCTACTTGAACCGGGGCGGCACCTGGGACCTCTCGAAGCCCGACTTCAGCTGCGAGCCGAGCGCCGGCTGGGGCGCGGACCAGCTGGTCGACATCGATCACGACGGCAAGCTCGAGCTCCTGCACGTGACGGTGCCGTTCGGTGTGCTCGGCTTGATCCAGGCCCTCGTCACGCGCGCGATCGACGCCGACGTGAGTGTCTATCGGGCCGGGCCGAGCGGCGTCTTCTCGAAGGAGCCGTGGTTCACGCGCAAGCTGAACATCGCGATCAGCTTCGACACGGCGCGCCCGCTGGGCTTCATCCCGACCGGGAGCTTCGACGTGAACGGCGACGGCTACGACGACTTACTGACTCCCGGGAAGGGCGACCGGCTCGACGTCTGGCTGGGCGGCGCGGCGGGAATCTCGTCGACGGTCGCTGGCCGCCAGAAGCTGTCGTCGAGCGGGCGGCTGCGCAGCGGCGACTGGAACGGCGACGGACTCGCGGATCTCTTGCTCTACGATCCGCGCCAGCCGAACGCGCCGGTTCAGATCGCGCGCAACCGCGGCCTGTTGCCCGGCACGTTGCCCCACGTCGGCTCGGCGGCGGCGGCGCGGCCTACACCGTGAGGTGTCAGCGCAGCTCGAGCCAGTCGGGCGGCAGGTAGGCGATCCCGCCGCTCGAGGGCAGCCAGGCGAGCGCCGGGATCTCGGGCAGCTCGACCGGCGCCAGGGCCTGCAGCAGGCGCAGGCCCGACTCACCGCGCAGGGCGCTCTTCAGCTGGTCCAGCGGGCCGCGCGGCGCGGGCAGAATGACTCGCACGGGATCCGGCTCGGATTCGAGCTTCGCCTCGCGGCGCGCGCGCGCGACCGCGGCGGAGAGTCCGCCCAGCTCGTCGATCAGGCCGTTGGCGAGCGCGTCGCTGCCGAGCCACACGTGCCCGCGCCCGAGCTTGTCGATCGCCTCCGTCGGCGTGCCACGCCCCTCGGAGACGCGCGAGAGAAAGTCGGCGTACGCGGCCTGCGTGAAGGCGTCGGTGCGCGCGCGCTGCAGCGGAGTCATCGGAGCGTCGCCGGTGAGCATGCCGGCGTAGGCCCCGCGCCCGATCATCTCGTGTCCGACGTCGAGCTTCTCGAGCGCGCCCGCGAACGTCGGCCGCATCATGAAGACGCCGATCGAGCCGGTGAACGTCGCCGGCTCGGCCAGGATCGCGTTCGCCCCGCTCGCGACGTAGTAGCCGCCCGACGCGGCGTAGTCGGCCATCGAGACCACGATCGGCTTCTTCGCGTGCACGCGGCGCACCGCGCGCCAGATGCGCTCGGAAGCCTGCGTGCCGCCGCCGGGCGAGTTCACGCGGAACACCACCGCGCGGATCGCGTCGTCGTCGGCGGCGGCGTCGAGCGCCTGCTCGACCTCCTCGGCGGCGAACAGCTTCTGCAGCGAGCGCCCGCGCTCGTCGACGATCGTGCCGTCGCCGAACACCAGCGCGATCTTGGGACCGCGGCGCAGACCGAGCGCGCTGGCGTCCGTGCGCTGATAGGCGTCGGCTTCGACTTCGTTCGCGCCGGCGAGGCCGGCCTTCGCGAGCGCGTCTCTCCGCCCGGCGATCTCGTCGGCGAGGCCCGCCTCGATCAGCTCCTTCGGCGTGCCCGGCACCGATTCGAAGAGCGCGCGCACCTTGTCGCCGCGGATTCCGCGCCCGCTCGCGAGCCCGTCGACGATCTGCGCGAACACGCCGTCGATCAGCGCGGTCGTCATCTCGCGCGCCTTCGGGCTCATCTCGCGCGCGGCGTACTCCTCGACCGCGGACTTGTACTCGCCGACGCGGGAGTACTCCCACTTCACGCCGAGCTTCTCGAAGAAGCCCTGCAGGTGGAGAAACTGCCCGGCGAGGCCGCCGAGCGGCGCGAGTGAGCCGGGGTCGACCAGCACCTTGTTCGCGACCGAGGCGAGAAACAGCTCGCGTGTCCCGTTCAAGCTCGTCTCGTCGACGAGCGCGACGACTCGCTTGCCCGCCGCGCGCACCTGCGCCGCGGCGTCGCGCAGCTCTTGCAGGCGCGCGTAGCCGACGCTGAGCGCCTTGATGTGCAGCAGCACGCCGTCGATGCGCGAGTCAGCGGCGGCCATGTCGAGCAGGAGCAACAAGGTCGGCAGCGCCGGCCCGCGCGCGGTCCACTGCCCGATCAAGTCGAGCGGCGGCGCCTCGTCGATGTCGCCTTCGAGCTCGAGCACCAGCACCGAGTGATCCGGCAGGCGCCGGTGCACCGCCCACAGCGCGAGCCCGACCATCACGGCGACGAGCAGCACGAGCATTCCCGCGACCGAACGGCGCATGCGCCCCCCTCATCCATCGCGGCCCGTCGCAGAGCGCGCGTGTCAATCGCAACACGGCGCTTCCCGATCCGTGTGCGAGATGCGCGAAGTCTACATCGCTGCCGTCGGACTCACCAAGGTCGACTTGACCGGGAGTATCTTCGGCAACGTCTTCGAGCTGTTTCAGACCGCCTACCGGCGCGCACTCGCCGAGTCCGAGATCCGCGACTTCGACGCCGTGCAGGTCGGGATCACGAACGCGGAGGAGTTCGAGAACCGCGCGAACATCGCCGCCAAGGTCGCCGACCGGCTCGGCCTCGCCGGCGTCCCCGCCGTGCGCTCGGAGACGGCGTCGTCCACCGGCGCCGCCGCGTTTCACGAGGCCTGCTACAAGGTCCGCTCGGGCGCCTGCTCGAACGTGCTCGTGGTCGCGGGCGAGCGCATGAAGACGGTCACGACGCAGGTGGCGACCGAGATCATGTCGAAGACCGTCGACCCCATGGAACGGCGCTTCGGATTCACCATGCCGGCGCTGATCGCGCTGGTGACTCAGGCGTTCTTCCGGCGCCACGGCGTGAGTGGCGCGCGCGTCGCGGACGTCCTCTCGCGCCTGATGTTCCGCGCGCATGCGCTGGGCGCGGACAATCCGCTCGCGGCCTTCGCCGGCAAGCCGGAGTCGCTCGCGGCGTACTTCGACGAGACGCGGAATCTGCCGGTCGCGACGCCGCTGCGCCGCAAGGACTGCTCGCCGATCTGCGACGGCGCCGCCGCGATCATCCTCACCGACCGGCCGCAGGCGGTGCGCGTCGCGGGGCTCGGCGCCGCGACGGACACCTCGTCGCTGCTCGACCGCGCGGAGCTCGACTCACTCGCCGCGACGCGGCGAGCGGCGGCGTTCGCGCTGCATCAGGCCGGCGTCGCGAGCGCGCGGGAGCTCGAGGGCCTGGTGCTCGAGTCACACGACGCGTTCAACAGCCTGCTGCCCGTGAACCTCGTCGACCTCGGACTCTGCGACGCCGAGCAGGCGCTCGAGGCGCTGATCGGCGCTGCGCGCGGCGCCGAGCCCGCGCTCGATCCCTACGCCCACCGCTGGAGCGGGCCGCGCGGCTGCCGGCCGACGAACTTGTCGGGCGGCCTGAAGTCGCGCGGCCATCCCGTCGGCGGAACCGGGCTGTTCCAGCTCGGCGAGCTGTATCTCCAGCTCACCGGCCGATTCCCGAATCCGCGCGCGCAAGCTGCGGGCGCGCGGATCGGCCTCTCGCACTCGATCGGGGGCCCCGGGAACAACGTCTACGTGACTCTGATCGAGCGTGCGGACAACGCGCGCAAGCGCGCCGCGAATCTCACTCCGCCGGCGCGGCGCGCCGAGCCCCTCTCGGCGCCGCTCCCCCCGCAGGCGCTGCACGGTCAGGACGGCGTGATCGAAGCCGCGACGACCATCCACGTGACCGCGTCGGGGGAGGGCCCGCTGCACGTCGCCCTGCTCCGGGTCGCCGGCCGCCGCGTCTTCGCGAAGTTCGACGCCCCCGCCGACTCCGCCGACGACCTCGCCGCGGCCCTCCCCGGCCTTCGCGCCCGCTTCCAAGTGACGAGCGACGGCGACCACCGCCTCGTCCTCCTGAGCTAGGCGGGTGGCGCGGCTTGGCCGCGCCGGGTCCCGTGAGGCACGAGTCTGTGGAGCGAGATCTCCCGCGCGCAGTTGAGCCGAACGGGTGGACCCGCGACGCCGAGGCCGCGGTTCACGTACAGCAGCGCGCCGGTCGCTTCGTCGCGGAACAACCCGCGCGTCCAGCGCGAGATCAGGCGCGACACATTGTGGTGTTGTGCCGGCCAGGGCAGTGCGATCTGGCCGCCGTGCGTGTGGCCCGCGAGCGAGAGCGGGAAGCCGAGCCGCGCTGCCTCCGCGAAGTAACTGGGCCGGTGCACGAGCAGCAAGCGCGCGAGATCGGGCGGGAGCTCGGCGGCGAGCTTCTCCAGGGCCTGGTGAGTCGAGTCGCGCTCGGTCCAGCCGCGGCCGGGATCTTCGACGCCGACGATCGCGAGCTCCCCGCCCGCGACGGCGATCACCGCCCACTCGTCGCGCAGGACGCGAATCCCGGTGAACGCCGCGAGCCCGCGCGCGACCGCGTCGGCGCCCGTGTACACGTCGTGATTCCCGAGCACGCAGAACACCCCGAGCGGCGCGTGCAGAGCGGCGAGCTCGCGGCAGCCTTCCTCGATGAAGCTCGGGTCGAAATCGAAGACGTCGCCCGTGATCGCGATGAGATCCGGCTCGAGCGCGTTCACCCTGGCGATCAGCTCGCGCAGGAGCGGCGCCCGCAGCTGCGGCCCGATGTGCAGGTCGGAGATCTGCGCGACGCGCAGGCCGGCCAGCGCGTCGGGCAGACCGCTGAGCGGCAGATCGACCCGGTCGACCTCGACCCGCCGCTGTCCGACGAGATACCCCCAGAAGATCGAGCCGAAGCCGAGCGCGACGGCCGCGCCGCCGGCCGGCACCAGGAGCGCGCTCGCGACGTCGCCGAGCCGCTGACTTGCGAGCGGACCGAGCCAGGCGAGCGGTCCGAGCAGCGCGAACACGAGCGCGAGCGGGGGTCCAGTCACGAGCGCGGACACGCTGCCGACGAGCCAGACGCGACCCGCCACGAAGCCCGCGCGGTCTCGGCGCGCGAGCCGGGGCAGAGTCGTCAGCGTGGCCGCGTTCGCCGCCGCGAGCGCGATCACCGCGGCCGCGAAGCCGGCGGGGCCGAGCGAGCCGAGCCCGGTCGCGCGCAGCAGCCACTCCGCGATCAGCGCCTCGGAGCCCGCCGCGACGAAGAGCGCCGACACGCGCGCGTTGCGCAGCACCGCGCGCCCGCCGCGGCCCAGGGCTTCGCGCGCAGTCGTCATGGGCGGAAGAGTGACTTCTTCGCCGGCCGCGCTCAAGCAGGCGCTCCGCAGCAGAGCGCGACGACCTCGCGATCGCTGATCTCGCCGCGCTGATCGGCGACGCGCTGGAAGCGCTCGAACGCGCGGTCGAGCGCCGGGCCGTCCAGGTGGAAGCCCAGGTCGCGTGCGCGCGACGCAAATCCGTGTCGACCCGAGAGCTTGCCCAGCACGATCTCGGTGCCGACCGGATGCCCGATCTCCGCCGGGTCGATCGCCTCGTAGGTGCCGCGGTTCTTCAGCACGCCGTCCTGGTGGATGCCCGACGCGTGGCGGAAGGCATTCCTGCCGACGATCGCCTTGTTCGGCGCGACGGCGATCCCCGAGTGGCGCGCCACCGCCTGCGACACCCGGTAGATCCCCTTCGTGTCGACGCCCGTGTGCACGCCGAGTGACTCGCCGTGCAGCCGCAGCGCCATCAACACCTCCTCGAACGCCGTGTTTCCGGCGCGCTCGCCGAGCCCGTTCACCGCCAGCTCCACCTGGCGCGCGCCGGCAGAGATCGCGGCGAGCGAGTTCGCGGTCGCCATGCCCAGGTCGTCCTGGCCGTGGAAGCTCGTGATCACGCCCGCCAGCTCGGGCACGCGCGCGTAGAGGCCGCGGAACATCGCCGCGACCTGGTCCGGGCGCGCGCAGCCGACGGTGTCGGGCAGGTTGATCGTGGCCGCGCCCTCCGCGATCGCCGCGCGCACGACGCGAGCCACGAACTCGGGATCCGAGCGCGTCGCGTCCATGCAGCTGAACTCGACGTTCGCGCTGTGACTGCGCGCGCGCGCGACCGCGGCGCGCGCCATCTCCACGACCTCGTCGGCTCCGCGCCGCAGCTGGTGCGCGAGGTGGATCTCGGAGCTCGACAGAAACACGTGGATGCGCGGGTCGCGCGCCGCCGCGATCGCGCGCCAGGTGACGTCGACCTCGTCGGGGATCGCGCGCGACAGCGCGCAGACACTCGCGTGCTGCACCTGCGCGGCGACTCCGCTGACCGACGCGTGCTCGCCGGGCGACGAGGCGGGAAAGCCCGCTTCGATCACGTCGACGCCCATCCCGTCGAGCAGCTCGGCGATCTCGATCTTCGCCGCGCGCGAGAAGAAGACCCCGGCCGCCTGCTCGCCATCTCGGAGCGTCGTGTCGAACACGACGACTCTCTCACTCGAAACCGACATCGCTGCCTCCTGTGGGAGCCCGCCCGTCGCAAACGGGTCGGAGAGGAGGTCCGCCGTCAGGAGCGCAAAAGAAAACCTCTCCGGCCGTTGCGGCGGGAGAGGTCCGATTTGCGTTTTGTCTGGCGCTCAGCCCAAGAGCGCCGGACGGACCCCACCCGCCTCACGAAGGAGGAGCCCGAGAAGTCCGAGCGCGGTGTGGGTCCGGTTTTTCACGACCGTCCCAGGCTACGCAGCGGATGCGCGCGCGTCAAGCGCGCTAGAAGCGATCCGACGTCCAGTAAGTCAGCGAGGCGCCGCCGACCAGCGCGGCGAGCAAGTCGGCGTCCTGCGTCGTCTCCGGCAGAGCCGCGAGGCGGGCGAGCGCGGCGTGCTCCAGCACGCGCCACATCGGCGAGGGATCGCGCGCGAGCGAGATCGCGATGCCGCGCCGCTCCAGCGCATTCGCGAGCGCGCGGTCCGTGACCAGTGGCGCGAGCAGCGCGTGCGGCCCGTGCGCCTGGGCGGCGAGCAGCTCGGCGAGCTCGTCCGCCGCGCTCGGATCGCGCGCGTACTCGAGCGCGCGCAGCCGGCCGCCGAAGCTCGCGGTGCGCGCGTAGGCGACGACCGCGCCGGCGCGCTCCGCGAGGCGGAAGTCCTCGCTCGGCGTGCCCGCGGTGTGCAGCTGGCCGCGCCAGTAGCGCCCGTCGCGCACGGTCGGCCCCGACAGCGGCTGGCAATAGGCCTCGTACAGAGCAGTCACTTGCCAGAGATCGTCGAGCCGGAACGCGCGGCCCGGCTCCGCGCTCGGCACGCTCGCGCCGGCGGCGGGAGTGAGTCGCAGGAGCGGCGCCGGCAGGCGCTGCCAGCGAAGCCGTTCGTAGAGCGGCGCGACCGGCGCCGCGAACAGGAGTGACAGCCACATGTCGCGCGCGCGCATGCGCTCGATCGCGCGCTCGAGCAGCTCGGAAGCCAGCCCGCGGCCGCGCTGGCTCGAGTGAGTCGCGACGCTGCCGATGCCGCCGAGCCGCACCGCGGCTCCGCGCAGGCGGATCGTCTTGTCGAAGATCTGCACGCACGCGACGGGCGCGCCGCCCTCGAGCGCGAGCAGAACGTCGCCGTAGGCGAACGCGGGGTCGAAGTCCATGTAGCGCTCGAAGAGCGCGCGCTCGCGAAAGGCGTGTTCGAGAAGGTCGAGCACCGCCTCGCGGTCGCCGCGCTGCATCTCGCGCACGAGCATGCGCGCGATCTTAGGACAGCGCGTCGGCCAGTGTGTCGCTGACCAAGGCGGTGAACGCGCGCGTGTCGAGCTTGCCGCCGACGTCGGCCGTCGACTTGCCGTCCGCGATCGCGCCGAGCACCGCCGCGCGCAGAGCGTTGCCGAGCGGCACCCGGCCCGTGTGGTCGAGCAAGAGACCGAACGCGAGCAGCGCCGCGGTCGGATTGCAGACGCCGCGGCCGGCGATGTCGGGCGCGCTGCCGCCCGCGGGATCGAACATCGCCACCTCGATCTCGCCGCCGCTCGAGAACGCGTAGTTCCCGCTCGCGCCGGTGCCGAGACTGCCGACCAGGCCGCAGGCCATGTCGGAGAGAAAGTCGCCGTACTCGTTCAGCACCAGAACGACCTGGTAGTCGTGCGGCTTCAGGATGACCTTGGCGAGCAGGGCGTCGAACAGCTCCACGCGGTGGCGCACGTCGGGATACGAGCTCGCGACCTCGCGCACGATCGCCTCGAAGAAGCCGTCGGTTGCGCGCTGGATCGTGTGCTTCGACGACGACGTCACGGTGAGTCGGTTGCGGCGCGCGTACTCGAACGCGAAGCGCGCGGCCTCGGTGCAGGGGCGGCGCTCGACGATGCGCAGAGCCACCGCGACGTCCTCGCCGATTCGCTGCCCGGGGTCGTCGTAAGTCCCGCCGGTTGCGACGCGCACGATCTCGAGCGCGACGTTGGCCTTGAAGTTCGACGAGATCCCGAGGATCGAGATCACCGGCCGGTGAATCACCGAGAAGCCGAGCCGGCGGCGCAGCACCGCATTCGGGCTCTCCGCGGCAGTCACCGTGGGATACTTCAGCCCGAGCCGCGTCTCGCGCAGCGCCGCTTCGGCTTGGTCGTAGACGTCCGGATTGCGGCGGCGGCCCTCGAGCGAGAGATCGACCGGCGCGAAATCGATCCGGAGCGGCAGCGCCGAAGCCACCGCGTGGACCGACTCGCGCAGCTCGGGACCGATTCCGTCGCCGAGCAGCTCCGCGATGCAAAGTCCTTCCATCGCCAAAATATCGGCTTGCTACACTCGCGACCCAATGTCGGAACTGCGCGCGCTCTACCAGGAAGCGTTCAACCTGTTCGCGGCGGGCAAGTACGACGCCGCCGTCGCCGCCTATCAGCGCGTGCTCGAGAGCGACGCGCGCTTCGGCCTGGGGTATCAGGGGCTCGCCGAGGTCTACAGTCGCATGAACCGGCTGGACGATGCGATCGCGACCATCCGCAAGGCGATCGAATGCGACCCCGACGAGGCATTGTTCCACACGAGTCTTTCGCGCTTCCTCCAGCGGCAAGGAAAGATTCCCGAGGCGGAAGAGGCGGCCTCTGTCGCGGCGCGCAAGAGCGCGCACCACTGAGCGCGCGCCACTCACTCGACCGGATTCGCGCGTGAAGGCGCTGGCGCTGGCGGCGCTCGTCGGAGTCATTCACGTCCACCACTCGCCGTCTCACGACAGCGACGCCTCGTTCGAGTCGGTGCTGGCGGCGGCCGACCGCGACGGGCTCGACTTCGTCGTGCTGACGGACCACGCGGACGTGGCGGCGCCTGCGCCGCTGCCCGGAGTCGAGCACGCGGGCCTGCGGGTCGGCCCGAGCGGCCGGCGCGTGCTGGTGCTGGTCGGCGCGGAGTTCGCTTCCGACGACGGGCACCTGCTGGGGCTCGCGATCGACCACGCGGTGCCGGCGCAGGGCCGCGCGGGGCGCGACGTGATCGCGGACATCCACGCGCAGGGCGGCTTCGCCGTCGTGCCGCATCCGTTCTCGCACGGCGGCTGGCGCGACTGGAGCGCCGACTTCGACGGCATGGAGGTGCAGAACAACGCCTCGGACTTCACCCGCCTCTACGGCCCGCTGCTCCCGCTCCGGCTGCTGCGCTTCGCGCTCGACCGCGACGCCGTGCTGCGCGAGCTGTGGCGGCGCCCGGCGACCGAGCTCGCGAAGTGGGACGAGCTGCTCGCCGCGGGCCGGCGCGTCGCCGGCTTTTCGGGCGCCGACGCACACCAAAATGTGTCGCTGCTCGGCTGGCAGCTCGACCCGTACGCGCAGATGTTCGCCGGGCCGCAGACCGTGTGTCCCGACGCGCCGCTCGAGGCTGCGCAGGTCTGGCGGCTGCTGCGCAGCGGCGCCTGCGCGATCCGCTGGCGTTTCTACGGGTCGCGGGCGAGCGAGGCCATCCGCGTCGCCTTTCCGTCGGGTCGGGTCGAGCTGCAGCTCGACGCCGGCGAGCGGGTGCTCGAGGTCGACAATCCACCGTTCGATCCGCCGCTATACTCCGCGCCGTGACTCGCATCGACCTGCGCAGCGACACCGTCACTCGCCCGAGCGCCGCCATGCGCGAGGCGATGGCGCGCGCCGACGTCGGCGACGACGTCTACGGCGAGGACCCGACGGTGAACCGCCTGCAGGAGGTCGTCGCCGCGCGCCTGGGCAAGGAGGCCGCGCTGTTCGTCCCGTCGGGCACGATGGCGAACCAGATCGCGCTGCGCTCGCTGACCGAGCCGGGCGACGCCGCGATCGCCCCGCGCGACGCGCACATCTATCTGTACGAGTCGGGCGCCGCCGCGGCTCTGGCGGGGGTGCAGCTGACCCTGATCGGCGAGCAGGGCGTGTTCACGCGCGAGCAGATGCTCGATGCGGTGAGCCCGGGCGACGATCACTACGCGCGCTCGCGCGTGGTCTGCGTCGAGAACACTCACAACCGGAGCGGCGGGCGGATCTTCCCGTTCGCGCAGCTGTGCGGCGTGGCGGACGCCGCGCGCGGGCGCGGTCTGCGCCTGCACCTGGACGGCGCGCGGATCTGGAACGCGGAGGTCGCGACGGGCATCGACGCCGCGCGCTGGGCCGAGCCGTTCGACACCGTTTCGTGTTGTCTGTCGAAGGGCCTCGGCGCGCCGGTCGGCTCACTCGTTGCCGGCTCGCGCGAGCTGATCGCGCGCGCGCACCGCTTCCGCAAGATGCAGGGCGGCGGCATGCGCCAGGCCGGCGTGCTCGCCGCCGCGGGTCTCTTCGCGCTCGAGCACAACGCGAAGCGCCTGGCCGAGGATCACGCGAACGCGAAGCGTCTCGCCGACGGCCTGCGCTCGCTGCCGGGGGTCGAGGTTCCGGCGCCGCCGGAGTCGAACATCGTGATCTTCCGGCGCGCGGACGCCGCCGGCTGGACGCAGGCGCTGCGCGCGCGCGGCGTGCTGGTGAGCGCGTTCTCGGCCGACACGGTGCGCGCGGTGACTCACCTCGACGTCTCGACGCGCGACATCGATCACGCGCTCGCGGCCATGCGCGAGGTCAGCCCGTGAGCGCGCGTCGCGGCTTGCGCTTCGAGTGCACCGGCTGCGGCGGCTGCTGCACCGCGCGCGGCGAGTACGCCCACGTCTACCTCAACCCGGACGAGGCCGCCGCGCTCGCAGAGGAGCTCGAGCTCTCGACGCGCGAGTTCCGGCGCCGCTACACGTTCGTCGACGAGTACGGCTACACGCAGCTCCGCTTCGAGGACTCGACCTGCGTGTTCCTCGAGCGCGACACCAATCGGTGTACGGTCTACGGCGCGCGCCCGACGCAGTGCCGCACGTTCCCGTTCTGGCGCGGCCTGGTCGCCGACGGCGCCTGGACCGACGAGGCGCGCGCCCTGTGCGAGGGGATCGGCCGCGGACCCCGGCACCGCGCGACCGACGTGGAGGCGCGCATGCTCGAGATGGAGCTCGCAGACGAGACCTGAAGCCCGGGTTATCTTTGCGGGCGATGTCCCGCTCGAACCAGCCACCCGGCGGACCCGGATCGTGGGGAGAGGTCGCGCAGCACCTGCGCGAAACCGCGCGCTTGCGCGCGCACCTGCCGCCGGAGCGCGTCGCCCTGCAGCGCGAGGTGCTGCGGCTGGCGGGTCGCGTCGCGGCGCGGCGAGTCCTCGACGTCGGCTGCGGGACCGGCGCGCTCGCGCGGCAGCTCGCCGCCGACGGAGCCGAGGTGATCGCGATCGATGTCTCGCCGGCCGCGGTGCACGCGGCCAATCACGACGCCAAGGAGTCTGGCGAGACTCCGCGGCCGGAGTTCGCGGTCGCCGATCTGCTGGCGCCGACCTCGCTGCCGGCCGGCCCGTTCGAGATCGTGACCTGCGTGCTCGCGCTGCACGACAGCGCGGACCCGGAGCGCGCGCTGCGCGCGGCGGCGAAGCTGCTGCATCCGCGCGGGCGCCTGGTGCTCGCGATCGCCCACCCGTGGCTGCGCGACGGCGGCGCGCTGCCGCGTCCGTTCGCGAGTCTGCCGGCGCTGATCGGCGCGCTGCGCGCGGCGGGCCTGCGGCTGGTCGACGCCGCGGAGCCCGAGCCGCCGGGCGCCGACCACGGCGCGCCGCCGCATCACCTGGTGATCGCGGCCGAGCGCGCGAGCAAGCGACCCCGCAATCGGGGAACCAGCCGCTAGCGCGCCTTCACGTTTCCAGGGGCGAGGGCCGATGTCCGCTGCGTTGAAGTCGACCGGTCCCGCGCGCCGAGGCTGGCTGTTCGGCCCCGCGAGCGACCTCTTGTTCGGCTGCGGCCTCGCGTATCTCGCAGTCTTCGCGCTGCACTGCGCCGCCGGCCCCGCGCTGCGCGACTGGGTGCCGCTCGCGGTGCTGCCGGTCGCCACCCTGCTGCTCTCGACGCCGCACTACGGAGCGACACTGATCCGTGTATATGAGGACACGCAGGAGCGCCGCATCCACGCGCTCACCGCGATCTGGGCAACGGCGGGGCTCTGCGCCGCGTTCTGGCTCGGGCTGCAGAGCGTCGCGGTCGGCTCGCTGTTCGTCACTCTGTATCTCACTTGGAGCCCGTGGCACTACACCGCACAGAACTTCGGCGTGGCGATGGTGCTGCTCCGAAGGCGCGGCGCGGCGCCGAGCGCGCTCGCCAGCCGGCTGCTGCGCGCGTCGTTCTACTGCTCCTTCTTTCTCGCGTTCGTGTCACTCCACGGTCAGGCCACGCCGCCGTATTCACCGGACGGGATCACCGGCTACGGGTACTACGTGCGCACGCTCGGCATTCCGCCGCTGCTTCGCGACGCGGCGCTCGCGGGCGGCGCGCTCGTCTGGGTCGCGCTGTCCGGCTCGGCGGCGGTTCTGCTGGTGCGCGGCGCGCGCGGGCGCGCGGTCGCGCCCGCGCTGCTCGTGATGTGCTCGCAGACCGTCTGGTTCGTGGTGCCGGCGCTCGCCCGCAACTGGCAGGTCGCGCAGGGTCTCGAGCCGCTGGGCCTCGCGCAGGCGCAGTACGCGTTTCTCTGGATCGCGCTCGCGCACGCGGTTCAGTACCTGTGGATCACCTCGTCGTACCAAGAGGCGCGCGAGCGCGACTTCTCGCTGACTCGCTACTACGGGCGCGCGCTCGCCGCCGGGGCCACGGCGTGGACCGTGCCAGCGCTGCTGTTCGCGCCGGGAATTCTCGGCAAGCTGCCCTTCGACGCCGGGCTCGGGATGCTGGTCGCGGCGCTCGTGAACCTGCACCACTTCATGCTCGACGGCGTGATCTGGAAGCTCCGAGACCGCCGCGTCGCGCGCGTGCTGCTGAGTGACTCCGGCGCGCCGGCCGAGCCCCTGGCCAGCGGGCGCCGGAGCGCGCCGATCCGCTGGCTCGTCGGCGCGCTCGGCACCGCGTCGGTCGCCGTCTCGCTGCTCGGTGTGTTCGAGACGAACCTCGGAGTCGCGGCCGGCTTCGACCGAGGCGACGTGAGCCGCCTCGAGCTCGCCGACCGCCGGCTGCGCTGGATCGGGCGCGCGAGCCCGGAGGTCCGGCTGCGCATCGGTCTCCTCGAAATGCGCCAGGGTCGGCTCGACGCGGCGGAGCGCGATCTCGACCAGAGTCTCGCGCTTCACCCGACCGCCGCGACTTGGATCGCCAAGGGCTACCTCGCGGCGCAGCGCGCGGACTTCTCGGAGGCGCTGTCCCGCTACGACCGCGGGCTCTCGCTCGACGCGCGCAACGTCGAGGCGCTGAACCAGTCCGCGTATGCGCTGCTCCAGCTCGGCCGCCGCGACGAGGCGGTCGAGAGACTCCGCCGCGCCGTGGCGCTCGATCCCGGGAACGCGAAGGCGCGCGAGCTGCTCGAGTCGGCGCGCTGACTCGCCGCGCGCGCTGCTAGACTGGGCCCCGCGAGCGACACGCGCGCACAACCGAGAGGCGGCCACCGATGCCTGGAACCGAACCGCACAGTCCTCTTGCAGACGTTCCGCCAGGGGCGCGCCGCGGGGTGACTCGCCGGGCGCTCTTGCAGGGAGGGGCGCTCGCGCTCGCCGCGGTCGCGCTGCTCCCTCGCCGGCTGCGCGCGGACGCGCCGAAGTTCGCGCTCGACCAAGCCGCGCAGGACGCGCTCGCGAAGGGCCAGCTCGTGTACGTGTCTCCGCTGAAGAGCGACGGCCGCGAGAGCCGCTGCCACGCCGAGGTCTGGTACTTCTTCGACCGCGGCGCCGTCGTGATCGCGACCGCGACGAGCGGCTGGAAGGCCCGCGCGCTGAAGGGGGGCCGGGACAAGGCGCGCCTCTGGGTGGGCGACTTCGGGCCGTACTCGCGCGCCGGCGAGAAGCTGCGCGGTGCGCCGACCTTCCTCGCGAGCGCCGCGCTCGACGCGGAGCCGGCGACGTTCGAGCGCCTGCTCGCGAGCTACGGGACGCGCTATCCGGACGAGTGGGCCAAGTGGAAGCCGCGTTTCGAGTCGAGTCACGCGGACGGCTCGCGCTGCGTCATCCGCTATACACCGATTGGTGAATAGGCGGGCTCAGCGGGCGCGGTCGAGCGCCCGGTAAGACACCGCCTCGGCCACGTGCGCGCTCGAGAGCGCGACGGCGCCGTCCAGGTCGGCGAGCGTGCGCGCGACGCGCAGGACTCTCACGAACGCGCGCATGGTGAGTCCCAGCGCGCCGACCGAGCGCTCGAGCAGGGCGCGCGCCTCGGAGTCGAGCCTGCAGTGCGCCGCGAGCGCCGCGTTCGGCAGGTCGGCGTTCGTCAGCCAGGTCTCGCTCGCGTGGCGGCGCGCCTGGCGCTCGCGCGCCGCGCAGACGCGCTCGCGCACGCGAGCGCTCGGCTCGGCAGCGCGGCCGGCGCGCAGCATGTCGCGCCAGGGCACGGGCGCCACCGAGACATGGAGGTCGATGCGGTCGAGCAGCGGCCCCGAGAGCTTCGCGCGGTAGCGACCGATCTCCGGCTCGAGACAGCGGCACTCGTGGCCCGCCGTGCCGCGCCAGCCGCAGGGGCACGGGTTCATCGCGGCCACCAGCTGGAAGCGCGCAGGCAGGCGCGCGCTCCCGTGCGCGCGCGCGATGCGGATCTCGCCCTCTTCGAGCGGCTGGCGCAGCGCCTCGAGCACGGGCCGCCGGAACTCGGGCAGCTCGTCGAGAAACAGCACGCCGCGGTGCGCGAGCGAGATCTCGCCCGGCCGGACCGGCCGGCCGCCGCCCGCCATGCCGGCGTCCGAAGTGCTGTGGTGCGGGGCGCGAAACGGCGGCTGCGCGAGGAGTGAGTCGCTCGCGAGCGTGCCGGCGGCGCTGTGGATGCGCGTGGCCTCGAGCGCCGCCGCGAACGGGAGCGGTGGCAGGATTCCCGGCAGGCGCCGCGCGAGCAGCGTCTTGCCGCTGCCCGGCGGACCGACGAGCAGCAAGTTGTGACCGCCCGCGGCGGCGATCTCCAGCGCGCGCTTGGCGTTCTCCTGTCCGTGGATCTCCGCGAGGTCGAGGTCGACCGGCGGCGGCGCCGCCGACGCGCCGCGCTCCGCCGGCGAGCTGAGGGCGGCGCCGTCGCGCAGCCAGGCGAGCACCTGCGCGAGGTCGGCGGCGCCGAGTGACTCGAGCCCGGGGCAGAGCGACGCCTCGCCCAGGTTCCCGTTCGCGACGACGATCTGGCGGATCGGCCCGCCGTCGGCGGCGCCCAGCATCGCGAGCACGCCGCGCACCGGCCGCAGCGCGCCGTCGAGGCCGAGCTCGCCGAGAAAGAGCGCGCGCGCGAGCTTCGCCTCTGCGAGCTCGACGCGCGTGCCGGCGATCGCGACCGCGATCGGCAGGTCCAGCGCGGAGCCGACCTTCGGCAGCCCGGTGGGCGCCAGGTTCACGGTCACGCGACCGGGCGGAAACTCGAGCCCCGACTGGCGGAACGCGGCGCGAATGCGATCGCGACTCTCGTTCACCACGCGGTCCGCCTGGCCGACGATGTGGAACGCGGGCAGACCGGCGCCCGCCTCGACTTCCACCGAGACCCGCACTCCCTCGATCACGTGAAGGGTGGCGCCGAACACGCGCACGAGCATGACCACTCCGCGCGGGACCGGCGCTCGCTGTCACTCATGAGTCGCGCCCCGCAGCGCGTTGGTGACGCGCAAGCTCGCGCGTGAACGCCGGTGTACAGTGCGCGCCTTGTCGAGCACCGCGCGCACCGCAATGCTTCTCGCGCTCGTGTCTGCGCTCGCCTGTGGTCAGCGGGCGGCTGCGCCCGCGCCGCCGGAGCGGACCGAGTTCGACGGCGGCCGCGCGTTCCGCGACCTGGAGGCGCTGGTTCGGCTCGGCCCGCGGCCGGCCGGCTCGGCGGTGTCGGCGCAGGCGCGCGAGCTGATTCGCGAGCGGCTGCGGCAAGCGGGCTGGCCGGTCGAGACGCACGAGTTCGAGGTCGCGCGGCCGGGCGCCGCGCCGGTCGCCATGGCGAACCTGATCGCGCGGCGCGCGGGCGGCACGGGAGCGCGTTTGCTGATCGTCACTCACTACGACACGAAGAACATTCCGGGAATCTCGTTCGTCGGTGCGAACGACGGAGCGTCGGGCGCCGCGGTGCTGCTGGAGCTCGCGCGAGTGACTGCCGGCGATGCGACCCCGCCGCTCGAGCTGGTCTTCTGCGACGGCGAGGAGGCGTTCGGCGCGAACATCACCCCCGACGACGGCCTGTTCGGCAGCAAAGCGATCGCCCAGCGCATGGCCGACGACGGCTCGCTCGCGGGTGTGAGCGCGGTGATCCTGGTCGACATGGTGGGGGATCGCGACCTGAATCTCGCGCTCGACTTCGGCTCGTCGCCGAGGCTGCGCGGGCTGTACGAGGCTGCCGCCGCTCGGCTGGGCCTGCCGAAGCCGTTCGATCCGGGTCAGGCGCTGAGCTTGATCGACGACCACTCACCGTTCGTCGAGCGCGGCGTCGGCGAGGCGCTCGCCCTGATCGACTTCCAGTACGGCGCGCGCGTGTCGCCCGGACCGCGCTGGCACACGGCGGACGACACGCTCGAAGCGGTCTCGGCCGACAGCCTGAACACGGTCGGAAGGACCCTCGTCGAAACGCTGCGCGCGCTGGGTGCGGCGCGGCCGGCGCCGCCCTAAGCTCGCCCGCCGTCGCCGGCTGGTGCCACGCCCGCAGGGGACGCGGCCACTACAAGGGAACTCGCGATGCCGACGCTTCGAACCCTCGCCGCGTGCGCCACCCTGTCCGCGGCTGCGATCACGCTGGGCTGCGCGCCCGCGCGTCCGCCCCAGGCGCAGGCGGGGGCGGGCGCCGATGTCGGCCCGGCCAGCGCTCCGGGAGCCCCGGCGCCGAGCGCCAGCGCGACCGGCGCGCTCGCGGTCGGCATCGCCAACAGCTACTTCGACCGGCAAGCGCAGGAGCTCGGGGCCATTCCCGGCACAGAGGTGAGGCGCACGGACGGCGCTCTGGTCGTGAGCCTGCCGGACGGTGCGCTCTACGACGCGAGCTCCGCAGAGCTCTCGCCGGGCGGCGTCGAGCGCGTTCGCTCGCTGGCGCGCACGGTCCAGAGCTATCCGAAGGAGCGCGTCATCGTGAAGAGCCACACCGACGGCGACGGCAACGCCCGCTCGAATCAGCGGCTCTCGGAGGACCGCGCCGACGGCGTGCGAAATTTGCTGATCGCGGAGGGCGTGGCGCCGTCGCGGATCAGCGCGGTCGGCTTGGGCGCGACGCTTCCGGTCGCGACGAACTCGACCGCCGAAGGGCGCGAGCAGAACCGGCGCGTCGAGGTCGAGCTCCGCCCCGATGACGACGTGGTGGGCGGCGAGGCCGCGCAGTGACTCAGCGCGCCGTGATAAGGTCGCGAGCCGCATGGCCACAGCACACTCGCTGATCCGCGCGCTCGGCTGCGGACTCGCCGCGGCCCTGGCGGTCGCCGCGCCCGCCGCGCGCGCCGGCGACGCGGACGGAGTGAAGATCGAGATCCGCTCGCCCAAGCCCGGCGAGACGCTGCACAACAAGACCGACATGGCTCCGCTCGCGGGCCTCGCGATCGCGGGCGAGCGCCCGACGAGCTACGACGTGATGATCGTGATCGACGTCTCGGGCTCGACCGAGTACCCGAGCGGGATCGACGTCGACAACGACGGCATCGTCGGACAGACCGAGCGCTCGGTGAGTCCTGGCGTGGACGACACGCCGAACACCGATCCCGATGACTCGATCCTCGCGGCCGAAGTCGCCGCGTCGAAGGCGCTGCTCGACGGCCTCGATCCGAACCGGATCCACGTCGGCGTGCTGTCGTTCTCGGGCGAGATCGATCAGGTCACGGGACGCGGCGTGAATCCGAAGAACGACGCGCAGCTGGAGCAGCCGCTGACGAGTGACTTCGCCAAGGTGCGCGGCGCGCTCGAGGCGATCCGGCTGCGCGGGCCGAGCGGGGGGACGAACATGGAGGCGGGCGTGAAGCTCGCGCTGCGCGAGCTCGCGTCGCTGCCCGGCGCCGTATCGACGCCCCGGCCGAACGCGAAGAAGGTGATCCTGTTTCTCACCGACGGAAAGCCGTCGCTCCCGTTCGGTCTGGCGAACGTCGAGGACAAGGAAGACATCTTGGCGGCGATCGACGCCGCGACGCTCGCCAAGGTGGCGGGCGTGATGCTGAACATCTACGGGCTCGGACCGGAGGCGATCGACTACCCGGTCGCGGTGACCGAGATGGCCAAGGCGACCAGCGGAACCTACACACCCGTGCGTACACCCGGCGACATCGTGTCACTGCTCTCGGGTGTCTCGTTCGCGAACGTCGAGGACGTGGTCGCGGTCAACCTCACGCTGATGGAGTGGGCGGGCCCGAACGACATCCTGCTGGCGCCCGACGGCTCGTTCAAGGGCTTCGTGCCGGTGCGGCCGGGCATGAACCGCATCCGCGTCTCGGCGCTGGCCAGCGACGGGTCGCGCGGCTCGCTGGAGTTCGACCTGCAGTTCGCGCAGCAGGCGATGACGGATCTCGAGCTCGCCGCGGAGCGCGATCGGATCCGGCAGCGCACCAAGGAGATCCAGCTGCGCCTCGAGCGGGACAAACAAGAGGCCTTCCGCAAGCAGGAGCGCGAGCGCACGCTCGAGATCGGCGTCGACAAGTCGGGCAATCCTCCGCCGCCGCCGCCGCCCAAGCCGACGACCGCGCCGCAGCAGGGCGCGCCGCCGCCTCCCTGAGACGACTCAGTTCACGAGGTTCGGGTCCGCGACTTCCTTGCGGACCAGCTTGCCCTTCTCGTAGTACGAGGTCACGTCGACCACGCCGTCGCCGTTCGTGTCTTCCTCGCGCTTCACGAGCACGACGTGGCTCGGGTCCGTGCCTTCGTAGTACTCCCAGACGTCGGTCTTGCCGTCCTGGTTCTTGTCGCGTTCGACGCGGGTCGGGATGCCCTTGTCGTCGAAGTAAGTCCGCGAATCCATGATGCCGTCCAGATTCGTGTCTTCGATCTCGACCGTGCGCTTGCCCGCGACATACTCGATGCGCCGGTCGATCTTGCCGTCGCCGTTGTTGTCGTACTCCTCGTACAGGAGCACGCCGTTCTGGTACTGCAGGAATCCGTCGCGCGTGCCGTCGAAGTTGCGGTCGACCTCGACCCGCGTCGCAGTCTCGCCGCCGTCGAAAGTCAGCCAGCGATCCGGCTTGCCGTCCTGATTCGTGTCCTCGGCGCGCGAGCCCAGCCGCCCGTCGGGCAGATACGTGTTCACCGAGTCGAGCGTGCCGTCGAAGTCGGTGTCTTCTTCGCGCGTCAGGGTGCGGCCGGTCTTCGCATCGATGGTGATCCTGATCTCCGGGCGGCCATCGCGATCGGCGTCGAGCGTCTTGATGATCAGCTCGCGCTTGCCGTCCTTCACCGTCTTCGTCTCGAAGATCGAATCCGGAATCTCGCGCTGGCAGGGTCGCTTGGGCGCGGCGGTCGCGTCCGCCGACGGCGTCGCGCCCGCGCAATCCTTCGACTCCTGCTGGAGTGACTTGTTGGCTTCTTCCTGCTTGTTGATCGCGGCCAGCAGCTCTTCCTGGTGCTTGAGCTCGGCCTCGATCTCGGCCTCGAGGTCCTGCTGCTTCTTCAGCTCGCTGTCGACCTCGTTCTCCATCTCGTCGTCGGAGCCGCGCGGCGGATGGCCCGCGGGAGAGCTCTGTTGGTGCCGGCCCGAGTCGAACGGAACGTCGCCCGTCACGAGGCCCCACAGCGCGAAGGCGCCGGCGCCCGCAGCCGCGCCGATGGGTCCGCCCACCTGCGCGCCGATCACGGCGCCGATGATCATGCTCTCGAGACCCGCCTCGGCGCGCCGCGCGATGTCACTCTGCCGCACGCGCTGCGCCTGAGTGTCCTTCTTCTTCTTCTTCGGCTGCGCGTCGGGGTCGGCGGCGGCGTTCGGATCCTGGCTCGCCGCGGCGGCGGTGTCGCCGGAGGGCGCTGGCGTCGAGTCACTCGGTTTCTGCGCCGGCGCCGGTGTGGGTGCTGGAGCAGCCGCCGTCGCGGGCGTCGCAGCGGCCGAAGGATCCGCGCTCGCGGACTCCGCCGCGGGCGGATCCGGCGGCGCCGCCGCGGGTGCGTGGCCGGAGGCGCCCGCGCAAGCGAGGCTGGTGCAGAGGAATCCGATCAAGAGGAGCTTCGGAGCTTCGCTGCTCGACGTCCGGATCATCGCGGCCTCTCTCGCAACTCTACATCTACCGGTCGGATTTTGCCCCACGAGCAGGATCGGCGGCGGGAAACGCCCGCTTGAGAGCCCGGTTTGCGTGTCGAGCTGCACACGGAAGCGTGACGTTTGGTTGACTTCTGTGACGCGCTGCGTAAGCTCGACCGCGTTTTATGGGTGAGTGCGGCCGCGAAAAGCCGTCGATGCCCGCCGCGGGCCAGCTCAGGTCTGCAATTTCCGAGGCCGATGGCCTCCTCATGGGGGGTGCGTGGGTCTCACGCTGATTCAGCGCAGCTCGGGGACCCGGCCACCCAAGAACCCGAAGATCGCGCTCGTCCTGGCCGGCGGCGCCGTCACCGGTGGAGCCTTCAAGGTCGGCGGCCTGAAGGCGCTCGACGAGTTCCTCGTCGGCCGGAAAGTCACCGAGCTCGACCTCTACATCGGCTTGTCGGCGGGCGCGTTCCTCGCGACGTCGCTCGCCGCGGGCATCACGCCCGACGAGATGATCGAGGCCCTCGAGGGCACCTCGCAGCGCTTGGACCAGCTGCGACCGATCGACTTCTACAATCCGAACATCGGCGAGATCGTCGGGCGCGGCGCCGTGTTCGGCGCGCGAATGGCGGCCTACCTGCCCGGTCTGCTGCTCGACCTCTTGTCGGTGCTGCCCGACCTGCCCGCGAAGCTCGGGCCGTCGCTGCGCCGGATGATCGACGCGCCCAGCTACACGCAGCTCGAGTCACTCCTCATGGAGCTGTACGCCGAGGTCTCGCCCAAGCGCGAGTTTCCGTCGCTGGGGGCGCTCCTTCCGTCGGGCCTGTTCGACAACGCGCCGCTCGAGCGCTGGCTGGCGACGAACATGGCCAAGCTCGGGGTGCCGAACTACTTCTCCGACTTCTACCGCGAGACGGGGCGGAAGCTGTACATCACGGCGACGAACCTGGATTCCGCCGAGCGCGTGCTGTTCGGACCCGAGGACGACCACGGGCTGACGATCTCGGAGTCGGTCCAAGCGTCCAGCGCGCTGCCGGGATTCTTCCGGCCCGCGCGCATCAACGGCGTCGACTACGTCGACGGCGGCATCCGGCGCACCGCGAACATCGACGTCGCGGTCGAGCAGGGCGCCGACCTGATCATCTGTTACAACCCGTTCCGCCCGTACCTGAACGAGCCCCATGCGCCGGGGCGAGTCGGCAGCCGCTACCTCTCGGATCGCGGTCTGCAGACCGTCATGAACCAGGTGCTGCGAACCCTGCTGCACACGCGGCTCGCGATGGGGCTGCGCGCGTACATGTACGACGAGCACTTCCGCGGCGACATCGTGGTGATCGAGGCGCGCGAGACCGACGAGAAGTTCTTCGACTTGAATCCCCTCGTGTTCTGGCGCCGCGCCGACGCCGTGCAGCACGGTCTCGAGTCGGTGCGCAAGACGCTGCTCGACTCGGCGGACGTCCTGCAGCCGATCTTCGCGCGCTACGGATTGGATTTTCGGGCGCCGTCGAGCGGACCGCGCGCCAGCGCGGCCGCGGAGCGCGAGGCGCGTCCGGGCACGCCGAACCTGCGCGTCGTCTCGGGCAGCACACCGGGCTGAGGGGAGCGGCATCCAACCGCCGTCCTTGAGCCAAATCGCCCCGCGTGATAGCTTGCGGCGAGATTCGCCACGGCTATTCCGTGGAATCCTGGTTCGAGACCAGCGTCGACGCGCGCCTGAACCGTCCCGGAGGCCGCGGCGGAGCGCCGAGCCGGACCTGAAACACGTGGAGCCATGTGCACGCTGATCCTGCTGGACCGCGTCGCGCCTCAGATCCCCGTGGTCGCGGCGGCCAATCGGGATGAGTTCTACGCGCGGCCGGCCGCACCGCCGGCGCGATTCAGCGCGATCGACGGCAGGCCGGCGTTCGTCGCGCCTCAAGATCTCGACGCCGGGGGAACCTGGATGGGAGTCAACGCACATGGAGTCTTCGTGGGGTTGACCAATCGCCCCGTCGCGGCGAAGCCCGCCGCAGCCCGTTCGCGCGGGCTGCTGGTGCTCGACGCGCTCGCGCAGAGCTCCGCTGCGGGCGTCGCTGAAGAAGCCGAGCGCCAGCGCGGGGAGCGCTACGCGCCGTTCAACCTGCTGGCGAGCGACGGCCGCGAGACCTGGCTGATCCGGCGCGGCGAGGACGGGCGGCAGCTCCAGCGCGCGCTCGGGCCGGGCGTGCACGTGATCTGCAACCGCGACCCCGACGATCCGAGCTCGACAAAGGTGCGGCGGATCGAAGGATTGCTAGGCGATGTGGACGTCTGCAGCGCGCCCGAGCAGCTCGCCAGCCAGCTCTTCGAGGTTCTCGGCGCGCATCCCGCCGGCTCGAATCCGTTCGAAAATCCGTGCGTCCATAGCGCGGAGTACGGCACCCGCTCATCGTCCGTGCTGCTGCTCGGCCCGTCGCATTCCGGCTACTGGTACGCAGACGGCGCACCCTGCGAGACGAAGTACCGCGATTTCAGCGTTCTACTCGGCGACCTTCGTGCGCCGGTAGCTGTGAGGGCATAGGAAATTGAAGAGAATCGGAAGCAACCTGAGGCCCGCTGATCAGAAGCCGCACCGGAACCTGCGGAGCATCATCCGCTACTCCACCAGCGAGAAGCCCTACAACGACTATCCGCGTCGGATTCTGTCCCCGCCGACCCCGCGCGAGTGCTGCACCGACGAGAACCGCGAGCTCGTCGGCAACACGCGCGAGATCGACGGCTTCAAGTTCTGCTACAAGATTTGCAAGACGTGCGGGCACGCCGTCCGCTACTTCTACCCCGCAGTCGAGAGCAACGACGAGGCCGTGAGCAAGTACCGCGCTTGGAAGCGGTACATGGTCCAGTAACTCGGTCCGGGGGGAAAGCGTGGCCAGACTCTGGACGCGAGTCCGGATCGCCCGCGAGGAGCTGCGGTTTCTGTCGCCGCGCAAGGTGTACAACCTCGCGCTGGAGCAGATCGCACCGCGCCTGCGCTGGGTGCGGCTGCCGTATCGCCCGACCAAGATCACCGTCGAGTCCGGCAACGTCTGCAACCTGCGCTGCCCGCTGTGTCCGACCGGCCAGGGCGACCGCTCGGCGCAGAAGGGGATGTTGCCCTACGCGACGTTCGAGAAGGTGCTCGATCAGCTCGGCCGGGACCTGATCACGCTGCGCCTCTACAACTGGGGTGAGCCGCTGCTGAACAAGCACATCGTGGAGATGTGCGAGCTCGCCTACGCGCGGCGCGTGTCGGTGAAGCTGTCGTCGCACCTGAACGACCTGACCCCCGAGCTCGCCGAGGGTCTGCTGCGCGCCAGGGTCAAGAAGATCTACATCTCGGCGGACGGCGCGACGCCGGAGAGCTACGCGATCTACCGGCGCGGCGGTGACTGGAAACGCGTGATGGACAACATCCGCATGCTCGTCGCGAAGAAGCGCGAGATGGACGCCTACTTCACGCGAGTCATCTGGCTCTTCCACGTCTTCCGCCACAACGAGCACGAGGTGCCGATCGCGCGGCGACTCGCGCGCGAGCTCGGCGTCGAGCTGCAGCTGAATGCCGCGCGCACCGACATGGGCAAGGAGATCTTCGAGACCGCAGAGCAGGCGCTGGAGCGCGACGGTCACTGGCTGCCCGAGAGCAAGGAGTATCTCGCCTTCGATCGCGAGCAGAAGAGCGCACAGCGCGAAGTGATGTGCACCCTGCCGTGGAAGGACACCGCGATCAACTGGGACGGCAAGGTGCTCGCGTGCTGCAGCGTCTACAGCGAGAAGCACCACTACGGATCGATCCACGAGCGCGACTTCGGCGAGATCTGGAACGGGGAGATGTACACCGAGGCGCGCCGCGAGATCGTCGGTCAGTCACCGACCAAAGAGACGATCTGCAAGACCTGCAAGCACAACGGCTATCTGTTCCTCTAGGCGGAGCGCCCGCGCCCGGAGACGCCGCTCCCGCGTGGCGCGAGGTCGCCGCGAACGCGCTGCTGTGGCTCGCGCTCGTCGCCGCGCTCGGCGCGTTCCGCGCGTTTCTGGTCGTCTGGTTCCGCGCGAAGCTTCCGCCCGAGGGCGCTGCCGAAGCGCTGCGGCGCTGCTTCGCGTACGGCCTCCGCTTCGACGTGTGCGTGGCGAGCTATGCGCTGCTGCCCGCCTCGATCGCCGCGGCGATCCACCTCGTGCGGTCGCTCGGCCCGTGGCCCGCGCGCCTGCGGCGGCTGGCCGCCGGCATCGCGCTGCCGGCTTGCGCGCTCCTGTTCGTGACGGACGCCGCGTACTTCGCGGAGTACGACGCGCAGTTCGACCCCTGGGTCTTCGGGCTCGTCACCGACGACAAGAGCGCGATCGCGGCCACGATCTGGAAGACCTACCCGGTCGTCGGGCTGACGCTGCTCGCGCTCGCGCTGGCGGGCGCCATGGTCTTCGGCGCCGAGCGAGTCACTCGGCGCGCCGCGCGCGGGCTGCCGGTTCCGGCGCTCCTGCAGCGCCGCTGGTCGCGGGGCCTGGGCGCGGCGCTCTTGGTGGCGCTCACCCTGTTCGGGCTGCGCGGATCGCTCGGGCGCCGCCCGGTCCAGGAGAAGGACCTCGCGACCACCGGCGACGCGTTCCTCAACAAGCTCGTCGAGAATCCGTTCTTCGCGCTGTTCACGGCGATCCAGAGTCAGCGGAAGCTCGAGACCGACGCGGGGGTCCGCGTGTTCCTGCCCGACGGCGACGTGAAGCGCGCCGCCCGCGCGCTGTTCGCGGCACCCGAGCAGCCGCCCGACCTCGACGCTGCGCTGCAGCGCTCCGCCTCGGGCGCCGGGGAGCCGCGCGCGCAGCACGTCTTCGTCGTGGTGATGGAGAGCTATGACTCCTGGTCGATGCAGCCGAAGTTCTCCTCGCTGCATCTCACCGACCGCCTGGCCGCGCTGGGCCGCGCGGGCATCCAAGCGCGCGCGTTCGTGTCCGCGGGCAGCGGAACGATCAAGAGTCTCGGCGCGATCATGACCGGGCTGCCCGCGACCGGCTTGTACGTGAACTATCTCCCGGGGCTACGCCGCGGCGTTCCGACCTCGGCGCCCGCGATCTTCCGCCGGCTGGGCTATCGGACGCGCTTCTTCTACGGCGGCTACCTGAGCTGGCAGCGGATCGGCGACTTCGCGCGCGATCTCGGCTTCGACGAGGTCCACGGCGGCGACGAGATGAGCGCGCAGCTCACCGGCAACGAGTGGGGCGTCGACGACGACGCGATGTTCCGCTTCGTCGTCACCCACACCGGCGACGAGCCGACCTTCGACGTGATCATGAGCACTTCGTATCACCCGCCCTTCAGCGTCGACCTCGAGGCGAAGGGCTTCGACGTCGGGTCACTCCGCGAGAATCCGCTCTGCAGCGGCCTCTCCAGCGCGCAGCTCCGGGTCCTGGGTCACCTGTGGTATTCGGACCAGAGCCTGGGTGACTTCGTGCGCGACGCAGAGCAGAAGCTGCCGCGCTCGCTGTTCGCGCTGACCGGCGATCACTACTCCCGCGAGCAGAGCGTCGATCCGCGGCCGACGCTCTTCGAATCGAACGCCGTTCCGCTCGTTCTCTACGGGCCCGAAGTGCTGGCGCGGGTGCATCCGCCCGCCGGGCTCGCCGGGGCGCACATCGACATCCTGCCGACCCTGGTCGGCCTGGTCGCGCCCGCGGGCTTCTCCTATCCCGCCTTCGGACGCGACTTGCTCGACGCCTCGCAGCCGCAGGTGGGCTTCGGCAACGACGTCGTGATCACCCCGGCGTATGTCTTCCCGCTCGCCGCGCCCGAGCGGATCGAGGATCTCGAGGGCCGGCCGTTCCGCGACCCGGTGCCGGTCGACTCACTGGCGCTCCGCTACCGGCGCTCGCAGGGCCTCGCGTGGTGGCGGGCGATGCGCGGGGCGAGCTGGCCCGACTAGAGCTCGAAAACGTGTGGGTTCGCGAGCAGCGCTCCGTGAGTCGTGAAGCGCCACTGGGGCGGCGCGCGAAAGCGGCCGAAGGGCGCGAGCGCCGCCAGCGATCGCCCGATGACTTGATCCGCGGGCGCGCGCGGCAGCGCGGTTCCCGGATCGAGCAGCTCGACGTACGAGCCGGCCAGCCGCACCGGCCGCAGCGCGGGCAGCCCCAGGCGCTCGAGCTGATGCGCCCGCACCCAACACAGAAGTGCGTCGGACGGCGCCAGCTCCAGGCGCAGGGTCTTCGCGCCGGCGCGCGCGCGCACCACGAGCGCGTCGCCCTCGCGCGCGATGTTCCGGCCCTCCGCGAGCGCCGCCGCCGCGGCGCGCCTCGCGTCGCGGCGGCGGATGCGGTGGAACTCGGGCCAGATCCGCTGCCAGGCGGCGCGCCGCTCGGCTCGGCCCGCCGCGCCGTGCGAGCCGAGATACGCGCGCAGGAAGCGCAGGCGGTCGCTGCGCGAAACTCCGAAGTCGCGCCGGTGCAGCTTGGCGAGCTGCGTCCAGGCGCGGCCGCCGAGTGACCCGCGCCGCACGCGCGCCCGCTCGAAGTCGATCAGCACGAACGAGCCGTCGTCGCGCAACAGGAAGTTGTTCGGCGAGAAGTCGTCCTGGTCCACTCCGGTGTCGTGGAGCTTGCGCGCGAAGACCGCGAAGCGCTCGAGCAGCGCGCGCCGCGCGAGGCCGTCGCCGCGCAGGCTCTCGAGGACCGCGCGCAGGTCGCGCGCCCCGAGGTCGCGACTCACTGCGAAGCTTCGCTCCAGAAGGCCGCGCCGGCGCTGCTCGCCGACCGCGACCGGGGGCGCGACGGCGATGCCGAGCCGCTCGATCCGCCGCGCGACCGCGCGCTCGCGGCGCGCCTTCGACCTGCGCAGCAGGTAGCGCCAGCGCGCGAGCCCGGGCGGCAAGCTGAACACCTTCACGTAGAGCGCCGGCTCGCCGCCGGCCTCGACCCGGAACAGGCGTTTGCGGCCGGCCGACTCGCGGGCCAAACTGCCCGGACTCTCGAGCACGCGCTCGGGCTCGGACATCAGGGCCTCGAGCCGCGGCGTGCGCTCTCCGTCGACCCACCAGCGGAGGCTCGTCCCGGGGCGCGCCATCACGGGACTCAGGCTAGCAGACATGAACCTCGAAACGCTGAGCGACGCAGAGCTCTATCTCGACGGACTCATCAACCGCGAGAAGAAGACGCAGTTCGACTACGAGCGGCTGGGGCTCGCGCCGATCCGCGCGCTGCTGGCCGAGATCGGTCACCCCGAGCGCGACCTGCCGTGCGTGCTGGTCGCGGGCTCGAAGGGCAAAGGCACCACCACGCTCGCCGCGGAGCAGCTGCTGCGGGCGGCGGGGCGGCGCGTGGGGACGTTCACCAAGCCACACCTCGAGAGCTGGCGCGAGCGCTTCCGCGTCGACGGCGAGCTCGTCGGCGAGCGCGAGCTGGTCGCCGCGCTGCGCGAGATGCAGCCGGCGATCGAGCGCCTGCGCAGCGACACCGAACGGTGTCCGAGCTTCTTCGACGTCACCGTGGCACTGGCGCTGCGCCTGTTTCGCGACGCCGCGGTCGACGTCGGCGCGATCGAAGTCGGCCTGGGCGGCCGGCTCGACTCGACCAACGCGGTCGCCGCGCGCGTCTGCGTCGTGACCGCGATCCAGCTGGAGCACACCGACAAGCTCGGTGACTCGCTCGAGGCGATCGCGCGCGAGAAGGCCGGCATCTTCCGCGAGAAGGTGCCCGCGCTGCACGGGCCGCTCGCGCCGGAGGCGTGGGGCGCGATCGCGGCGCAGGCCATCGCGCTCGACGCGCCGCTCGAGGAGGTGCGTGCGCACGGCGTGCTCGCCGACGTGGGCGGCCTGCGCTTTCGCCTGGCCGACGGCCGCCTGCTCGCGAGCCCCGTGCTCGGCGCCCATCAGGCGACGAATCTGGCGCTCGCGGCGCGCGCGAGCGAAGTCTTCCTGGGGCGCGCGCTCGGCGCCCGCGAGCTCGCGTCGCTCGAGACGCTGCGGCTCCCGGCGCGCGTCGAGCGCCTGGGCGAGGCGATCCTCGACGACGCGCACACGCCCGACTCCGCGCGCGCGCTGCGCGAGACACTGGTCGGTCTCTGGCCCGAGGCTCGCTGGGTCTTCGTGCTCTCGATCTCGCGCGACAAGGACGCCGCCGGGATCGTCGCGGAGCTTGCGCCCGTGACACGCGCCTGTGTCGCCACCGCGGCAGAGGCCTCGCGCTCGATCCCGCCGGACGAGATCGCGTCGCTCGCCCGGGCGGCGGGCGTCGGCGAGGTCGCGGTCGAGGCCGAGCCGCTCGCCGCGCTGTCGCGCGCGCGCGAGCTGATGCAGCGAAGCGACCGGCTCGCCGTCGCCGGGTCGGTGTTCCTTGCGGGCGCGCTCCGGCGTCACTTGGTCGCGTCGCCGCGCGCCGTGTAAACTGCCGCCCCCGAGGAGACCCCGTTGGCGCTGATTCGCAAGAAGACCGGCAACTTTCTCGAGGACTTCCGCCTCGGCCAGCTGTTCCGCCACAAGGGCGGGCGCACCGTGACCGAGGGACTCACGGCGCACTTCACGGACTTCTCGTTCACCGCGAACCCGCTGCACCGCAACCTGCGTTGCGCGCAGCGCTACGGCTACGACGCGCTGCCGATCACGCCCGGTCTGGTGATGGCGGTCGCGTTCAGTCAGACCGTCGAAGACATCTCCGAGAACGCGCGCGCGAACCTCGAGTACATCGACATGCGCTTCGGCGCGACGGTCTACGTCGGGGACACGATCGAGACCGAGACCACCGTGCTCGGCGTGAAGAGCTCGGCGAGCCGGCCCGAGCTCGGCGTCGTGCACGTGCAGAGCATCGCGCGCAAGCAGACCGGGCAGATCGTGCTCGCCTATCAGCGCAAGGTGCAGGTGTTCCGGCACGAGGCGAGCGCGGCGCTCGACGAGGGCGAGTTCCCCGCCGCGCCGGTCGACGTGTCGCTCGAGCTGCCCGCCTACGACCCGAACGCCGGCTACGCGGAGCTCGCGCATCTCTCGAACGCGGACACCTACTTCGAGGACTTCACGCCGGGAGACACGATCGAGCACTCGCGCGGCCGAGTCATGACCGACGAGCACATCTTTCTGACCGGCATGCTCGACAACACGAGCCAGGTCCACTGCAATCAGACCATGATCGACCGCGACCCGAGCCGCTATCTCGGCGGCAAGCTGGTGGTCTACGGCGGCATTCCGTTCACGCTCTGCCTCGGTCTCTCGAGCCCGGACATCTCGGACAACAGCCTCGGCGACGTCGTCTACCGCACCGGCCGCCACACCGCGCCGATCTTCTCGGGGGACACCGTCTTCGCGTCGACGGAGATCCGGGCGAAGCGAGACTTCGCGGGTCGGCCGGACCTCGGCCGCGTCGAAGTGACTCTGCGCGGGCACAAGTTCGAGCGCAGCGGCGGCGAGGAGAAGCGCGTGCAGATCTTCGAGCTCGAGCGCGAGCTCGCGGTCAAACGCCGCAGTCACTACGCCAAGTCTTGACTCCGCGGGATCCGCTCCCGGACCGGCGATTGCGCGGAGGCTTGCAGCTCGACGAAGTGGCGATAGGCGCCGCCCGCGAGTGACATCAGCTCCGCGTGCGTGCCGCGCTCTTCGATGCGCCCGTCGCGCAGGAACAGGATCTGATCGGCGTCTCGCACGGTCGAGAGGCGATGCGAGACGAGCAGCACGATGCGGTCGCGGGCGGCCTCGCGCAGCGCCGCGAGCAGACGCACCTCGGTGTCGGGGTCGAGCGCGGACGTCGGCTCGTCGAGGATCAGGATCGGCGCGTCGCGCAGCAGCGCGCGGGCGATCGCGAGGCGCTGCTTCTGGCCGACCGAGAGCCCGGCGCCGCCTCGACCGAGACGGGTCTGCCAGCCGTCCGGAAGCGCGTGCACGAACTCGTCGACCCCCGCGAGCTGTGCGGCGCGGCGCAGCTCGAGCTCCGTCGCGCCGCGCCGGGCGAGCCGCAGATTCTCCTCGAGCGTACCGGCGAAGAGCGCGTTCTCCTGGAACACGAACGCGATCTGCGCACGCAGCGAAGCGCGAGACACGAGCGCGACGTCCTGCCCGTCCACCAGCACCCGGCCGCGCGCGGGCCGGAGAAAGCGCGGTACGAGCGAAACGAGCGTCGTCTTGCCGGCGCCCGCGGGCCCGACGAGCGCTGTGACTCGTCCGAGCCGCGCCTCGAACGACACCCCGCGCAGCGCGACGCCGCCGCCCGCGTGCGCGAAGTCGACGTCCTCGAAGCGAAGCGACTCACTCGCGCGCGGAAGCTCGCGCGCTCCCGGCGCGTCGCGCTCGGGTTCCTGGTCCATCAGCCAGAACACGCGCTCGAGCCCGGGTGCGGCGAACTGGAGCGAGAACCAGAGGCCGCCGAGCCAGACGCAGAACACGCAGATCTGGACGAAGTAGGTGACCAGCAGCGAGAAGTCGCCGAGGCTGATGCGCCCGGAGATCGCGAGCTCGACCACCTCGAGAAATGCGCCGCGCGCGAGCGCCACGCCGGGGACGGCCGCGCACAGGATCGCGATCATGGCGAGCGCGATCACGCCGCGGTGCCGCGCAAACGAGTCGGTGCTCTCGCGACCGAAGCGCTCCCGCTCGCGCGCTTCGCCGCCCTGACTCTGCACGGCGAGGACGTTCGAGACGCTCTCTTCGAGCGAGGCAGTGGTGACTGCGCCCGCCGCGCGGTCTCGCTCGCCGCGCCGGCGCAGCAGCGCCGTGAAAGGCCAGGTTGCGACCAGCGCGAGCGCCCCGAGCCCGAGCGCGTAGAGCGCGAGCCGCGGCGCGCGGAAGCTGTCCCAGATCGCGTACGCGTACAGGGCGACACCGAACGGTGCCACGGTCAGGCCCAGCAACGACCGGTAGCACGCCGCCGTGATCGACGGCGTGTCGTACATCAGGCGGTACACCGAATCGCCGATGCGCGCGTCGTCGAGCCGAGACAGCGGCAGGCTCTGGATCCGCTCGAAGAGCAGCGAGCGAAAGTGGTGATTCAGGTCCTGCGTGAGTCTCAGGGTCCAGCCGAAGTCGAACAGCCCGTAGAGGCCGCCGACGAAGCTGAAGCCCGCGTTCGCCGAGTTCTCGGTGTCGGTGGCCTGGTCGACCCCCGTCGCGAGCCAGGCCTCGGTCTGATTGCGCTCGCCGCCGCTCGTGCCGATCTGTCCGATCGCGACCAGCAGCAGCGCCTGTGCGGCGACGCTGAACCACAGGAGCTGCTCGCGCGACGCGCCGACCAGCAGCCGCAGCAGCGGGCGCGCGAGGAACGGATACGACTCGATCCGGTCCGCGAGCGCCAGGTCGCCGATCACGTGGTCGAGCAGCAGCTTGATCGGCACCGGCAGCACCAAGAGCGGCACGATCGAGAACACCGCGAGCGCGACCTTGACGGCGAAGCGCCCGCGCATCGGCGCGACGAAGCGCAAGCTTCTCCGCAGGATGCCGAGCGACGAAGCCGCGGAGCGCCGACTCACCCGAGCGCCTGCGCCGACTGACTCTGCTCCGCCTCGACGAGCGACCGGTACGCGCCGCCCGGCCGCGCGAGCAGCTCCTGCGGCGTGCCGCACTCGATCACCTTCCCGCGATCGAGGAAGACGACCCGGTCCGCGATTCGCACGGTCGAGAGCCGGTGAGTCACCAGCAGGATGCAGCGGCCGCGACCCCACTCCGCGAGGCTGCGCACCAGCCGCTGCTCGGTCTCCGCGTCGAGCGACGCGGTCGGCTCGTCGAGCAGCAGAATCTGCGGGTCCTTCAGCAGCGCGCGCGCCAAGGTCAGTCGCTGCCTCTGGCCCGTCGAGAGTCGGGCGCCGCGCTCGCCGAGCGCGGTGTCGTAGCCGTCGGGCAGCGCCGCGATGAACTCGTCGGCGCACGCCACGCGCGCGGCGGCGCGGACCTCGGCGTCGCTCGCGCCCGGACGCGCGTAGCGGATGTTCTCGCGCGCCGTCGTCGCGAAGAGCACGTTCTCCTGCAGCGCGATCGCGATCGTGGCGCGCAGATCCGCCAGTCGCAGCCGGCGCAGGTCGACGCCGTCGAGCTCGATCGCGCCGGCGTCGGGGTCGAAGAGCCGGAGCAACAGCGCCATCACCGTGCTCTTGCCCGCGCCGGTGGGGCCGAGGAGCGCAGTGACTCCGCCGACGGGAGCCTCGAAGTCGACTCCGACCAGCGCGGGGCGATCCGCGCGATACGCGAACGAGACGTCGCGAAACGCGATGGTCCCCCGCAGCGGCGGGAGCGCGATCGCGTCGGGTGCGTCCGCGACTTCGGGCTCCTGCTCGAGCAGCTCGAACGCGCGGTCGAGCCCGACCGCGATGTCCTGCGCGTTCACCCAGACGCGGAACAGCTCCATGACTCCGACCGCGCCGGTCGAGTACAGCCCCTTCCACGCGTTGTAGGTGCCCAGCGTCCAGAGCGCAAAGCCCGCGCCCGCGAGCAGTGACTTCGCGCGCGCCAGGCCGAGTCGCTCGACCGCCTCCGCCAGCCAGAGCGTCCCGCCCGCCTGAGTCGCCAGGGTCGCGACGACCGTCGTCGCGATCATCGTCGCGCCCACCAGCCAGAACACGCCGGCGTCGAAGCGCGCGACCCAGGTGCGCGCGCCGCGGGCGCCCGCGAAGGCCGCGCGGGACGCCGCGTCGAAACGCGCCTGCTCGGCGCCCTCGAGCCCGAACGCCTTGATCACGCGCATCGCCGAGAGACTCTCCTGGATCTGCGAGGTGAGCGCGCTGTTCGCTGCGCGCGCGACGCGGAAGCGCCCGCGCAGCCGCTCGCCGAGCGCGCGCCCGACCAGCCCCAGCGGCAGCCACACCAGCAGCAGCGCGAGCGCGAGCAGCGGAGCGAACGCGACGAGCGCGACGGCCACGACCGCGAAGCGCAGCAGCGCGAAGGCGGGCACCAGCAGGAAAGACTGCACCACCTGAGTCACCATCGAGCTGTCCTGGTAGGTGCGGTAGATCGCGTCGCCGACGCGGCTCTGATCGTGAAAGCGCAGGGACAGCGCCTGCAGCCGGTCGACGATCCGCATGCGCAGCGACTGATTCAACCGCTGCAGGATCCAGACGCCATAGTACGTGACTGACATCGCGCCCGCCGTGATCGCGAGCGCCAGCGCGCCGACGAGCCAAGTGAGTCGCTCGGCGGCGGCGCGGCGCAGCTCGGGCGCGAGCGCCTGGCCGGCCGCGACCTGCGCGGGGTCGAGCGCGAGCAGGCGGGCGGCCAGCGGCGAGAACTCCTTTCCCTGCAGCACTCCGTTCCAGAGCGCGGGCGCCAGGATCAGAAAGCTCGCGAGGCCCGCGAACGAGAGCAGCGCCGCGCCGAGCGCCAACACCGCCAGGTGTCGCCGTTGGCCGCGCAAGAGCGGCAGCGTGCGGCGGACCAGGCGCGCGAGGCCGGAGAGGTCCAGGTCGGCGTCGCGCGCGGGTGCGAGCTCGCTTGCGTTCCAGCTCATGCGCGCGCGATGTTACCCTGGCGGCGATGGTTCGACCCTTGACTCTCGGCGACACGGCGGATGCGCGCAGCCTGCTGCGCGCGCGCCCACTGCGGAACGTGTTTCTCGACTACGTCGTCTCTGCGGGGGCGCTGGGCCGCGCGCCGGGCTTTCTGGGCTTCGAATCAGGTGGCCGGCTGCTGGGCATTCTGCTGATCGGGCCGCTCGGCGGCACCGCGCTCGAGGTGCAGGACTCCGCCGCCCACGCACCGCTCGCGGACGCGGCCGCGCGCGCGTCACTCAGGCCGCGCCACATCGTCGGCAGCGAGGACGTGACCGAGCCCTTCTGGCGCGAGTACGCACGCCACGCGCCCGAGCTGCGCTGGTCGCGGCGCGAGCCCGTGTTCGCGATGCGCCTGCAGGACCTCGAGCGCGGCTCGGACGGGACGCGCCCGGCGCGCGTCGAGCCCGCGCGCGAGTCCGACGCGGACGAGATCACGGAGAACAGCGCGCAGCAGCACCTGGAAGACTTGGGCGACGATCGCTACGCGGCCGACGAAGTCGGCTTCCGCGAGCGCCATCAGCGCGACGTGCGCGACGGCCGCTGGTGGGTCTCGCGCGTGCGCGGGCAGCTGGTGTTTCAGGTCCACGTCGGCGCGGCGAGCGCCACCGCCGTCCAACTCGGCGGGGTCTTCGTTCCGCGCTGGGCGCGCGGCCGCGGGCACGCCACGCGGGGCATGCGCGCGATCGCGGCGCGCATGCTCGAGCGCCACGACCTGGTGACTCTCTACTGCGACGAGGACAACGCCGCCGCGCGCAGGGTCTACGAGCGCCTCGGCTTCCGCCGCGTGTACTCGAACCGGAGCTATCTCCTGAACGAGCCACTCGAGGGCTCGATCCCCGCTCCGTGAGTCGCCCGGGTGCGTAAGCTCGCGCTGCTCTTCGCGGCGATCGCGCTGACCCTCGGCCTGAACGAGATTCTGCTGCGCGCGTTCTGGCGCAATCCGTTCGCGCAGCAAGCCGCGGACCTCGTGCTGACCCTGCGCACGCAGCCCGCCGGCGCGACCCGCGAGCTCGACCGGCGGGCGCTGCATCTGGATCCGCCGACGGTGCTGTTCCGCACCGACGCGCGCGGCTACATCGAGCCCACGCGGCGCTTCTCCGATCCCGAGTTCACGCTCGTGTTCCAGGGCGGCTCGACGACGGAGTGTCTCGTCGTGCAGGAGGAGCTGCGCTGGCCGAACCAGGTCGCCGTGCAGCTCGAGTCACTCGGCTTCCGCGCGAACGCGCTGAACGCGGGGAGGGCGGGGAACACCGCCCACGACGCGCTCGTCAACCTCGTCCAGGTCGTCGCGCCCGACCGGCCGGACGTCGCGCTGCTGATGAACGCGATCAATGACGCCGGGCTGCTGGCCGACGGCGGCTACGCGCTGCGCGCTCCGCACGCCGACGGCTGGCGGGCGGGGGTCCACTGGCTCGGCGAGACACTCTCCGCGCACTCCTCGCTGGTCGGGATCCTGCGAAATCTGGCCGGCGCGGAGCGCCCCGACGCCGGCGGCGGCGCGAGCGGCGGCGGACCCGATCCGGCGCCCTACGAGGCGCGCGTGCGCGCCTGGGTGCGCACGAGCCGCGCGTTCGGGATCGAGCCGGTGCTCGTCACGGAGCCGCTCTCCAGCTTGCGCAACGAGCTCACGCCGCCCTGGACCGACGCCGGCGCGCTCGCCGTCTTCAACGAGCGCGTGCGCGCGATCGGGCGCGAGGAGGGCGCGGTCGTGATCGATCTCGCTGCGCTCGTGCGGGCCGAGCCCGAGTTCGCCGAGCCCGCCAGGATCTACTACGACGGCATGCACGTGAACGATGCGGGCGCGCGAATCTACGGGCGCCTGGTCGCCGAGGCGCTCGCCCGTGACGTGCTGCCGAAGCTGCGCGCCGAGCGCGCAAGTCACTCGCCGCAGATTGCTCGATAGGTTCGCCACGAGTTCAGCAGCCACTGACTCGCCCGCTTCTCGGCGGCGGCCAGCTGCGCCGCCGGCACGTCGCCGCGGATCGCGAAGAGAGTCATCGGCCGCCCACCGCTGAACGCCTGGCGCGGCGCGGCGCGCAGCTGCGCGAGCCAGCCGTTCTCGACCGGCTGCCCCTCGTAGACGAGCAGAGATTCGATCAGCGCGCCCGCCTGCGAGTGGTGATCCTCGCTGCCCAGGTGCGAGCGCACGATCGGCAGCTTCTCCCCGTCGCTCTCCAGCCACTCGAGAGTGTCTCCACCCGGCTCGACGTCCGGCCACAGCCGGCGAGTGCCGCGGTAGTAGAGGTCTTTCGGGTCGTAGGAGCGCACCACCGCGAAGCGCAGCTCCGGCGCGTCGCCCGAGGGCGGCAGGCGGCCTTCGCGCCACTGGTACACGTCGAAGCTGCGGCGGATCTCCGCTTCGCGCTCCGCCGAGACACCGCCTGCGGGCATCGGCGGGACGAGCGCCTGCGGATTGGCGCAGTCGTCCCGGCGCACGTGCAGATAGGAGTGCAGTCCGACCGGGACGAGCGCGACGGTGCAGAGCGCCGCGAGCGGGAGCGCGAAGCGATCCGAGAGCGGCGGCCGCGCATTCCCGGGGCTCGCGCGCAGCGCGTCTCCCCCCGCGAGCCACAGCAGCGCCCCGATCACGAACACGAAGAGCACCAGTCCCGATGCCGGGTGGATCGGTGTCTCGAGAATCCCGCCGCCGTAGATGCGCACCAGGAGAACCAGCGCCGTCACGCGCAGGAAGTTGCAGACCAGCGCCAGCGGCACCGCCGCCGCCAGCACTGCGGCTCTGCGCGCCGGGGAGCGCGTCAGGTGGGCGAGGATGATCGCCGTCAGGATTGCCGCGTACAGGGTCGCGAAGCCGCTGCAGTTGTCCGCGACCTCGACGGCCTGGCCCGGAATGTCGAGCCGGGTGCCGCTGCGCGAGATGGCTACACCGAAGAGTGGCACGAGCCAGCTCGTCACGATCGCCGTCTGCGTGCGCAGCACCATGTACAGGCGCGAGATCGCGCCGGCCGGAATCGGCAACATGAAGATGCCGATCGCGAGCGGCAGCGCGATGCTGCGCGTGCGCGCCCCGCCGAGCAGCAGGAGCGAGAGACCCGGCAGCGCGAGCACCAGCGCCAGTGCGGCCAGGAGCTCCGTGTGGATCGCGCTGTCGAGCACGAGCAGCGCGAGCGCGGCGCCGAGCACGGCGAGCCCGGCCGCGGACGCGCGCGGCGCCGGGTCGCGGTCCTGCTTCAGCTGGTCCAGCGCGAGATACGCCATCAGAAACGGCACGAAGATTCCGTGGCCGTTTCGGAAGATCGAGTCCGTCCAGCGCTCGACGAGCCACGCCACCGTGGGCGCGAACGCGAGCGTGAACGGCGCGAGCCAGAGCCAGCGGCGCGGCATCGGTCGGAGCCGTCAGACCCGCGGGAACTTCGGCGGGCGGCGCTCCAGGAAGGACGCGACGCCCTCCTTGAAGTCCGGCCGGCTGAAGCTCTCGACCATCAACTTCACGGCTTCGTCGAGCGACGGCCCGAGCTCGCGCGTGAGCTGCTGATACACCTGGCGCTTCATCACCTGCATCGAGGCGGGCGAGGAGTGGGCGGCCAGCTCGCGCACGTAGTCCTGACACCGACTCACCAGCTCGCCGCCGGGAAGCACGCGGTTCACGAGGCCGATCCGCTCCGCTTCGCGCGCGTCGATCACGCGCCCCGAGAGCAGCAGGTCGAGTGCGTGCGCAGTGCCGACCAGGCGGGGCAGCGTCCAAGAGAGTCCCCACTCCGCGATCAGCCCGCGGCGCACGAACGCGGTGGTGAACGTCGCGCTCTCCGCCGCGAAGCGCAGATCGCAGAACAGCGCGATCGGCATCGCCATCCCCGCGCACGGGCCGTTGATCGCGGCGACGATCGGCTTGCGCACCGACATCAGATACGAGTAAGTCTTGCGGAACGAGTCGCCCATTTCGCGGTCGCCGGGATCGGCGGCGAGCTCGGACGTGGTGCGCGCCGAGCGCTCTCCCGCGCTGATCGCTTGCAGACTCTTCAGATCGGCACCCGCGCAGAAGCCGCGGCCCGCGCCTGTCAGCACGATGCCGACGACGCTCTTGTCCGCCTCCGCGGCCGCGAGCGCGTGGCGCACCTCTTCTCCCATGCGATCGGTCCACGCGTTCAGCCGCTCGGGTCGGTTCAGTCGGATGGTCGCGACCGGATCGGCGACCTCGTAAAGGATCTGCTCGTACACGGGAACCTCCAGTCGAGTCAGGGGCGCATGCCGCGCCGCTTCACGCCGACCTCGGCGTGCAGCAGGCGGTACGCGGTCTCGAGCCACTCGCACAGGAGCGCCCGAGTGTCTCGCGGATCGATGATCTCCTCCACGCCGAAAATCTCGGCGGTGCGGAACGGCGAGCGCATGGCGCCGAGCTTCGCTTCGAGCTCGCGGCGCAGCGCCTCCGGGTCGGCGGCCGCGGCGAGGTCGCGCTTGTAGGCCGCCTCGACGCCGCCCTCGATCGGCAGCGAGCCCCACTCACCCGACGGCCACGCATAGCGCAGGTTCAGCTTCGAGTGATTTCCGTGCGCCGCGCCGGCGACGCCGAACACGCGCCGCACGATGATCGAGCACCACGGCACGGTCGCTTGGTACACGGCGGCGATCGCGCGCGCGCCACGCCGAATGGTGCCCGCCCGCTCGCCCGAGACGCCGATCAGGAACCCGGGGTTGTCGACGAAGTTCGCGACCGGCAGATGGAACGTGTCACACAGGTCGACGAAGCGAACCAGCTTGTCGGACGCCGGCCCGTCGACCGCGCCGCCGAGCCACTTGGGGTCGTTCCCGAGCACGCCGACCGGTCGTCCGGCCAGGCGCGCGAAGCCAGTCACCAGCGAGCGCCCGAAGCGCGGAGACATCTCGAAGAAGCTGTCTCGATCGCAGACGAGCGCGATGATGCGGCGCACGTCGTGGGGCTGGCGCCGATTTCTCGGCACGATCTGCAGCAGCTCCTCCTCGCGCCGCGACGCGGGGTCGGCGCACGGCGCGACCGGCGGCAGCTCGTACACCGAGCTCGGCAGATACGACAGGAAGCGGCGCATCTGCGCGAACGCCTCGTCCTCGCTCTCGACCTCGTTGTCGACCGCTCCGCTCTCGCGCGTATGAATCGACGAGCCGCCGAGCGTCTCCTTGTCGACGTCCTGGCCGATGCCACGCCGCACCACCGGCGGACCGGCGACGAAGAGCTGCGAGGTCGCCCGCGGCATGACCGAGAAGTGCGAGTACACCACGCGCGCGGCGCCCAGGCCCGCGACCGGTCCGAGCGCGGCCGCGACCACGGGCACGGTCGACAGGAGCTCGGTCATGATCTCCATCGCGGGGTTCGCGGGCACGTAGGTGCGGCGCGTGGTCTCGAGCGACTTCACGCTTCCGCCGCCGCCGGTGCCATCGACCAGGCGCACGATCGGCAGGCGCAGCTCGAGCGCCATGCGCTCGGCGTAGCCGGCCTTGTAGCCGACGGTTCCGTCCGCCGCGCCGCCGCGCACCGTGAAGTCGTCGCCCCCCAGCACGACGCGCCGCCCGTCGATCCGCGCGGTGCCGGTGACGAAGTTCGACGGCCGGATCTCGACCAGTCGATCGCCGTCGTAGACGGGCACGCCGGTGAGCGCGCCGGTCTCGTGGAAGCTGGCCGGGTCCGCGATGCGCTCGATGCGCTCGCGCACGGTGAGCCGGCCCGCCTCGTGCTGCCGCGCGATGCGCTCCGCCCCGCCCATGCCGCGCGCGAGCTCCTCGCGCCGGTGCAGCTCGTCGACCTCGGGCTTCCAGCTCATCGTGTGCAGTATAAAGGGCGGGGATGGGCGATAGCGGGTTCACGCTGCTCGACGCGCAGGATCTCTATCTCTTCAACGAGGGCAGTCACCTGCGGCTGTGGGAAAAGCTCGGCGCTCACCCGCTGCGCGTGGACGGCGTGGACGGCGTGCACTTCGCGGTCTGGGCCCCGAACGCCGAGCGGGTGAGCGCGATCGGCGACTGGAACGGCTGGGACGGAGCTGCGCACCCGTTGCGCATCCAGGCGAGCTCTGGAATCTGGTCCGGCTTCGTTCCCGGAGTGGCTCGCGGCGCGCGCTACAAGTACCGGATCGAGTCGCGCGGCGGAGCGTTCCGCGCGGACAAGACCGACCCGTTCGCGTTCCACTGCGAAGTGTCACCCGACACCGCGTCGATCGTCTGGACGCTCGAGCACGAGTGGCGCGACGCGGAGTGGATGGCGACGCGGCGCGGCCGCAACGCGCGCGAGGCGCCGATCGCGATCTACGAGCTGCACATCGGCTCTTGGCGGCGCGTGCCGCACGAGGGCTGGCGCAGTCTCTCGTACCGAGAGCTCGCCGACGTGCTGCCCGAGTACGTCGCCGCGCAGGGCTTCACGCACGTCGAGCTGCTGCCGGTGATGGAGCACCCGTTCTTCGGCTCCTGGGGCTACCAGACGACGGGCTACTTCGCGCCGACGAGTCGCTACGGCACGCCCCAGGACTTCATGTACCTGGTCGACTCACTCCACCGCGCGGGGATCGGCGTGATCCTCGACTGGGTGCCGTCTCACTTCCCGAGCGACGCGCACGGCCTCGGCTTCTTCGACGGCACGCATCTCTACGAGCACGGCGACCCGCGCCAGGGATTTCATCCAGACTGGAAGAGCCACGTGTTCAACTACGGTCGCCACGAGGTGCGCAGCTTCCTGGCCTCGAGCGCGCTGTACTGGCTCGAGCTGTATCACGCGGACGGCCTGCGCGTGGATGCGGTGGCCTCGATGCTGTATCTCGACTACTCGCGCAAGCCCGGCGAGTGGGTGCCGAACGAGTACGGCGGTCGCGAGAACCTGCAGGCGATCGGCTTCCTGCGCCGGCTGAACGCCGAGGTGTACAAGAGCGCGCCCGACGTGCAGACCTACGCCGAGGAATCGACCTCGTGGCCGCTGGTGTCCCGGCCGACTCACGAGGGCGGGCTCGGCTTCGGGTTCAAGTGGGACATGGGCTGGATGCACGACTCACTCCAGTACTTCGCGCACGACCCGGTGCACCGGGGGTTCCACCACGGGAATCTCACCTTCCGCATGCTGTACGCGTGGAGCGAGAACTTCGTGCTGCCGCTCTCGCACGACGAGGTCGTCCACCTGAAGAAGTCGCTGCTGGGCAAGATGCCCGGAGACGATTGGAGCAAGTTCGCGAACCTGCGCCTACTGCTCGGGGCGCAGTACACGCAGCCCGGCAAGAAGCTCTTGTTCATGGGCGCCGAGCTCGCGCAGTGGGGCGAGTGGAACCACGACGGCAGCCTCGACTGGAGCCTGCTCGGAGTCGCGACTCACTCGGGCGTTCAGCGCTGGGTGCGCGACCTGAACACGGCGTACCGCGCCGAGCCCGCGCTGCACGCGCGCGACTGCGATCCGGCGGGCTTCGCGTGGATCGACTGCAACGACGCGGCGCAGAGCAGCGTGGCGTTCGTGCGCCGCGGCGGGAATCCCGAGCAGGTGGCGCTGGTGGTCTGCAACTTCACCCCGGTGCCGCGCGGGAGCTTCCGTGTCGGCGTCCCGTCCGCCGGCTTCTGGCGCGAGATCCTGAACGGCGACGCCGCGCTGTACGGCGGCAGCGGGATCGGCAATCTGGGCGGGGTGCGCGCGCAGCCGGTCGTGCGGCACGGCCAGAGTCACTCGATCCAGATCACGCTGCCGCCGCTCGCGATCGTGGTCTTCAAGCTCGAGCGGAGCTGAGCCACACACTACTTCGCGACGAAGCGGGCCCTCGGGCGCAGCACCCCCTCCGACTCGTACTGCTCCAGCACGTGCGCGACCCAGCCCGCGGTGCGGCCGATCGCGAAGATCGCGGCGCCCAGGCCGGGCGCGAGATCGAGCGCCGCGCAGGCCGCGGCGAGCGCGGTGTCGACGTTGGGCTTCGCGCGCCCTGCCGCCGCCATTGTTTCTACGACCGCCGCGATCGTGCGCACGCGCGGCGCGCGCGGGGCGAGCGCGAGCGCGGCGTCGAGCAGCGGCGCGGCGCGCGGATCGCCGTCGGGGTAGAGCGGGTGACCGAAGCCGGGCAGCAGCTCGCCGCGGCGCATGCGATCGCGCACGGCGGTCGCCGCGCCGGCGGGGTCGCCCGCCTCGCGCGCCAGGACCTCGACCTGCTCGCTCGCGCCGCCGTGCAGCGGACCGCTGAAGGCGGCGAGTGCCGCGCTGAGACACGCGTAGAGATCCGCGCCCGTCGACGCTGCCACCCGCGCCGCGAACGTGGACGCGTTCAGCTCGTGATCCGCGCAGAGCACGAGCGACAGCTCGAGCAGCGCGAGTGACTTCTTCCGCGCCGGCACGCCCAGCGCGAGCGCGAGCGCGCGAACCGGGTCGCCGGTCTCGAGCGCCGGAGTGAGTCGCTGCGGATCGAGCGCGAGCGCGAACGCCGCCGCGAGTCTCGGAATCAGCCGGCGCGCGCGCGCACACACCGCAGCGGGGTCCGCGTCGAAGCGCAGCGGGTCGGCGGCGGCGAGCGCCGGCACGGCGAGCGCGAGCGCCGCCAGCGGAGGGCTCCCGCCGGGGAGCAAGCGCGCCAGCTCGCGGGCGGGAAGCGCGGGTCCGCCGGCGGGCCAGCGGGGTGCGCGCTCGGGCAGCGCGCCGGTCCAGAGCAGCTCGGCCACCGCGGTGAAGGGCGCGCCGTCGCGCGCGAGCTCGACCGCGAGTCGGCCGCAGTACTCTGGCCCGCTCGCGGTCATGCGCGTGATGCTGGTGTCGAGCACCGGCTCGCCGAAGCGCAGCGCGCCCGCGGCCGGGCCCGCGGCGCGCGCGCGCACGCCTTCGAGATCGGCGCGCGAGTAGCGCCGCCCGCGCCCGTTCGGCCCCCGCGCGCCTTTCACCAGCCCGCGACTGGCGTACGCGTAGAGCGTCTCGAGCTTGATGCCCAGGAACGCGGCCGCCTCGCGCGAGCTCATCGGATCCGGGTTTCGCTTCACGCCCCATATCTTGATCCATCGATCAACGTTGATCAAGATTGATTCTCGGGGCAAGATCCGCAGCGAGGAGAAAAACGAGATGGCGATGGACGGTTTGGAAGGCGTGGTGGTCGCCGAGACGCAGCTCAGCGACGTGGACGGCGAGCGGGGCCGGCTGGTGATTCGCGGCCACGACGTGGAGTCGCTCGCGCTCGCGAGCGACTTCGAGTGCGTCTGCGCGCTGCTCTGGACCGGCGCCCTGCCGAGCGCCGCCGAGCACGCGGAGCTGCGCGCGCGGCTCGGCCGCGCGCGCGTGCGCGCCTTCGCGCGCCTGCCGCGCCTGGGCGACGCGCTCGAGGGCGACGACGGCATGGAGTCACTGCGCGCGTCGCTCGCGCACCTGCGCGCGAGCGAGCTCGCGCCTGCGGACTTGCACACCGAGCTCACGGGCGCGGCCGCCGTGTTCGCGGCGGCCTGGGCACGCCAGCGGCGCGGGGTCCCGCCGCTGGCGCCCGACCCGGCGCTCTCGCACGCGGCGGACTATCTGCGCATGGCGAGCGCGCACGGCAGCGACACCGCGCGCAGTCACGCGCTCGACGCCTATCTCGTCACCGCCGCCGATCACGGCATGAACGCCTCGACGTTCACGGCGCGCGTCGTCGCGTCGACGGCGTCCGACCCGGTCTCGGCCGCGGTCGCGGCGGTCGGCGCGCTGAAGGGGCCGCTACACGGAGGCGCGCCGGGCCCCGTGCTCGCAATGCTCGACGCGATCGGCGCGCCCGAGCGCGCCGCGGCCTGGATCGCTGCCGAGCTCGCCGCGGGCCGGCGCATCATGGGCATGGGGCACCGCGTGTACCGCGTGCGCGATCCGCGCGCGGCCGTGCTGGAGCGCGCGGTCGAGAGACTGCGCGGCGCGGGTCTGCGCAGCGATCGCCTCGACCTCGCGCGCGCGGTCGAAGCGGTTGCGGTCGCGTCGCTCGGCGAGCGCCGGCCGGAGCGCCGCCTCGCCGCGAACGTCGAGTTCTACACCGCGGTGATTCTCGACGCGATCGGCTTGCCGCAGGAGCTCTTCTCGCCCACGTTCGCCGTCGCGCGCATGGCCGGCTGGCTGGCGCACGTCGACGAGCAGATGCGCGGCGGGCGACTCATTCGCCCCTCGTCGCGCTACGTCGGGCCGGCGCCCGAGACTCCCGTGGCGGCATGATTCGTCTAGACTGCGGTCATGCGCGCGCTCGAGTCGTCGGCAGTCGCGGTCTTGCTGTTGTCCGGCGCGTGGACCTCGGGCTGCGCCTCGAAGAGCGCCCCCGCTCCGGCCCCGGTGAGCCAGCCTCCGCAGGCGAGCTGCGACGACTGGCTGCGCTTTCCCGAGGAGGAGCGCGTGAAGGGAATGCGGATGCTGGTCGAGCGCTCCGTGCCGCCTTCCGTGCCGCAGACGACGAAGGAGTGTCTGAGCTCGATCTCCGACGGCATCGCCGACCACGCCACCGAGCTGTGCAAGCGGGACGGCGGCGCGTTCATCCCCTCGGCTTCGACGGCCATCAAGACGGCCATCGAGTACTGTGAGACGCGCTAGCGGGCGATCGTGCTGACCTTCTACTTCGCGCCGGGCTCCAGCTCGATGGCGCCGCACATCGCGCTGCACGAGATCGGCGTGCCGTTCGAGAGCCGCCCGCTGTCGATGGCGAGGAAGGAGACGCGCACGCCCGAGTATCTCGCGCTGAATCCCGAGGGCCACGTCCCGCTGCTGCTGATCGACGGCCGCCCACTCAGCGAAGTCGCGGCGATCCTGTTCTATCTGGCCCGGCGCTTCCCCGCGGCGGGCCTCTTGCCCGCCGCGGACATCGAGGCCGAGGCGCAGGCGGTCTCCTGGATGTCCTTCATCGCCTCGACCGTGCACCCCGCGCGGCGTCAGGGGATCGAGCACGCGCGCTCGGTCTATCGCGTCGCCGACGCGCGCCAGGGCGCGCGCGAGTGGGCGATCGGGAGTTACTCGATCGCCGACCTCCACCTGTTTCGCCTGTACTGGCGCTTTCGCAACTCACTCCATCCCGCGCCCGACGAGTTTCCGAGCCTGTCTGCTCACTACGACCGCATGCTGGCGCGACCCGCGGTGCAGCGCACGATCTCGATCGAGGCGGCAATCGGCTACGAGCTGCCAGCCTGAGACCGCGAGAACGGCTGAGTCGATCCGCTCGGCACCCACACTGCTGGTCGCGCCGCGTCTCCGTGGCTGATCGCCGCCATCCTGTCGAGCTCCCTCCGGATGTGAGCTTCCAGGTTGCCGAGCCAGCCAATGACACTCTTGTGGATCACCCCATTTTCCTGCAGCAGGTTCCGACTCTCGACGATTTCGATCCGGAGCTGCTTCGAGCTCATGTGGATCGCGACTCGAAGATAGTATCCCCGTGTGTCTACGGTGGCGTAGCGAACGTCGCCTTCGCGCGCAGCCGGAGACCAGCTATGCCCGCGCGAACCTTCGATCAGGTCTCGTCGGAGCATGTCGTCGAACTGCGTCGCGGGGAGCTCGTGATTCGGATCGTACGAGAGAGGAGGATGGGTGTTCAAGATCCCCGCGACTACCGCGACCTCGACTGCCTGCGCGTTGAGCCCCCGGGGCACCTCGATCGTGGTCGGCGGGGGGATCGGCACGGTCCGGCACCCCGCCAGAGTTAGAGCGAGCGCGATTACTACCGCGGTACGGTCTTTCGTTTGCATGCTCCCTCCTCCGCCGAATCGCGGGATACTAGCGCCGTGATTCGAAGCGATGTGGTCGGAAGCCTGTTGCGCCCGGAATATCTGAAGCGCGCCTGGACCGCGCGCGAGTCGGGCGTGCTCGCGCAGCCGGAGTACAAGCGGCTCGAGGACCGCGCCGTGAACGAGGCG